>JBNKNN010000021.1:0-43466 GCA_050293865.1 Hydrogenophaga sp. | reverse complement strand
GGTTGACGCGCCACATCCGCGACGAGCAAGGCACGATCGACAAATACATGGGCGATTGCATCATGGCGTTCTGGGGCGCGCCTGTGACGCTGGAAGACCATGCAGGTCGAGCAATCAATGCGGCGCTGGCCATGGTGGAGGCCATCAACCGCTTCAACCAGGGTCGGCCTGAAGCCGAGCCACTGGGGGTTGGCATCGGGCTGAACACGGGTGAGATGAGCGTGGGCGACATGGGGTCCGATGTTCGACGCAGCTATACCGTCATTGGCGACGCAGTGAATCTGGCCTCCCGCCTGGAGGCGCTGACCCGGGTGTACGACGTCGACATCATCGCCAGCGAGTTCACCCGTGCCCAGGCACCGGGCTTTGTATGGCAGGAGCTGGATCGCGTGAAGGTCAAAGGCAAAGACCAGGCTGTGACGATATATACGCCTTTGACGTCCGGCCCAGGCTTGGAGCCTGGACTGGCGCAGGAATTGCATGAGTGGGAAATCTTTCTCGTGGCGTGGCGTCGGGGTGACTGGTACGCTTGTGAGCAACAATTGAGCCTGCTTTTGCAGCTCAATGGACAAAAAGGGCTTTACCGCTTGTATGCCAACCGGTTAGCCTCAATGAGGGAGGTGCCAACCCGGGAAGACTGGGATGGGACCAGTGTCTTTGAAACCAAGTGATGCACGCTCGTGTCAGCGCCTCACTGGAACGACGGAATTGACCACAGTCCAATGAAGGTAAGCGTTCTGGGATGCTCTGGCGCCATCGCACGAGGCTGTCGGACCACCTCCTTCCTGCTCGATGACAATGTGCTGGTGGATGCCGGCACGGGCGTTGGCGACCTGCCGCTGGAGGACATGGCTCGGATCGACCATGTGCTGCTGACCCATTCGCATCTCGACCACGTGGCCAGCCTTCCGCTGATGCTCGATGCCGTGGCCTCCACTCGCCTGGCGCAAAGCAAGCCGCCGCTGCAGGTGCATGCGCTGCCTCAGACCATCGCGGCGCTGCGCACCCACATCTTCAACAACGTCATCTGGCCGGACTTCGCTTCCATCCCCAGTGCCGACACACCTTTGCTGAAATTCGTCCCTTTTGTGGTCGACGAGCGGCTGCATGTTGGGGGTAAGCTGGTGGATGTGTTGCCAGCTGTTCACACGGTGCCCGCGGTGGGGTTCGCGGTTCATGCGGACAAAGGCTGCTGGGTCTTCAGTGGAGACACTTGGCGCAACCCTGGCTTCTGGGAGCGGGTGAACAAGCTGCCTGTGCAGATGCTGGTCATTGAAACAGCCTTTAGCGACCGTGAGCGCGACCTGGCCAAACGCAGTCTTCACCTGGCGCCTGCATCATTGGCTGAAGAGCTCGATCTCATGGGGCGAGACAAGCGTATTCCGGTCTACATCACGCACACCAAACCGGCGGAAACCGGGCTCATCATGGAAGAGATCCAGCGCTTCGATGAAACACCCAATCGGGCCAACGATGTGCGTCATGACATCCGCTGGCTCACTGCTGGAGACGTGTTTGAGTTGTGACAATTTTGGTCACCCTGACTTGAAATGACAAAAATTGTCAGCATCAATCGACAATCGGGGTCACAAAATGTCACCCGTAAGTGCTAGTCTGTGAAATAAGCCGCAAAAAACAGGCCAGAAATTCTGATCAAGAGGTTGGCACGCGAACTGCGTAATAGAAGACGTCAGAGTCTTTTTCTCCTCTTTCATTCCATTCAAGGAGTACACAACATGAAGCGTTCCATTCAAAAAGGTTTCACCCTGATCGAACTGATGATCGTGGTGGCCATCATCGGTATTCTGGCTGCTGTCGCACTGCCTGCGTACCAGGATTACACGATCCGTTCGCGCGTTTCTGAAGGTCTGGTCGTGGCCGGAGGCGCCAAGAACCTGATCGGCGATGCATCCGCAACCCTGCCTGAACTGACCGCCGCGGCCGATACGTGGAACGCTCAGGCTGGTGGCGCAGGTGCGATCACCAAGTACGTCACTTCGATTCAGATCAACAACGTAAACGGTGAAACGACCGTGACCTACAACCCAGCCAACGTTGGTGCGATTCCTGCAGGTTCCACCCTGGTGCTGACGCCCTACATCAACGGTACCGACGGTGGTGGCAACGCGGCTCTTGTGCAGCTGGGTGCCAGCTATGCTGCTGGTGTGACCGGCCCAATCGACTGGGGTTGCGCTTCTGTTTCCAACGCAGTGGCGACGGCTCGTGGCCTGCCTGCGCTCGTCGCCGGCACCCTGCCAGCTCGTTACGCTCCTAACGACTGCCGTTGATACACGGAAGAGGGTTGGGCTCTGGTCCAGCCCTTTGGAAGCAAAAAAGGAGTGTCTGAGACACTCCTTTTTTGCCTCTGCGTTTGCGTTTGCTTTTGCCTTCATGTGTAGGGACAGTGCCATCGTTGGTTTTGCTCTGGTCAACCGTTTAAATGGGGCATGGAGTGCGACTTGTGCAGGCGAAAGGCTTGGCAATTTTGGACCGAGGCGCAAAAAATGTCGGTCCAGAAGACACAATTTGTCGCAAATGTTGTGATTTCTCGTATTTGTGTTACTGAAAGTATTCTCTTTCCCTTGGCATGGGATATGCCAAAAGGCATGTAGTGCAAGCAATTGAGGAAAGTGCCATGAAAAGCAGATTCAGAAACCGTGGCTTTACCCTGATCGAATTGATGATCGTGGTGGCGATCATCGGTATTCTGGCTGCCGTCGCCTTGCCGGCCTACCAGGACTACACCATCCGCTCCAGAGTGACCGAAGGTCTGGTGCTCGCTGCGGGCGCAAAAAATCTGGTCAGTGAAGGGTCGGCGACTCAGCAAAACCTCACGGCTGCCGCCACTACGTGGAACAACCAGGCTGGTGGCGTCGGTGCCCAAAGCAAATATGTCTCCAGTTTGCTGGTCACCAGCGCACCCGGCGGGCCTACCGACGGTGAAATTGTGGTCACATTCACCGCGAACGTGGGTGCGGTCAATGGCCTGAACCTCGTCCTGACCCCTTGGGTCAGAGGTGCCGGGGCACCTGTGCAACTTGGGCTTTCGTATGCTGCCAATGTGGTCGGCCCGATTGACTGGAGTTGCCAGTCAACGGACGTCGGCGTTTCCACCGCACGTACCATGGTGGGCACGGCCGGTACTCTGCCAGGCCGATACGCACCGGCCGACTGCCGCTGATCAACAACCTGTGAAGGAGAGCCGTGCTCAGCTCTCCTTCATATTGTCAGGCAGTCCGAGCCGAACGCCAGCCTGCTGCGTCCATCGTCTAGACTTGTCTCCATCATGGAAACAGGGTTTCAGCTCAAATCCCGCCTGAAAGCTGCAGGCATTCACCTTCTTGTCTCGATGGCGGTTGCCGCGTCGGTGGCGGCACTGGTCTTTGGCCTGTGGTTCCCGGGGGCCTATCGTGACCTCGGCGGAGGCACGCACTTGCTGACGCTGGTGGTCGTCGTTGACGTGGTGATGGGCCCGTTGCTGACCTTTGCTGTCTTCAACCAACGCAAGACGGCCAGCCATCTTCGCAAGGACATTGCAGTGATCGCAGCCTTGCAGCTCGCCGCCCTGTTATACGGTCTGTATTCCGTTCAGCTGGCGCGCCCGGTGGCCCTGGTGTTCGAGCATGACCGGTTTCGGGTCATCTCTGCGGCCGAGGTGCTGGAGAAAGAACTCCCGAACGCACTGCCCGAATTTCAATCCTTGTCCTGGACCGGCCCCAAGGTCATCGCTGTGCGGCGAACCCTGGCAGGACAGGAGCGCAATGACTCGCTGATGACAGCCATCATCGACGGGGTGGACACCAGTCAGCGACCCGCTTTTTGGATACCGTACGGGGCAGAGGAGCGAACCACCGCACTGCGGGTGTCACGGCCGATCGAAGATCTGATAGCGCACTATCCAGACGACCGGGGGGCCCTGGTTGCGGAACTGAAGGCTGCCCATCTGAAGCCAGAGGACGCCAGATTTCTTCCTGTCATCGGCAAAGAGGATGCGGTGGCCATCCTCGATGGTGAAGGTCGTGTGGCTGCGTTCTTCCTCAGAGACGGTTTCTTCTGACAGTATCCTTGGCTGTTTGATGCCATGTCAGGTCCCCGCCACAAAATGACCGCTCTTCCCGCCTGACTTCTCCAGCAGGCGGACGCCGCCGATGGTCATGCCGCGGTCTGCGGCTTTGCACATGTCGTAGATGGTGAGCAGGGCCACGGTGGCGGCGCTCAGGGCTTCCATTTCGACACCGGTCTGGCCGGTGCATTCGGCCGTGGCCTGGCATCGGACGCTGTGGGTGTCGGGTTCGATGGTGAACTCAACTGCCACGCGGGTGAGCGCGATGGGATGGCACAG
Source organism: Hydrogenophaga sp. (assembly GCA_050293865.1). GTDB lineage: Bacteria > Pseudomonadota > Gammaproteobacteria > Burkholderiales > Burkholderiaceae_C > Hydrogenophaga. Next base: position 39,124 of record JBNKNN010000021.1, on the reverse strand, counting down.
AGGGATCAGGTCGCTGGTTTTCTTGGCGCCTTGAATGCCGGCAATGCGGGCGATGCCGAGCACGTCTCCCTTCTTGGCGGTGCCTCTCTGGATCAAGGCCAGGGTGGCGGGCTCCATGCGGATGCGACCTTCTGCCACGGCGATTCGCCGGGTATGTGCCTTGTCTCCCACGTCCACCATGTGGGCCTGACCCTCGGCATCGAAATGGGTCAGAGGGCTGGAGGTAGCGTTGGGATTCGGCTCAGTCATGTGGCAGGTCAACTCGGCGCATCGTGTGGCGATATAAAAACAGCCCAAAGGATAGCGCAGTGGAGGAACCTGCGCCGATTTGCAGGCATCATAGACACATGATCTCCTCACCTCGTGCCACATGCTTGGCCGCTGCTTCTGTGTTGGCCTTTTCCTTGGCGCTGCCACTTGCCCATTCGCAGGTGCCTCATGGGGGCAACACCTCGGGATTGCCGTCGTTGGGCGATGGTGCGTCACTGACCATCTCGGCGGAGCGCCGACTGGGAGACGAGATCGCCCGGGAAATCTACAAAGACCCTGACTACCTTGACGATCCAGTGCTCAGCCAGTACCTGGTCCAGACCTGGATGCCCTTGGTTCGGGCTGCGCAAGCCCGTGGCGATATTCCGGCAGAGATCGCTGGTCGAATGGCGTGGGAGCTGATGATTGCGCGCGACCGAAGAGTCAACGCGTTTGCCTTGCCCGGCGGCTACATGGGTGTGAACCTGGGGCTGATCGCTGTGACGGAGAGTCGCTCCGAGCTGGCCAGTGTGCTGGCCCACGAGCTCACCCATGTGTCCCAACGCCATATCGCCCGCATGCTGACGCAGCAAGACCGTACGGCTCCATTGCTGATGGGGGCCATGGTGTTGGGCGCCATCGCCGCTGGGACGAACGTGGAAGTGGCCAATGCCGCCATCATGGGGTCGCAGGCGCTGGCCGCGCAGACACAGCTGAACTTCTCTCGGGACATGGAGCGGGAAGCGGACCGCATTGGCTTTGGCGTGATGACCGAGGCGGGCTACGACGGTGAGGGCTTTGTCAGCATGTTCGACAAGCTGCAGCAGGCCTCGCGCCTCAATGACGATGGGGCGTTTCCTTATCTGCGTAGCCACCCGTTGACGTCCGAGCGAATGGCAGACATGCGTTCACGGCTGCCTTTGGCCCAGTTGGGCCCAACCCGCGCGGCGGCGCAGGCGTTGAGCGGCGATGCTGGGCCCTCGGTGGACACCTTGCATTTGCTGATGGCGGCTCGTGCACGTGTGATGGCCGAGAGCAAGCCTGACCTGTGGCGGGCATGGCAGGCGCAAGGCATGGCGGACAAGGCCAGTTTGCAGGAACTCTATGCCGGCGCCGTCTCGGCCATGCGCCTTGGGCAACTCGACCACGCCATGGCCATGGCCAAGCGCTTGCAGAGCGGGGTGGCGGGGGTGGATGAGCCGGTGGTTGATTGGCTGGTATTGGAGATTGGTTCCGCCAGAGGTGCTTCGTCCAGAATTCGCTCCGATGGATTTGGGAATCTGGCCGCCGAGATGGCCAAAAGGGCCGATCGCGCGTCTGTTTTGGTCGGTGCTCAGGCCTTGCTGGCTATCGGCCGCAACGCCGACGCAGTGGACGCGTTGCGCAGCTATAACAGTCTGCACACCAAGGACGCGGCTGTGTGGCAAATGCTGTCGACGGCATATGCAGCGCTGGGGCAACGTCTGCGCAGCGTGCGTGCGGACGCCGAGGCATCCATGGCGCACCTCGACTATGCTGGAGCGGTTGCCCGATTCAGAGCGGCGCAAGCGCTTCCGGCGGCAGAGCGCAGCGCCGACCCGATGGAGCAAGCCATCGTCGACGCACGCCTGCGCGAAGCGGAGCGATTGCAAAGAGAATCAGTCGCTGCTGCCGCCCAGCGCTGATTTGAGAGCCACGTTGACCACGACCATGATGGCTGAATAGATCAGCGAGCCCAGCAGGGCGGCCCAGAAGCCAGTGACCTCGAAACCCTCAAGAATGCTGGCGGCCGCCCAGAACAGCAGCGCATTGATCACGAAGAGGAACAGGCCCAGCGTGACAACGGTGACAGGCAGGGTCAGGATGACCAGCAACGGTCGCAGGATAATGTTGAACAAGCCGATGACGGCTGCCGCGATCATCGCCGAGCCAAAGCTTTGCACGCTAACGCCAGGAAACAGGTAGGCGACCATGAGCAGGGAACAGGCGGCGAGCAGCCATGTCAGGATCAGTTTCATGTCGTCAGCATAGCACTTTGGCTCGTATTCGGCAGCATCAGGAGCGTCTGCATAGCCTGCGCCTTGCGCGTGCCGCGGGGCGCATGAAGCGAGCAGCAGGCATGCCATCCTTCCTGCTTTGACCTCGAGCGCGCACAGCGCAGTTTGTGCAGAGGGTTCTGGGGAGTGACTCGGCCGCGCTGGCCTCAGGTGGTCGCGGGCTTGTCGGACTCGTTGTCGGTCGGCGCCGGATGGCGAGAGGCGGAGACCTTGCCGATCACCAGCACGAGCACCGCCCCAGCCACGGCCGCCGCGTAGTGCACCCAGGCGTTCTGCGGAATTTTCAGCATCCAGTTCCAACGCTCGACGTCGGCCACGGCCGGATCGGACACCAGCATGCCGCCTGCGATCCAGCCCAGCAGCATGCCGCCTGCGACGATGACGACGGGAAAACGCGCCATCAGTTTGATGACGAGCTGGCTGCCCCAGACGATGATGGGGATGGAAATGAGCAGACCCATGACCACCAGCAAGAGCGAATGCTCGCCAGCATGCTGGGCGGCGCCGGCAATGGCAATCACGTTGTCTATGCTCATGACCAGATCGGCGACGATGATGGTCTTGATGGCTGCGAAAAGCCGGTCGTTGCCGGCAACTTCGCCATGATCTTCGTCTCCCGGGGCGATCAGCTTGACGCCGATCCAGATCAGCAACAGGGCACCGACGACTTTGAGGAATGGTACGTCGAGCAGCACCATGGCCATGGTAATCAGAATGACCCGCAGGACGATGGCGCCCGCCGTTCCCCAAATGATGCCTTTGGTGCGCTGGGCAGGCGGCAGTTGTCGGCAAGCCAATGCGATGACCACAGCGTTATCGCCCCCGAGGAGGATGTCGATGAGGATGATCTGACCGAGGGCGACCCAGAATTCGGGTGATGCGAGGAAGTCCATAGAAGGAGGGCAAGGCCATGCTGACCGGTGGCGGGGCTTTCCGGGAGGGCGTGGCCTTGATTGTATCGGGCGCCTTGTCTCCACTGCAGCGGCAGTGTCAAGTCATGCCATCGAAGCCGGGCTTTCCTTCGATGGCTATGATTCTTGTCCCTATGGCTGGAATTCACATTGTTGATATCGAGGCGGCGATCAACTTCTGGCGCGCGCGATCTCCTTCCCCTGACGGCGTCGAGCTGGCAGCGCCCTTGCGCGCCTTGGCCGAGGTGTATGCCATGCTGGTGTTCTACCAGGAGGCGGAGGCCGATGAACAGTCCATGCCGCCTGAGGCATTTCAGGCGTGGATGGTGTGGTTCGAAAGTCTGCCGGATACACCCTGCATTGCCATCTGCTCGACGAGTCAGGGCGACGACGTTTGCAAGGGGTGTGGGCGCAGCTTCGATGAAGTGCAACGATGGACCGAAATGAGTCCTGCAGAAAAACGCCGAACGTGGCGACGCATCACGTTGGAGGGTCAGGCCTGGCGCTTCAATCGCTATGCTGAGCGAGCTTTGGAAGACGCACCCGTGTCGCCGACCGATGAGCGGCGTTCGCCGCCAGGCGGTGATGGCTCAAGCGCCTAGACAGGCTTAGGTAGGCACGGCGTAGTTGGCCTGAGTCATGTTGTCGATCCCGCAGGAGAGATCGCTGATCCATTCAATGAATTCACTCACTGCCTTTCCTTGCAGGGGGGCGCCGTGTTGCGGAACGATCATGCGAATGGGCAACTGCCGCGCCATATTGGCCCACAGACGAAGGATTTTGGAGCTGACCATATAGCGGCGGTGAAAGGCTTCCATGCGGGGGAGGTGCTCGGCAAGGCTTTCAATGCGCTGGGCTGCCTGGGCGGAGTTGCCCATGGAAACACCCAGGTCTCCCGAGAACAGGATTTGGCTGACCGGATCCCAGAACTGGAAGTTCCCTTCGGCGTGCATGAAGTGCGCGGGCAAGGCGATCAGCTCGCTTTTGCCCAGGGGGATGCGCATGCCAGGGTCAGGAATGCCTGTGATGCGGCCGTTGGTCTTGCCAGGCTTGCAAAAGTGTGGGGCGAAGCGCTCCCATAGACGCGAGATGTAGAGCTGGGCCTGCGTGCTCGTCATCCAGCGGTCGAGCGACGCGATGATATCCGGGTCGGCGTGCGAAGCGAGAATCTTGGAGAGCTTTTGCGGCGCAAAGAAACGGCCGATCGTGAGCAACAACTCGTTGTAGGCGGTGTTGCCGCCTGGGTCGATGATGGCGCCTTGATCCCCATCGATGACCAGAAACTGGTTGGCCTGCACTGCGGTGCCTTCCTCGTCCCCAAGGTGGGAGAACATGAGGCAGACGTGTCCGCCTTGATTGAACAGTTCAATGGCCATGGTTAGGTGCCTCCGTGCAGCGCAATGCCATAGGGAATGTCAAGTTTGTTCACTGCTGCCTAACCGCCAAAGCGGACCCAACGCAGAAACCTCGTTGCAATCGCAGCATCCTCTCTCCCCTGATTTTTGACGTTTTTGTCGGGATGCTGATAAATGACTTGCTCATTCGCGCATCCTGTTTGGCGTGTTTCCGCCCAACGCAGGGACGTCACTGTACTTGTGTCAATCCGTGACTTGTTTGCGCGAGGTCAAATGAGCGCAACTCGACGCTTCTGCGCTGCCCAAGCTGCGCAATGACCTCATGTCAGTCGATTGAATTAATGGAACGCCGTGAAGTGGGCGACAAGCGAGCTGACGGGTTCCTGACTTGAAGGACCCATGAACGCGCTTTCTTCAGTATTCTGGTCCATGAACAGGCTTTTCTCAGTATTTTTTGTGCTACTGAAAGAATAGCAAGTCATTGGTGTGAATTATGTCACTGAGAATGTGGGCGTATTTCACATCAGACTATTTTTTCTTAATTGAAGGGTGTTCCAAGGTCCCTTCATGCGCCCATACTTCCCTATCGAATAGAGCAAGTGGGGGTTGCATGTTGCCGAATGCAGTGCCCTAAAACTTATTAGTCAGGTACATAGCAGTGGAATGGTTGAGACTCGGTTTGTTGGGGCTTCCCGACGCAGAAGTTCGCTTGGCGGCGACGCTGTTTCGCTTGCACCAGGTCGAGCCCTCCTTCATTTGGCGGCTGTCGACCGAGCCACCGTTTGACGCTGTGCTGGCAGACGCTTCCGTGTCTGATCAGGCGCTGGTCAAGTTTTGTGGTCCAAGGACCCAGGTCAAGCGCCTGGCTGAGCGCGGCGTATCGGATCCAGAGTTCTTGACGCGGCCTTTGCGTTCCGACCGCTTGATCGACTGGCTCAACACCATTGAAGTGCAATTACTGCATGGCTCAGCGGACCACTTTGCCTCAACAGTGGCACCTTCCCGTCAAGGGCTCTCCGTTGCTCCTGGCAGCCCAGCGCTTGCCAGTTCAGGGGCTTCGTCACCAGGCTCTGTCGACGCTGTATATGCCTGGCTGGAGAAACTCTCGGACGAAACGCTCGCGGTGAAACTCCGTCGGTGGCCCCCTGCGACTCTGCTGGGCAAGGATGTCTCACGAATCAGGATCGCCACCATGATTTCGCGCCGCGCAATGAGTTTGGCCGAAGTCTCGGCCCTGGCGCGTGTGCCGCAAGCGATATGCCAAGGGTTCCTGGCCGCGTTGGGGGAGAAGGGCTATTTGCAGACCAAGGTTGTGGAGTCACCACCGACCCCTGTCGCAGAGACAGTTTCAACGAATACGCCGGAGCCGGCACCGCGTACCAGTGCCAGACCGGGCTTCGGAGCTTCCCTTCTCCGGAGCATCCGCAAACGTTTCGGCATTGCATGAGTTGCGAATGAAAGAGCACAAGATCATCCTGACCGGCCCGATGGGGGCTGGAAAGACCACGGCGATTCGCGCGGTGAGCGAAGTCGAACCCATCATGACCGATGTGGCCAACAACGACCGTTCGGTCGACAAGGCGCTGACCACGGTGGGATTTGACTATGGCCTGCTGACGCTAGACAACGGTGACCGCGTCAGGCTGTTCGGAACGCCTGGTCAGGAGCGCTTTCGGTTCGTTTGGAACGTCCTGGCCAAGGGCGCTCTGGGTTTGGTCATCCTCTCCGACAACACGCGTGCTGATCCTTTGGCCGACCTGCGGGTCTATCTCAAGGGCTTCGAGTCCGAGCTGGATGCTTTGCCTTGTGTGGTGGGCGTAGGCCGAACCGAAGAAGCCAACGAACCTGACCTGCAAGCATATGCCGACGTGCTGGAGTCGATGGGTCGCGTGTTTCCTGTCCTTCCGGTGGATGTTCGCGAGGCGGATGACGTCGTGTTGTTGATCGATGTGCTGCTTTCACAACTAGAGGCCGATCTATGAATCCCACAGATCTCTTCCCCCCAACTTTTTTGAATCTTTGCTCGCGCAAAGCCAGGGAGATGGTCGATGCTGGTATTGGTACCCGCTCTGTGGTGCTTGCCACGGTGGATGGGTTTGCGGTGGCTCAAGCCCTTCCATACGATGCCGATAGCGAACGCATGGCGGCCTTGGCCAGTTCCATAGCCAGCATTGGCGCGGTAGCTACGCAGGAAGCTGGTTTGGGGCGCTGCACCAGCGTCATCATGAACACTGAGAAAGGCTTCGCTGTTGTGCGGCAGTTTGCAGCCCATGGACACGACCTGGTGTTGATATCTGTGGCGGACGAGCAGTCCCTGCTGGCGCAGGTGATGTACCAGGCCAATGACTTCGTCAAGGGAGTGCTCTGAGCATGAAAGCTGCAAGATTGCGTGAAGCCATTGAAGACATGGCCCATCGTCCGGGCATCGCCGCCTGTGTTCTGGTCGACATGGATGCAGGCATGGCCTGGCATTCGGTCGGTCAGATCGAGGACCTCGACGGCATCGGATCGACTTGCTCCGACTACTGGCGGCTCAACCGACGTGTGCAGGGAAGCTTCTCCGCGCTGGGCGATTTGCGTCTGGTCATGCTGGTTCATCAGAGAGGCCAACTGATCATTTCCGAATGCGGCAAAGGCATGTTGCTGGTCGCTGTGATGAATGAACTTCGGGCAGTGGACTGGGAGGCCTGGAAGGTCCATCACGCTTCGATCGCCGAACGGGTCAACGACTTGTAGGCCCGCTTTGATTTCACGTCCCTTGGCCATGTTGAGCGCGCGCAGGCTATTGGGGGCAAACGTTGAACGCGCTCTAGAAACTCCAAAGGAAACTCAAAATGGCAAATATCAAGCAAACGCTCGACGAACTTCTCGAACTCGATGGCGCGCTGTGCGCGGCCGTGGTGGACAGCACCAGCGGCATGATGCTGGGCTCCGCGGGCTCGGGAGTCGACCTGGAAGTGGCCGCCGCAGGCAACACCGAGGTGGTGCGGGCCAAGATCAAGACCATGAAGGCGCTTGGCCTCAATGACGTGATCGAAGACATTCTGATCACGCTGGGTAAGCAGTACCACATCGTCCGTCCGTCTGCCCGCAAGGAAGGCACATTCATCTACCTGGTGCTGGACAAGGCTCGTTCCAACCTGGCCATGGCGCGCCGCAAGGTACAGGACGTGGAAAAAGAAATGAACTTCTGATTGAGTCGTTTAGAAGTGGGGTTGTGAGTGGTCCCCAAAGAATGAAAAAGGGCCGCACGGTCTTCATCGTGCGGCCCTTTTTCTTGTCCGTAGCCACTACACCCGACGGGCCAGTTCTACAGCCTTGCCGATATAGGAGCCAGGGGTCATGGCCAACAGGCGTTCCTTCTCCGCTTGCGGAATGTCCAGCCCATTGATCAGGTGGTGCAAGGCTTCAGCTGTGACCGTTTTGCCGCGAGTCACTTCCTTGAGCTTCTCGTACGCGCCCTGAACGCCAAAACGGCGCATCACCGTCTGAATGGGTTCGGCCAACACTTCCCAGGAGGCGTCAAGATCGGCCGCGAGCTGCTCTTCGTTGAGTTCCAGCTTGTTCAGGCCGGTCATCAAAGATGCGTAGGCCAGCACGGCATAGCCCATGGCGACACCCATGTTGCGCAGCACTGTGGAGTCGGTCAAGTCGCGCTGCCAGCGACTGATGGGCAGCTTCTCGGAAAGATGCTTGAGCATGGCGTTGGCCAGGCCCAGGTTGCCCTCGGCATTCTCAAAGTCGATCGGGTTGACCTTGTGTGGCATGGTCGAAGAGCCGATTTCTCCCGCCTTGAGCTTCTGCTTGAAGTATCCCAGGCTGACGTAACCCCAGATGTCGCGTGAAAGGTCAACCAGGATAGTGTTGGTGCGAGCGATGGCGTCAAACAGCTCGGCCATGTAGTCGTGTGGCTCGATCTGTATGGAGTAAGGCTGGAAGGTCAATCCAAGACCAATGGGCTCTTCGGTTTCAATGACCTTGCGGCTGAAGGCTTCCCAGTCAAATTCTGGCCAAGCAGACAAATGGGCGTTGTAGTTGCCCACGGCGCCGTTCATCTTGCCCATGAGTTTGACCCCCGCGATGCGGTCGCGCGCAGTGGACAGGCGAACGACCACGTTGCCCAGTTCCTTGCCAACGGTGGTGGGGCTGGCGGTTTGCCCATGTGTTCGACTGAGCATGGGCACTTTTGCAAAAGTGTGGGCCATCTCGCGCAGTTTGGAGATGATTTGGTCCAGTGCGGGCAACAGGACCTGATCGCGGCCACCTTTGAGTTGAAGCGCGTGACTGGTGTTGTTGATGTCTTCACTGGTGCAGGCGAAGTGCACAAACTCAGCGGCGGCTTCGAGTTCTGGCCGGGCTTCGAACTTGGATTTGATCCAGTATTCCACCGCCTTGACGTCGTGGTTGGTGGTTTTCTCGATGTCCTTGATCGCGCGGGCGTCTTCTTCACTGAAGTTCTTGGTCAGGCTCATCAGGTAGGTGCGGGCACCAGGGCTGAGCGGGGGGAATTCGTCGAACCCCGCGTCTGACAGGGCAATGAACCATGCCACCTCCACTTGGACGCGACGGTGCATGTAGCCTTGCTCGCTCATGAAAGGGCGCAAGCTGGTCAGTTTGCCGGCGTAGCGACCGTCCAATGGAGACAGTGCCGAAATTGGGGAGAGAGTTTGCGCGGGGCTGCTGGCCCCTGCAGATGGGTTATTGGCTCGCATATCCTGCAATTGTAGGAGCCCAGCGAGCCTCTGCATAACCATCGCCTTGCGCGTCAGTCTCCGAACAGCTTGGGTTGTCATGCCTGCAAGGTGCGCTATCTGCCTTGAAGCCGATTCGCGCGTTGCGCGGCTGATGCGGCTTGTGTAGAAAATCCTCAATCGCCAGCCGGTCAGGCATTCGTCGGCCGCTATGGATAAAATGTCCGACCCGGGCCTGCGTGGGCCTTTTTTCGCCGCACCTCCATGAAATTGATTGGCGCCATTACCAGCCCCTATGTTCGCAAAGTGCGAATTGTCATGGCTGAGAAAAAGCTGGATTACCGCTTCGAAACCGAGGATGTGTGGTCGGCACAAACCCAAATTTCCGCCTCCAACCCGTTGGGCAAGGTTCCCTGCCTGGTAATGGAGGGCAGCGAGGCGATGTTCGACTCCAGGGTCATTGTGGAATATCTGGACACGCTCTCACCAGTGGGAAAGCTCATTCCCCAAGGAGGCCGGGACCGTGCGGCAGTGAAAACCTGGGAGGCCCTGGCTGACGGGTTGCTGGACGCCTCCATTCTGGCTCGCCTGGAAGCCACATGGCCAGGTCGAGACGAAGGCCAGCGTTCGCAAGCCTGGATTGACCGTCAAATGGACAAGATCGACCAGGCGCTGATTGCGATGGACAAGGGTCTGGGGGACAAGCCGTTCTGCTCTGGCATTCACTTCAGCTTGTCGGACATTGCTGTCGGCTGCGCTCTGGGATATCTGGATTTTCGTTTCCCCACGCTTGACTGGCGCGCCCGGCACCCTTCCCTGGAAAAGCTGGATGCCAAACTGTCGCTGCGCCAGAGCTTTGTCGACACCCGGCCCATTTAACCGATTTCGAGTCCGATGATCAACCGCTGGCTCGCCGCTTGAGCCAGCGCATGATCGCGCCGACGCCGGGAAGCTTCTCATAGAGCTCTTCGGCTGCATCCCAGTAGTCGCGATGGTCGACGATCATTCCCTCATCGTTGAGCCTGAGGTGCGAGACCCCTTTGATGCATTGGTCCTGTCCGGCGTGGTAGCGCTGGAATTGGAAGTGCATTTGCCACACCAGAAAACCCTGCCCGTCCTGCCCCATGCATTGGCTCACTGTGAACCGAGGGCGGACCAATGAGTCAAACATATGGGCATAGACACGCCGGATGGCGTCATGCCCGTGGACCTCGGAAAACGGGTCCTTGAACCGGGCTTCCTGCGCGTAGCACTGCCCCATTTGCGTGAGCGCTTCGGGCGTCATGGCCTCGAACCAATCGGCGATGCGGCGCAAGTGGGCAGGGGTCGGGTCGGTGGTCAAGGCAGCGGTGGCGGAAAGTGAGGTCATAAGCCGGTCACGCGCTGAACCAGCGGAAAATACCAGCGGCGCGGCAGTATGCGCAGCACAGCCATCCAGCGGGTAAAGCGCTTGGGAAAATGGATGTTGAACTGACCTTTGGCCCAGCCAGTGGTAATGGCCTCGGCCGCTTGCTCGGGTGAGATCAGGGCAGGCATGTGAAAGCCATTTTGCGCTGTCAGCGGTGTTTGGACGAAACCAGGGTGCACAACGCTCACGTCGACGCCATGGTCCTGGAGGTCCAGGTACAGGTTCTCTGCCAAGTTGGTCAGTGCCGCCTTGGTCGGGCCGTATGCCAGGCTTTGGGGCAAGCCTCGGTAGCCGGCGACGCTGCTGACCAGACAGACGTGCCCGTGACGTCGCGCCAGCATGCCCGGCAAGACGGCGTCCAGCACACGCAGGGCACCGACCTGGTTGACATCAATGTGCTTGAGCATCTGCGACAAATCCATCTCGGTTGCGCGCATGCTCTGGTAGTGCCCGGCGCAATACACGACCATGTCCAAAGTGCCACCTGTCAGCGTCGCAACCTGTTTCATGGCTCGTTCAATGGAGGCCGGGTCGGTGGCGTCCAGTTGCACGGGAAGAATATTGCCTGGCATTCCGTTGGACTGGGTGGCGAGATCGGCCAGAGCGTCCGGGTGGCGGGCGGAGGCCAGCACCCTGGCGCCCGCGGCGGCTAGCCTTTTGGCCAGTGCAGCACCTATGCCACTGGAAGCGCCCACCAGCCAGACCGCCTTGCCCGACCATTCCGTGATGGGGACGTTGAATGGTCGCAATCCGTACCATGTACGCGCCGGACGTGGGTGCTCGCCAATGGCTTCGCGGACTTGTGCTGGATGGTGTGTGGACGTGTTCATGGCTTTGCAGGCGTGCCGTGTCAGGCAGCCTCGATGGGTGTGCGTCGGGTGAAGGAGAGCGTCACCTCGCCAAGCCGGAAGCCGAACTTGCTCATCACGGCTTTGTTGAGCATCACGCGTTCATCCATGAGGTACATCCAGTCATCGAATTCCACCTCGTAGACGGAGTCATCCACAGGCAAGCGCATGGTGTATGTCCAGTTGAAGGCGTTGCCCACGGTTTGGCCGTGAGCGGTTCCAACGACGTCGTCGGCCGTTCCCTCGTATCGTCCGCCGCCAAGATGTCGAAGGCGCCAGATGCGTCGTTGGGTTGTGCCGTCTGAATAGGTGAACGCCTCATCCAGCACGCCGTTCTCTCCATCCCAACGGCAGTCCATGACGACAACGAAGCGCTTGACCACTTGGCCACTTCGATCAGTGAAGATGCCCCAGGCGTCGATTGTGCCGCTGAAGTACTGGCGCAGATCCAGATTCGGACGCTCGTCGGCGTAGCGCTGGAGGTCTTGCGTCGAGCAACCGCTGATGCCGATGGCCAAGGGTGCTGCGGCTCCACCAATCAACAGGAAGCGGCGTCTCATGTGAATTCCTTTCTAGCGGTGGGCGAGGCCATGACCAGGCGATACAGTAGCGCTGCAGCCAGCAATTTGAGCGCGCAAGGCAGCAGGCAATAGGCCAGGCTGAGGGCTTGCAGACCTTGGGTGTCTCGTGTTCCCGGTTCGTAGCCGAACCATGCGAGTGCAGGCAGCGCAAGCCCGGCAGCGAGTGCGAGATTGAGTTTGGTGGCCAGGCTCCACCAGCCGAGGTACGCGCCTTCATGTCGACCTCGCGCCCCCAGCTTCTCCAGCAAGCCGTTCAGAAGTGCTTGCGGCAAGGCAATGTCGGTCCCTGCTGCAATGCCTGATGCGATACAGACCCAGAGAAACGCGGTCTGGTCGCCTGCACCGAGGCCGAAGGCCCACACGAAGCTGATGACCGCCAGGCACATCCCTGTCAGCCAGGTGAGAGCGATGCCGAAACGTCTGACCAAGCCCAGCCACACTGGCATGGAGGCGGCAGCAGCCAGAAAGTACGCCACCAGAAAAATGGGCTCCTGCGAGGCCGGCGCCTGGATACGGTCTTGAACAAAGAACAGCACCAAAGTGGCGGGAATCGCCGCAGCGGTGCCATTGATCACATAGACCAGCAGCAATCGTCTGAAGCCTGTCGCTTGCCATGGCGTTGCGCTCATCACTGTGCGGATGTGCTGCTCGTTTGCGCCATGCAGCCTGGGCACAGGCGCCTGCCGCCACAGCAGCCAGGCGACCAGGAGCAGCAAGGCAAAGCTGCCCAACATCCAGCCGACCGACAGCCATGTGGGAAGGGCAGCGGCAAGCAGCACGCCAACCAGTGTGAAGCCCTCGCGCCAGCTCACGATTCGGCTACGCTCCAGGGCATTTCCGCCAAGCCTCGCGCCCCAGTTCTGGTGCGCAACGCTGGTCACACTGTAGGCGGCGTAGAGCGCCACCATGCAAATGGTCAGCCAGGTGAGCAATGCGGGCTCGTTGTTTTGCCGCAGCTGGGCAGGAGGCTGCAAGACGGCCCAGAAGCCCAGCGCCATGGCCACGGCGCCGATGGCAGCCGCTTGCAAGACACGCGTGTGAGAGTGTTCGAACCATTGGTCGCACCAGCGGCCAATCCATGGGTCGAGCAATGCGTCGCTCAGCCGGGCAAGCAGGAGGACCGCGCCAAGCGCCGCGAGCGATACGCCAAACTGTGTCGCGTACAGGTTGGGCAGGATCACATACAGGGGCAAGGCCAGATAGGCCAATGGCAGGCCCATGAACCCATAGCGAATCCCGTGCCTCCACCCTCCGCTGGAGCCGAAGGCCGCAGCAGGGTTGGTGACCATCGGCGTGTTCATTGTTCGCGCTCCTGGTTGCCCAGAAGTGCTTGACGCATGGCTGGTTCGCTGGTGCGCGGGGATAGCCAGATGGCGAAGAATCGCTCTGCCAGGACCGGGTCTTCGATTTGCCCAAGATCCTTTCCGTTGAACGTGAATCTGGCGCCTTGGCCAGGCCGGTAGCTACCAGTGATTCGGTCGCCTTTTGCTACATCGGGGAACAGCTGCTGAAGCTGCAGCTCCCAGCGCTTGGCTTCTTCATCCGTCAAGGCGGATTGTTTGTCCATTTCTTCAATAGATCGCCGCGCGATGTCGAAACCAGTGAAACCTCGGCGGTATTCCAGTGAGAGAGCGAACGGGAACTGCTCGTACTCCGGCGGACTGAACTCGGCGGGAGCGCGCAGTGTTGCCAGGTAGACCTCGAAGCCCCAGACTTTGAACAGCGTTTGACCACGCACAGGCCATTGGGTTGGAGTGGCCGCGGAAGGCGCCGAGTCCATCGAGTTCAGATGCCCATGTTCGCTGGCATGGACGAACTTTGCTGCACCTGCCAGCCAGAAGCCCACGAACGCTGCCATCAGGACGATGGCTGGCGCTGCACGCATGGAGGGACGCGTCAAGTGTCGCATGGCGGTTCCTTTGGGATGCGAGCCAATGGCCATCCAATCAGTCGGGCTTGCGCAGGGTGAACTGCATCACGTCGATGTTGGCCTCCCAGAACGCTGCCTCGCAGTAGGCAAGATAGAACTCCCAGAGTCGCAGGAAGCGTTGATCGAAACCCTGAGCGAGGACCGCATCGCTTTGCTGCTGGAACTGTTCTCGCCACATCTTCAAAGTCCTGGCGTAGTCGCGTCCGAACGCGAACGTGTCGACCACTTCCAGCCCTGCCCTCTCTGCCTGCTGCTTGAAGCGGCTGGGGCTGGGCAAGCAGCCGCCGGGGAAGATATATTGCTGGATGAAGTCGGTGCCGGATACGTAGCGGTCGAACAGTGCGTCGTCGATCACAATTGATTGAATGCAGGCTCGGCCGCCGGGTTTGAGCAGGCGCGCGACTGTGCTGAAGTATTGGGGCCAGTACGTCTGGCCCACGGCCTCGACCATCTCGATCGAGCAAATGGCATCGAAGGGTTCGTCCTGGATGTCACGGTAGTCCTGAAGCCTGAACGTGGCACCAGGAGCATTCTTGTCAGCCCCCGCGCGTCCCCGCTGCGCGAGGTCTGCTGCCCCCCGGGGGTGCTGATGCGCCTTGGGGCTGCCCTGCGACGCATCGCTGACCCCCACGCTTTCTTTTTCCAGCAACCCGAGGCGGTCCAGGCGTTGGCGGGCGTAGGTCAGTTGTTCGGTAGAGAGGGTCACGCCCGTGATGTGTGCGCCGAAGTCGGCGGCACCCATCTCGGCCAGGGCGCCCCATCCGCATCCAATTTCCAGCACCCGGTCGCCTGGACCTACGTTGGCCAGTGTCAAAGCGCGCTGGACTTTGGCCCGTTGCGCGTCGGGCAGGCTTTGCTCTGGCGTCTGGAACCAGGCCGATGAGTAGTTCATGGTCTCATCGAGCCAGAGACGGTAGAAGGCGTTGCCCAGGTCGTAGTGAGCGTGAATGTTACGTTGGCTGTTGACCTTGGAGTTGTGATTGAGCAGGTGTTGGAGTCGATACCAGAGGCGCCCCCACCAGTGGCCATACACCACGCGCTCGATGGTGTTTCGATTGGCCAGCAGCAATCGGAGCAAACCCACCAGGTCACGGCTGTCCCACTGACCATCCGCGTAGGCTTCGCCGAAACCGATGTCACCGGACTTGAGCACCGACGAGAACACTGACCAATCCTTGACGTGAAGCTGGGCCGCTTTGTGATCCTGGCGGTCATCGGCTACCCGCCCGAACTGTTGCTGGCTTCGGTCTGGCAGCTCAACATTCAGCATGCCAACCTGCAGTTTTTGCAGCAGCTGGAGCACTGCTTTGCCGCTGGCTGGTGTGTGTCGGGGCAGAGCAAAGCCCGTGGCGCTGACGCGAGGTGCAGTGGTGGTGTTTGTGCTCATGGGCGAATGTCCGAAGCGTTGACCGTCGTTGCGGTGTGAAGGGGAGCCACTCGTGTGACCGAGTGTGCTGGGGCCGGTGGTTGGCGGAAGAATGGCGCCTTCTTGAGCCAAAGGCGCAAGGCTTGCCAATGGATGCGGGCGATCACGCCCAGCGTCATGGCTGGATACCGCCACAGGGCGTGGCGCCGGGTGGTTGTGCTCAATGGAACCAGCTTCCCACTCACGCTGGTTTGCAGCAGTGCAGGCGCGTCAGGCTCGTCGTGGTAGTCGATGCGCATGACAACGCGCTGTGGCGTACGCATGAAATTGAAAGCGTACTCACCTTGCACCGGACAAAACGGCGAGACATGAAACGCTTTGCTGGCCCGGGTGGGGTGCCCGTCCTTTGGCTGGTCGAGCAAGTAGCAATGACGCTCTCCAAAGGTATTGTTCACCTCGGCCACCACAGCCCGCAGGCTGCCATCTTCCCGGTGGCAATACCAGAAACTCACGGGTTTGAAAACGTAACCCAGAACGCGGGGAAAGGTGTGGAGCCAAATCTCGCCGCTGGCGTCGTTAATGCCGTGTTGGGCGAGCAGCTCGTCGATCCAGGCCAGGCAGTCTTCCCTGCCGTCGCCATGGTCGGCATCATGGAAGGACAAGGCGGATCGTCGGTTGCGTGCCAAAGCGGGGTCTGGTTCCAGACGCAAGGATCGCAACGGCAGGTACAGGAAGAAGGTCGGGTAGGCGAATGCGTGCCGTCGTGGCCGGGTGCGCGTGTGGCGAACCTGGCCAAAACCGATGTGGGCGGCCTGCCTCATGCGGCCGCCTCCAAGGCGGCGCAAGAGTTGGGTCGTGGCGCTTCAGTCGCCGGCGACGGCGCCTTTTCGAATCGGCGAATCAGGCTTCTGGCTGCCAGCAATCCAGACTTCAGGCCATCTTCATGAAAGCCGTAGCCTGCCCAGGCACCCGCAAACCAGACTTGACCACGTCCCTGGATTCGAGTCATGTGCGTTTGCGCTTCTATGGCGCGCAGGTCGAACACCGGGTGGTCGTACTCGTACTCGCCGATGATCTTGCTAGCGTCGATGTCTCGCCGCGGGTTCAGTGAGACCACGACCGATTGTTCGGTGGGCAGTGGTTGGAGTTTGTTGATCAGGTAGTGCAGGCAGACATCGGCCTGTTCGCGTCTGGCCTGAGGTGATCGCTCATAGTTCCAGGCGGCCCATGCTCTTCGCGCCTGAGGAAGCACACTTTCGTCGGTGTGCAATACGGCTTGGTTGCGCTGATACCGAATCGCGCCGAGCAAGGACCGTTCTTCTGCGCTGGCGCCGGAGCCCAGGATGTTCAGGGCTTGATCGGTGTGACATGCCACGATCGCGCCGTCGAAGGACTCGGTGCCGGCGTCGGTCGTGATGTGGACGCGCTCGTCAAAGCGCAGCAGTTGGCGCACTGGCGAGTTCAGTCGCGCGTCGTCGACGCCTGAGACGATTTTTTGGACGTAGCGGCGCGATCCACCCTTGACGGTGAACCACTGTGGGCGCCCGCTGACTTGAATCAGTCCATGGTTGTGACAGAAGCGGATCAGTGTGGCGACCGGGAAGGCCAGCATTTGGTCGGTGGGGCAGCTCCAGATACAGCCCAACATGGGCAGCAAGTACCAGTCGACGAACTCGCGGCTGAACCGGTGCTGTGCCAGAAAGTCTCGCAGTGGCTGGCGCAGTGGACTGAGCGGGTTGAGGTCAACACCGTCCCGAGCCAGCTTGGAGGCCAGCCGGTTGAAGCGCACGATATCGGCCAACATGCGCCAGAACGCGGGCCTTGTCAGGTTGCGCCGTTGGCTGAAGACGGTGTTGAGGTCACTGCCGCTCCATTCCAGTGTCTGTCCGCGGCGACCTTGGCCGGCTGCCTGGACAGAGAAGGACATGTCTGACTGGGCAATTTCCACCTCCAGCTCCGAGAGCAGGGCGAGCAAGTGCGGGTAGGTGCGCTCATTGAGCACCAGGAAACCGGTGTCTACACCGAAGGTCGTGGGTGTTCCCGTGGTCCGGTCTGGGAGGGTGACGTCGACTGTGTGAGCGTGGCCGCCGAAAGTCGCACCCGCCTCGAACAGTGTGATGTGGGCCAGCCCTTTGAGGGTGTGGGCTGCTGCGAGCCCGGCAATGCCTGAGCCGATGATGGCCACTCGGGGCAGCGGGCCACCGGCGGGTGCTGGGTTGGGAGGCGGAAAGACGCCGTTGCCGCGTGGATCTGCTCTCATGGCTCAGACCCCGTGCAGCCAGCAGGCTGGAAGAGAAGAGACTGCGAAGCGTCCCGAAACGAAGGAGGGAGGGAGGGAGGAGGAGGAAAAGCGCTCCGGGCTTTCATCCAGGCACAGGTGGCCTGGAAGGCTTCGCAGTCGAAAACTTTTGCTATCTGAGAGCCTTATCGGCATCTCGTATGGCTTTTTGAAGTCAAGAACCGAAAAAAAGTTCCGTTCGATTGAGCGCGGCATACCAGCTTCCTTTTCGGTAGGTTGTATGGCGTAGGCCATACGTAGATTTACCGTTAGGTCGAATTGTGACTCAACAGTCACAAAATGGTCTCAGGATTTATACCTAAACCATGTTGTCAACATGGAAATGATGTGGGGCCCTCTGCATCATCTGCGCATCGCCCGCAAAGCCGGGGTGCGCTTCGGGTTCGGGCCTAAACGGGCGTTTGCCGCTGGGAGCGCCTTTG
The DNA here is from genome assembly GCA_050293865.1 of Hydrogenophaga sp. GTDB lineage: Bacteria > Pseudomonadota > Gammaproteobacteria > Burkholderiales > Burkholderiaceae_C > Hydrogenophaga. The sequence continues at coordinate 21,028 of JBNKNN010000021.1, read as the reverse complement.
CGTGCGCAGGAAGGTGTGGCGAACGCCAGGGAAGCTTCGCTTAGGCTCCGCCAGGCACAGGTTGTGCAGAGAATCCCTAGGCCGCTGAACCGTTTCGGGTGAAAAGGCGAAGGACCAGGGTCAGCCCCAGGCCCCACAGAGCACCTGTCAGGCGAGCGGCAAACACCACAGAGCTTTCGTTGGCGGAATCCCATGCCACTGGATACTGCCAACCTTGCTCGTAGGCCAGCTTCAGGCTCAGGCCGGCGAGCAGCACAAGTCCCCATCGGCGTGAGCGCCCGGTGTCGTCAGCGCGCAGCAACAAATCGCCGGCAATGGCGGCAAAGCCGGCGTGAAGCACAGGGCCTAACCCGACCGCGTATCCGATTTGCGGCCAGAAGACCAGGCTCAGGTAGGACAGGGGCCAGGTCACCAACCACGCCATTGCGCTCAATCCGCCGGGACGAGTCCACCAGACCAGGCCGGTCAGGGCGCCCAGTGCCAACTGATTGACGATGAGTTGTGGAGCGCCGAGGTGGACCCAGGCGGTAGTCCAAGGCGTCCACAGGGCATGGTCCCAATGGTCGGCCTGCCAAGTCAGGGGGCTGTCTGGACCGAGGCCTGCCCACCAGAGCACCATGCTCAGGGCGCCGTGCGCGACACACAGTACCAGCCAGGCACCACGGCCTGTCAGTCTTTTGAGCCGAGCACGTGGTCCCACAGGGCCTTCACTGCGCGCGCCATCGGCGCAGCGCGCTCTTCTTCGATCTGGGTTGGCACTTCGTCAAGCCGGGCCCGATGCTGGATGTAGCGCAGCTCACGGTAGGCGTCGGCGGCTTCCTGGCCAAGCCCTTTTGGCAGCAGACCAGCGTCTTCGGCGAAGCCCAACAGGGTGATGTTGCCCCGATTGGCACGCAAGGCTTCATGCTCTGCAGCGAATGCCAGGACCAGGAACTGAACCACGAACTCGACGTCTACCATGCCTCCCCGACTGTGTTTGACATCGAAGACGCCGCGGCGAACCGGGTGGGCGGCGTAGACGCGCTCGCGCATGCTCCGGATTTCGTTGGCCAAGGCATCCCGGTCTCGCACGGCGCCGACCACAGACTCGCGCACAGCGTCGAAACGCGGGGCGAGCTCGTCGATCCCGATCACATACCGAGCACGGGTCATGGCCTGGTGCTCCCAAGTCCACGCGGTGTTGCTGCCGCGCTTTTGCTGGTAGTTAGCAAAAGCTTCGAAGCTGGTGACCAGCAGTCCCTGATTCCCGTTGGGGCGCAAAGCGGTGTCGATCTCGAACAGATCGCCCTCACCTGTCTTGACGGTCAGCCAGTTGATCAACTTGCGCACGAAGGTGGCGTAGACCTCCGGCGAGTTCTCGTCGTCGTCTTCATACACAAAGACGATGTCCAGATCGCTGCCATAGCCCAACTCCCGGCCACCGAGCTTGCCGTAGCCAATGATCCCGAACCGGGGCGTATCGCGATGCCGGTTTCTGACAAGATTCCAGCACCATTGCGCAGTGACTCTCAGAACGGAGTCCGCCAGCGAGGACAAATCGTCCGCCACTTGCTCTACCCGAAGCACGCCATCGACGTCGCGAGCCAAGGTGCGAAATACCTCGGCGTGGTGAGCGCGGCGCAGAAGGTTGAGCAACGACTCTTCGTCGTCTTCGCCTGTAGATGCCAAGGCCTTGCGCCGGGCTTCAAGCTCTGCCTCAAACTGGGTCCCGTCGAAACGTTCGTCCAGCAGTTGGCGGCTTGCCAGTTCGTCGATCACGCCTGGGTGGGTGGACAGGTACCGGGCGGGCCATCGGGCGGCACCCAGCATGCGAAGCAAACGCTTGTGCACGGACGGGCGCTCCTGCAGCAGTGCGAGGTAGCTTTCGCGCCGCAACAGGTTGTCCGCCCAGTCCACCAGGCGCAGGGCGGCCTCTTCCGTCACCTCGCCATCGGCAACCCACCGTCCCGTGCGCTCCACCAGGTAGACCAGTCGCATCTGTGCTTCTTCCCGCAGCGCTTGTACCTTGGGGTCCTGTTGCCATTGCATGACCCGATGTCGGAACTCGGGAGTCAACTCGGGAAGTGCCTGCTCCAGAGCCTCCATGGGAGAGACACCTTGCTGGCGCCTGCACATCTTGCCCTGGCAACTCTTGCTTTGTTCTGCCCCCAACAGGGTGTCGAACTCTTCGGCCACGGCTTCGCGATGGGCGTCCAGATCGCGCAAAAAACCGGCCACATCCGGATAGCCCATCGTGTGAGAGATCCAGGCCAGATCGTCATCACGCGAAGGCAGGACGTGGGTTTGCTGGTCGTCCAGGTACTGGATTCGATGCTCGACCTTGCGCAAGAACTCATAGGCTGTTGCCAGAGCCTCGGCATTTTTCTCCGGCATCAGACCGGCCTTGGACAGCCGTTCAAGCGCGTTGAGGGTAGGGCGTGTGCGCAATTCGGGAAATTGCCCTCCCCGGACCACCTGCAGCAATTGCACCGTGAATTCGATCTCGCGGATCCCGCCGCGGGATAACTTGACGTCATTGATGCGACTGGGGTTGCCAGCAGCCCGTTTGGTAGCGTGCTCTCGAATCTGACGATGCAGGCTGCGCAGGCTCTCAAAGACGTTGTAGTCCAGGTAGCGCCGGAAAACGAAAGGCAGGACCGGACTGCGCAAGGCCTGCGCACCACCGTTGTCGATTTCGGTTTGCGGGGCGATGACCCGGCTTTTGAGCCAGGCAAAACGTTCCCATTCTCGTCCTTGAACCTGGAAGTACTCTTCCAATGCGCTCAAGGACGCCACCGAAGGCCCTGAGTTGCCGTTCGGGCGAAGAGCGAGGTCAACCCGAAACACACAGCCGTGCTCGGTTGTCTCTCCAACCGTGTTGTAAATGTGCTTGACGGCTTTGGCGAAATATTCGTGAACGCTGATCTGGCCGCGCCCCTGAGCATCGCCATCCGTTTCGCCGTCCAGGTCGTATACGTAGATCAGGTCGATATCGCTGGAGACATTGAGTTCCCGCGCGCCCAGCTTGCCCATGCCGATGACCCACATACGGGCGCGAACCGTCCGGCCAGACTCGTCCTTGGCCATTGGTGCGCCATAGCGTTCATCCAAGTCTGCATAGGCGAGGTGACAGGCTCGGTCCAGCGCAAGTTCTGCCAGTTCCGTGACAGCACCCGTGACCTGAGCCAGAGGCGCATTCTCTTCGCAATCGATCACTGCCAGGCGCTCCAGCACCAGGTGGCGCAGGACTCGAAGCGCTGCCGGGGGCGCGTAGCCTCGGCCCTCCAGCGCTGTCAGGCAGGCCTCCATTGCGGCCTTGTCAGGGGCGCCCGGGGGCAGGAGCGCAAGCTCCGCCTGATAGCGGCGCCGGACGCGCTGAATGAAACGGGCGTGGTCGGCCGAAGCGAGATGACTCATGAATGATCAAAAGGGCAGTGGTTTGTCAACATCGATTGACATGGACAATGTGTCATTGACGGAACCTGTCAACCAACTGGCCGTCATAATTTGTACTGATCATGTCCCAGAATTCAGTCGTCGCGACAGACGACAGCGATACCTTCCACGCAGTTCCGCGCCTTTGGCGAGTTCTCGCCGGCCTGGCGCGGGCTTTGCTATGGCTGGTGTTGAGCCTTTGGGTACTATTTGCGCTCACGTGGGCCTCGATCCATTTTTGGATTGTGCCCCGTATCGATCAATGGCGTCCGGATCTCGAAAGATGGGCGACCAACGCGCTCGGGGTTGAGGTCAGAGTAGGTTCCATCGAGGCGAGAAGCGAGCCCGTTGCCCATCGCTGGCTTCCGGAATTCGTGCCTTCTCTGGTGCCCCGGGTGTCCCTCAAGGACGTGCGTCTGCTGGATGAGGCCGGGCGGGAAGCGCTGCACTTGCCATTGGTCGACACCTCTCTGTCTGTGCGTTCGGTATGGCGCCTCGGTTTCGAGGAAATGCGCATCGTGCAACCGGTGCTGGATGTCCGGCGCACGCGGGAAGGCCGTATCGAAATCGCCGGCCTCCTGATCGGGCAAGGCGAAGGCGAGAGTTACGCGCTGGCCGACTGGTTCTTTTCTCAGAGATCCTTTGTGATCGACAACGGTCAGGTGCGCTGGACCGACGAAATGCGCGACCAGGCGCCGCTGACCCTCTCTGCGGTGAATCTGGTCATTCGCAATTCGACTCAGCGCCATGACTTCCGCCTCGAAGCGACGCCGCCGACCGATTGGGGCCAGCCCTTTTCTGTCCTGGCCAAGTTCAAGGAGCCGTTGCTCGAGTTGGCCAGTGTCACACGCTCCCGCAAAGAACCCTGGACGCGTTGGAATGGGCAAGTCTATGTGGACTTCTCTCAGGTGGACGTCTCCCGCCTCCGCCACTACGTCGACCTCTCCGAGTGGGAGCTTGAAGTGCTGTCTGGACGAGGCGGGCTCAAGGCCTGGTCAGACCTGGCCTTGGGGGAGCTCCATCGGGTCACTGCCGAGTTCGATCTCACGGACATCTCCACCCAATTGGGACCAGAACTTCCCCGCCTGAGTCTTGCGGAGGCCAGTGGCCGACTGGACTTCACCTGGTTGGCGGATGGCTATCGCTTTTCCACGCCCGACCTGCGCTTCCGTACGGAGCAGGGCGAGGCATGGCCGGGCGGCGCCATCACGTTCGAAGAGCGTCGCTCCAACGGTCCCCGGCGCATCAGCAGTGGTGATGTCGCAGAGGATGCGCAGTCTTCTGGGGTGGGCAGTGTGCGCACGGTCAAGGCAGACCGCATCGACTTGGCCGCCTTGCGCAACGTCGCGACGCGCTTGCCGCTGGACGACGTGATTCGTCAGCACCTCGCCAGTCTCAACCCAAGAGGAGTGGTACGCGACTTTGAAAGCCGCTGGCAGCTGCCGGAAGAATCGGCAGAAGGGGTGGCAGGAGGATCGCCGGTCACCTACCAGGTCTCGGGAAGGGCAGAGCGTGTCTACTTGGATGCAAAGCCCAGCACGGAAATCTCGGCAGATGGCACGCGTTCTTTGCCAGGGAGGCCCGGCCTGAGCAACGCCACGGTGGTGTTCGAGCTCAGCGAACGAGGCGGCAAAGCGGCTGTCGGCGTTGCCGGCGGTGCGTTGGTGTTGCCGGGGGTGTTTGAGGAAGAGGTCATGCCTCTGGACACGCTGAACACCAACTTGCGATGGGAGGTAGACGGTCAGCGGCTCGACGTCTGGGTGGACTCGCTCCAACTGGCCAACGCGGATACCCAGGGGGCAGGAAAGGCGCACTGGCGTACCGGAGATACAGACGCTGGCAAGCGATTTCCTGGCGTCCTCAGCGTTGACGCGACCCTGAACCGGGCCGACGCCACTTCGGTTCATCGCTACATGCCGCTGGGCGTATCTGAAGAGGCTCGTCGCTACGTGCAGGCCGCTGTCAAGGCGGGCTTGGCTGAAAAAGTCATGTTCGATATCGAAGGCAACGTCTGGGACATTCCTTTCAGCGAACCCGGGGCAAAAGGCACGTTCCGCATTTCAGCCGAGTTGAAGAACCTCGACTTTGACTATGTACCGGCGTTCCTGCAATCAGAGGGAGATAAACCCTGGCCGTCGCTCAAGGGCGCCACGGCGCAGCTGGAGCTCGACCGTGACCGGCTGGCGCTCACCGGCATCAGCAGCGGAGTTCTCGATCTTCCCGAGGTGAAGCTGAGCGCCGGGCGAGTGATCCTGCCCAAATTGCAGACCGACATGTCGGTGGAGGTCGGCGCGCAGGTCAATGGCCCTGGCGCCCAGGTGCTGCGGATTGTCAGAGACTCTCCTCTCAACGATCTTTTGAGCAAGGCGCTCGACCAGGCCACGCTTACCGGGCCCACCGGAGTCGGCTTTGAGCTGGAGATTCCGCTGGCAGATGCCACCAACACGGTTGCCAGGGGAGAGGTGAAGCTGGCGGGCAATGATGTCCGTATCAGCGCTGACGCTCCTCTGCTGCAACAAGCCCAGGGCGTGGTGGCCTTATCCCATCGCGGGTTCAACGTCAGGCAGGCCACGGCCACTGCTTTCGGCGGCCAGGTCAGTTTCAGTGGTGGGATGGAGGTCTCAGAAGGCAGCGACGCTGCCGAACTGCAATTTTCTGGCGAAGGCGTAGCCACCGCAAAGGGCCTGAGCGAGGGCGGTCTCGGCTTCGCTTCGCGGTTGTTTGCCCAAGCGGACGGCGCTGCCCGCTACACCATGCGATTGGGCTTCAAGGCCGGTATTCCGGAGCTGGATATCCGCAGTGATTTGCAAGGCATGGCGGTCGAGCTGCCGGAGCCACTGAACAAGCGCGCCGAAGAGCTGGTTCCGGTTCGTTTCGTGAACAAGGTCGGTTCAGTCGTGGCAGATGCGTCCGGCCCGGTGGCGCTCAACGACCGCATGAGCATTGACGTGGCTCGCGATGGCACGCCCTTGGCGCGCATTGTCTATGTGCGCGATCTCAGTGGCGCCGAACCTGTGGTGCGTCGCGGCAGCATCGCAGTGGGCTTGCGCGATGGAGAAGAGGCTCCCATGCCGGAGAACGGCGTGCTGGCCAACGCTCGATTTACCACTATCGACATGGATGCCTGGGAACGTGCGATCTCTGATGCCGCAGGCGTCGATGTGCGTCAGGCAGTGCGCAATCAGTCGGTGGAGGACAGCGCCAGCGACGCCTCGCTGACATACCTGCCCACTGTCATGGGCGTTCGCGCTACCCGACTGGTCATGGATGGCCGGACGTTCCACGATGTGGTGGTTGGCGGCTCGCGCGAGGGCTCACATTGGCGAACCAACATCGATGCGCGCGAACTCAATGGCTATATGGAGTTTCGTCAACCCAAGCGCGATTTCGCTGGTAGTGTCTATGCGCGTCTGGCGCGGCTGTCGCTTTCTCCCAGTGATACCTCGGACGTCGAGGTGTTGCTGCAGCAACCCTCGCGGTTGCCGGCTCTCGACATTGCGGTCGAGAACCTGGAACTGTCCGAACGCCAGCTGGGTCGTGTCGAGGTGGAAGCGGTCAACCGAGGGTCGCAGTGGCAGTTGAAGCGCTTGTCGGTCGTTGTTCCTGAGGCCACGCTCAATGGCAGTGGCTTGTGGGCCTTTGCCGGCGACGATGACGCAGGTCCGCGCCGAACCAGCCTGAACTTTGACCTTCAAATCGCAGACTCTGGACGGCTGCTCTCCCGATTTGGCCGTGAGGGTACTGTGCGAGGCGGCAAAGGCCAAATCAGTGGAAGCATTGGATGGCTGGGGTCTCCTTTCAATGTGGACTACCCCACGATGTCGGGCCAATTGCGTGCCGATGTTGAACGAGGTCAGTTCCTCAAGGTGGAGCCGGGAGCGGCCAAGCTGCTCGGGGTGCTCAGCCTGCAATCCCTTCCTCGGAGGCTATTGCTCGATTTCAGGGACGTGTTCGCAGAGGGCTTCGCGTTTGATTCTGTTCGAGGCGATGCCACCATCGAGCAAGGCATCATCCTGACCAAAAACCTGCAGATGCGTGGTGTCAACGCAGCGGTGGTGATGGCGGGATCTGCCGACTTGTTCAATGAGACTCAGGAGTTGGAGGTGGTGGTGGTGCCTGAGGTCAACGCTGGAACGCTGTCGCTGTTGGCTGCGACGGTCAATCCTGTGGTGGGGCTCGGTACCTTCCTGGCCCAGCTGATACTCCGGGAGCCGCTGCAAAGTGCGAATACCCAAGTGTTCCATATATCAGGCAGTTGGGCCGACCCGCAGGTGGTCAAGCTGGAGAAGCCGCTGAAGGCGCAGATACCAGGCGCAGAGTCGGAAGCCTCCCAACCCCCATCGGCGCATGCACCGGCGCCGACGTCACAAAGCCCGGAGTCCAATCCAAACCGAGCGGCGACACCTGCTACGAGCCAGCCTTGATCACTGCTGGAAAGTCCCGGTCCTGCCAAGTGGGGCGGATTTGGCGTTACATTGTGTCGAAACGAGGGCTGTAGAGCTTTGCCCATGAGTGCTGTGGTCGGCGTGGATGCCGACGCGAGGAGTTCCGCATGAAAGTTGCATCCATTCAAATGGTCTCGGGCATCAGCCTGGATGCCAATCTCAATGAAGCCATGCGCTTGCTCAAACATGCGGCGCAAATGGGGGCTGAGCTGGCGGTTCTACCCGAGTATTTCTGCTTCATGGGGCACAAGGATGCGGACAAGCTGGTCCTTGCCGAGACCCCGGGTCTGGGCACAGTCCAGGACTTCCTGTCAGACGTGGCGCGTGCGCTCAAACTCTGGGTGGTGGGAGGCACCATTCCCATGGCCACCGAGGACCCGGCCCATGCTGCCAACGCGTCGCTGGTGTACTCGCCCAAGGGGCAATGTGTCAGCCGCTACGACAAAATCCACCTTTTCCGCTACGACAACGGAAGAGAGCGCTACGACGAATCGGAGGTACTTGCCGCAGGCGATACGCCCACTGCGTTCGAAATGGAAGATGCCAGCGGCCAAACGTGGCGCATCGGACAAAGTGTTTGCTATGACCTTCGCTTTCCCGAGCTCTATCGCGAACTCTCGGCAGACGTCCTGTTGATGCCTGCCGCGTTCACCTTCACTACGGGCCGTGCGCACTGGGAGGTTCTGTTGCGTGCACGTGCGATTGAGAGTCAGGCATTCATGATCGCCAGCGCACAGGGCGGTCACCACGAGAACGGTCGCAGTACTTGGGGCCACAGCATGGTGATCGACCCTTGGGGTGAGGTGATGGCCATGCAGGCGAGCGGTCCAGGCGTGGTGGTGGCTGATATCGACATGGATCGACTTCAAGAGGTTCGCCAGCAACTCCCCGCGCTCGAACACCGTCGCCTGGGATGATGGCGCTGGCGGCCGGCCATGCCGGTGACTCGCGCGACAAGGCGAGCGTGACGGCTGAGACCACTGTGACCGCTCAGCCCCATTCCGGGCTGGACCGCTGGTGGTTGTGGGGCGCGTTGCTGCTTTTGGTCCTGTCCTTGCTGGCGGTGTTGGTGTTCCTCGCGGGAGAGTACGAAGAAGGCAGGGATCAGGCGGGACTTGACCAACGGGTCCGTACGGTGGCGGCGGATATTCGCAGCGGCTTGCTGCGCAATGTCCAGACACTTCAGGCCTTGCAGGCGGCGGGAGAGAACCAGCCCTCCTTGTGGCAAGCGGCTGCACCAGCCTTGCTGGCCGAGCATCGTGAGCTGGTTCGGATTGAATGGCGCGACCCTGCCTTGAACATTGTCGCTGCGCAGAACAGCTTGTATCAATCCAGCCTTTTCGCCTCGCGTCGACGCCAGCAAGCGAGACCGGACGTACTCCAGGCCTGTAATCAGGCTGAACGCCTCTCGGGGCCGGCCTTTTCACCGAGCTATTTCTGGCCGACCGCTGGCGGACAGGGCCTGGAGCTCATGGAAATGTGCATGCCTGTCAGCCATGCGGGCAAGCCAGAGGGCTTTCTGGTGGCCAGCTACTCGTTGCCCGGCGTCCTCGAGGAGCTGGCTCCCAAGGAATGGGTGAGAGGGCAAGGCGTTGCCTTCACCGAGGCAGACGGCACAAGGCTGGCTGTTTCCAGCACAGTGACAGCGCGCCGCTCGCAGGTGGCCAGTAGCTTGCTCGATCTGCCGGGCAACGCCATCATGCTTCGACTGGAGAGTCCTCGCACGATCAGCGGCCTGTTTCCCAACGTGCTCTCTGCGGTGGTCAGTGTGGTGTCGCTTGCGCTGCTGGTCGTGCTGTTTCTGCTGGCTCGTGACATGCGCCTGCGCCAAAGAGCCGAGCGGGAAGTGGCCGAAGCGCTTGCCTTTCGCAAGGCGATGGAAAACTCGCTGATCACCGGATTGCGTGCGAGGGATATGCAAAGCCGTATCACCTACGTGAATCCAGGGTTTTGCCAGATGGTCGGGCGAAGTGCCGACGAGTTGCTGGGAACAGGCCTCCCATCTCCCTGGTGGCCGCCTGAGCGAGTCGAGGAGTACTTGCGCCGGCAGGACGTGCGAATCTCTGGCACGCCCTTGCCACGCGTGGGCTACGAGTCGGAGTTCATGCACAGCGACGGTCACCGGTTCCCTGTGCTGATATTTGAAGCCCCGTTGATCAATGCCGAAGGCAACCAGACCGGCTGGATGAGTGCGGTGGTGGATATCAGCGAGCAGCGCCGTATTGAAGCCATCAATCGTGCGACTCAGGAGCGTATGCAGAGCACAGCCCGTCTGGCCAACATGGGCGAAATGGCTTCATTGCTCAGTCACGAACTCAATCAGCCACTCGCGGCCATTGCCAGCTACGTCACCGGATCTGCGAACCTGCTTGCAAAAGAGGGGGATGAAGCGCCGCCGGTCGACGATATCCGTTTGGCCATGCAGCGCATCGGCGAACAGGCTGAGCGTGCCGGCCGGGTCATCCGAAGCGTGGCAGACTTTGTGCGCCGACGTGAAAGTCGACGCGAACCTGTGGCGCCGAAAGCCTTGTTCGACTCAGTGGAGCCCTTGCTCGCGTTGCAAGCGCGCCAGCAAAGCATCAAACTCGACATCCTCGTAGCGGCAGAATGCCCGTCTGTGGTGTGTGACCACACCATGATTGAGCAAGTATTGTTCAATCTGGCACGCAACGGCATGCAAGCCATGCCCGAAGGCGACCCTGCTGCTGCCTCGGGCCTTCGTGTGCTGCGGCTGGAGGCGCGCCCCGTCCATCCCATTGGCGCGGCGCCTGCGAAATCATGGGTGGAATTCAGCATTACCGACCACGGCCAGGGCCTCTCACCCGAAGTGCGCGACAAAATCTTCACGCCTTTCTTCACCACCAAATCCGACGGCATGGGCCTTGGCCTGAGCCTGTGCCGCACGGTGGTGGAGCAGCACGGCGGTGTTCTCATCGACGAACCCGCCCAGCCACGAGGCACCGTTTTCCGGTTCACGCTGCCGGCGGCGCATTGAATCGCGCTTGTCTATGAGTTGGACGACCTGCGTTGCAGTACAGCAAGAGGCCAGCGAAGAGAACTGTCGACAGCCAGGAATGCCAGCAGGAACCCGAGGTAGGTCAAGTCGGCGTTTCTGTCTGCCCCCAACCATCTGGGCGCATTGAGCAAGACCAGAAACAAACCCCAATGCGCGAGTCGATGCTTCTCAAGCAAGACAGTACTCTGGGTCTTGTAGGCCACCGCACCCTTGATGCGATGGATGCTGATCACACACGCGACGGCGTACACAAGCTTCGCCGCCAATGGCATGCCTGCTTCGTACAGCACCAACCAAAAGCCAACGATGGAAGGCAATACCAGACTGTGCCATGGGAGGTCCCGGTGTTCGAGCTTTGGTTCAGGGGTGAGTTGCCACGAAAACAGGTGTTGGCCATAGACCCAGTACGTCCAGATCAATAGCGCGACGCCGAAGAAGCCAAACCAGATGGAGGACAGTTGTCCAGTGGCGTCTGGTGCCATGTATCGCAGCAAGGTGTAAAGGGCGACCACACCGGCGAACACGGTCGTCCAGTTGACCAGGTGCATGCCAAGTCGTGGCAAGGAAATACGGGACGAATCGCCCGCCCTGAGCCAGTAATCGAGGTGCCTGCTGTCGTAAGTGGGTGGCAAGGCCTCGTTGTTGCCGGTGGTCAGCCAGAGCAGGAGCGATCGCATGCGCTCTGCTCTCTTGAATCCACGGGAGAACCACAGGGATCGGGCCAGAGAGAATGGCTTCTTGATCAGTGCGATCATCTCCTTGAAATCGCTTTGCGAATCCGGATGGGCTCCTGTGTCTTGTCGCCATAGCCAAAAAAGCTCCATGCTGTCGGCAGCTTGCAGCGCAGCAGTCAACCGCATGCGTTGACGCAGATCCTGGTGCTCGTAACGGTTGTCTCCGTCGGCGACAACGTCCAGCCCGAAATAGGCCAGCAAGGCGTCGAAGACGTTGGGCTTGATGGTGGGCTCGCGTTGCGGCAGGCGCCAGTCAAGCGTTTGAGCCACGCTGGACTTGACCGACAGATTCCACAGCGCATCCTGTTCGTTGAGCCACGCTTCAAGTGCCTGAGGCGTCTCTGCGCCCTCGGCCGCGTCTATGCAGAGCTCGGCCAAAACATGAGCGCTGGGCTGCGTGCCTTGGCCATCTTTTCCGTTGGTTTCCTCGTTGCCATGCTCCTCAAAGACATGGTCAACGTCGTCTGCCTGTTCGCTCCGATTGAGGTCAGTGGCTTCGGAACATGCCTGTTGTGGCGCGACTTCCGACAGAGCTGATGCATCACCTGGAATGACCAGTTCGCCAGCTTCTGCCTCTTCAGTCAAACGAATGTTGTAGCCGGAGGTGTGGCCAACCACACCCCCTGCGGGCTTCGCATCCCGTCCTGTACCCTGATCATCCGTCCATGCGATGTCGTCGCTATTGCGCCGCCATCGCAGTGCAGCCTGATACGCCTCATTCAGGTGTTGGAAACCTTCCGGGTTGTCCTGAGGGCGGGTTGTTTTCAGCAAGCGCGCATAAGCCCTCTTGATGTCCCGCTCGGACGCACGGGCGTCAATGCCCAGCAGCTCGAATGGCCCCTGCATCAGTGCAGCCCTTCCAAACCATCGAGTCGGGCAATGAAGTCTTCTCTTGCGCGCTCCACCAGTTTGAGATCTTGCGTGTCGAGCACTTGCCGGAACAATCGGATCCAGTCCTGAATGTCCTCGCGGTCGTGCAGGAACTCCATGTAAGCCCGCTCGGCTCTCGCCATTACTGCCACGTTGGCATGGTCATCCCTGGGGTGCACTTTCAGCGAAGCCAGTCGCTGAATGCGTTCGCGCACTTCTTCTTTCGTCAGGCTGCTCTCGTTTTGCTGCAACACCAGCTCGTGCACGACATCGGTTGCCAGCTCCTTGACTTCGACCTGCAGCAAGCCGTCGACGTCATAGGTGTAGCGTACCGTCACGCCTGCCTCTTCCTTCTTGGCATGGGGGTTGAGCGGTACTGTGAGCTCGCCCAGCAGGATATTGTTGGTCACCCAGGGACTTTCGCCCTGAAAAACGTTGATCATCATTTCTGCCTGACCTTCCTGCACCGGCCACAGCGTTTCTTCCCGGCTCACTGGGACAGTCGTGTTGCGCGGAATGATCGGAAGGAAATAGCCACTCTGATAGGTGCCTTTGTGTCCTTGGCGTGAGACTTCGGTGCCCAGGGTGTAGGGGCAAACGTCGGTCAGCACAGTCTCTTCGAGGCGTTCGTCGCGCGCCTTCATGCCCGCGGCGATCGTCGCGCCAATGGCAATCGCGTGGTCAGGGTTGACGTGCCGAAGCGGCAGGCGTCCAAACATGCGGGTCAGCATTTGCGAGACCATCGGCATCCGTGATGCGCCACCCACCATGATGACCTCATCGAGGTCGTTGGGTTGGAGTTCAGCATCGCGCATGGCCCGTTCCACTGGCTGGCGCATGCGCTGTATCAGGCCAGTACAGGCTGCCTGAAAACGCGACTGAGTGACCTCCCATGCGGCTGCGGGCAAGCCATCGGGCAATGCGACCTCCAATGTCGCGGCGGATGTGAGCTCGCGTTTGGCTTTCTCCAGCCGTCGCCGCAACTGCGCCATCACGTCGGCTGAAATCGTCTTGGGGTCTACCTTGACATCGCTGTAAAAGGCCGAGAGCAAGGCGTCCAGAAAGTCTTCACCGCCGAGCAGGTTGTCACCCGCGCTGGCGTGAATGTCGACCACTCCGTCGAACACTTCGAGGATGGACACGTCCAGCGTGCCGCCGCCCAGGTCGAATACCAGCACCCTGCCTTCTTCTTTGCGTTCGATAAGGTTGTAGGCGAGCGCTGCCGAGGTGGGCTCATTGATCAGTCGCTGTACCTTCAGGCCTGCCAGTTCTCCGGCAGTGCGAGTGGCCTTGCGTTGGGCATCGGAAAAATACGCCGGCACGCTGATCACCGCTTCGGTGATGGTTTTGCCAAAATGGGCTTGACCATCGGCCACCAATGCGCGCAAGACCATGGCCGAGAGTTCTTCGGGTCTGTATTTCTGGTCGCCCAGCGGCGTCAAACGCCCTGAACCCATCCAGCGCTTGAAATTGGCCACGGTGGCGGTTGGATGAGTGATCAAGCGGTCCCGTGCCGCTTGGCCTACCAGCAAATGGCCGGCATCGTCGATGGACACCACTGAAGGCGTCAAGCGCTCCCCCAATGCGTTGGGCGCCAACTCAGGGCCTTGCGGGCCGTAGCGCCCGATGAGTGAGTGGGTTGTGCCCAGGTCAATGCCAACCAGCATGCTCGTTCGTCCTCCCTAACCTTGAATTTCATTGCGTGCATACACCTGCAGTTCGTGAGGCTCGGTCGGGTCCGGGCAAGCCCTGTACTTTGGTAGGCGAATCGCCTTTCCCGGGTACGTCCTCTCACTTCGCGCACGGCATCGCATATTATGATTCGGATATGACGCCGCAATCTGACGCTCGTGTCCACATCGTCGATGACGACAGCAGCGTGCGCGACGCCCTGTCGTGGCTGTTGCGCACGCGGCGCCTTCTCAGCGAATGCCATGGAAGTGCCGAGTCTTTTCTGGACTCGCTTGGGCAGCCGCTTGCTGCCGCTGAACCTTCGAGCCCCAGTTGTCTTTTGCTTGACGTGCGAATGCCCGGCATGAGTGGGCTGGCCCTGTTCGAGCAACTCGTCGCACAGCCCTGGCAGTCGGCCATGCCGGTGATCTTTCTCTCAGGCCATGCCGACGTCCCCACCGCTGTCGATGCTGTCAAACGGGGTGCTTTTGACTTCTGTGAGAAGCCGTTTTCCGACAACGCCCTTGTGGACCGGGTGGAGCAAGCGCTGCAGCGGTCTGCCGAAGTTCTGGCTCAACGCCGCGCGCAGCAAGAGCTGGCGCAAAAACTTGAAGGTCTGACCGAACGTGAACAGGAGGTCATGCGCCTTGTGGTGGATGGCATGCCCAACAAGCTGGTGGCAGACGCACTGCACATCAGCGTGCGCACCGTGGAAGTTCACCGGGCGCGAGTCTTTGAGAAGATGGGCGTGAAGTCGGCTGTGGAGTTGGCCAACGTCTTGCGAAGTGCAGGGGAGCCCAGGTAAGTGGTTGTTGTCATCGGGATCCCGGGCCGCCCTCTTTGGGATCGTCACTCTTGCCAGCGACTGGCTCAACGTCCGCTTCGCCGGGCGTTTCATCCCGGGGCAGTTCTCCCTTGTCGCGCCCGGCAAACATGGTCCACCACACGATGAAAAGCAAGATCAAGAGCGCGGCCAGCGCTTCGAGGAATAACAGCAGCATGAATCACTCTCGTTTCGGGGCGCGCCGCCTTCATCATGTTTGGCATTGGTGCGCAGCGGTCTCCATTGTAGGCA
Organism: Hydrogenophaga sp.; assembly: GCA_050293865.1. Taxonomy (GTDB): domain Bacteria; phylum Pseudomonadota; class Gammaproteobacteria; order Burkholderiales; family Burkholderiaceae_C; genus Hydrogenophaga. The sequence continues at coordinate 5,803 of JBNKNN010000021.1, read as the reverse complement.
GCCTGGCGGCCTGCGATACGTCGCCCGAGGTGCCGCCTGCCATGCCAGCGCCGGGACCAGGCGCGCAAGCGCCGCAAACGCCATTGCCTCTGGTCGACGACGGTCCCTTGCCCGCGCCGCAGCAACATGGCCTCAGCCGCTGGGAACCGATTCGCTGGACTGAGCTGCCCGGGTGGGGACAAGACAATCTTCATGCTGCCTGGAATGCGTGGATCAAGGGCTGCGAACGACCCGTCAAGGGACACGAGGCCCTTTGTGATGAGGTGCGCATGCTCTCCATTGCCACGCCAGCAGAACAGCAGGATTGGGTGGTCAAGCGTTTTCGCCCCTATCGCGTTGTCCAAAGCAACGGCGTCGAACCTCCCGGACTGCTCACTGGCTACTACGAGCCCATCATGGCAGCGAGCCGCTTGCCAACCGCCACGCATCGCACGCCGCTGTATGGGCCGCCGCCAGGCCTGAACCCCAAGCGGCGCTGGTACAGCCGTCGCCAGATCGATACTTCACCACAGGCGCAGGCCGCGTTGAAAGGGCGCGCCATCGCCTGGGTGGAAGATCCCATTGATGCGCTGATTTTGCAGATCCAGGGCTCTGGGCGCATTCGAATCGCGGAGCCCGGAGGTCAGATTCGGGAGGTTCGTCTGGCTTTTGCAGGACACAATGGGCATCCCTATCAAAGTGTGGGTAAATGGTTGCTGCGCCAACGCGCCATCTCGGAGGGTTCATGGGATGCCATCAAGCAATGGGCCGCGCGAAACCCCCAACGACTCAACGAAATGCTCTGGGCCAATCCTCGCACCGTGTTTTTCCGGGAAGAGCCCCTGAGCGAGCTTGATGCTCAGTTTGGCCCTCGTGGGGCACAGGGAGTTCCGCTCACGCCAGGAAGGTCGATTGCGGTCGACCCCCAGAGCATTCCGTACGGGACGCCAGTTTGGCTGTCCACCCAGGGCGAAGCTTTGAATGACGAACGTCTGGTCATGGCACAAGACACTGGCGGTGCCATTGAAGGCTCGGTGCGAGCCGACCTTTTCACAGGTTGGGGGACTCAGAAGGATGATGCGTTCGTCCTTGCTGCCGCGCTCAAGCAACCGTTGCAGATGTGGGTGCTTCTGCCCAGGGATTGAAGCTGTCGAACCAAACAAAAAAAAGCGGAGTCGAGAGACTCCGCTTCCGTTCAAACTGTCTGACAGGCTCAGCTTTTAGGTGTGGCTGATCGGCGGGCACTTCGTTGGTTTGACAACCACGAAATGATGGTGATGATGGTGGCGCCGAGGTTTCCTGTGATCGTGGGTGAACCAGGAGTAACTGTGGATGCCCTTCTTGGGGGCAGAGTATCCGTCTTTTTCAGAACCCGAGCTGGCGTGCGCGGATAGCGAGACCGCTGTTGCGGCCAATGCGAAGGCAAGTGCTTTCATATACATCCCTCCTAAAGTGATAGCAATGGTAGGTGTGATGTTGCGGTGCGTCAATGCATCCGCAGGTGGGAGTCAGACAAACTGACGAACGGTAAAACTGTTTGTGGCGTTGCCGGTGCGCTTCATGAGCTGACCAGGGAACGAATGCGATGAAGCCATCCTTTGGGCGCGCTTCGTGAGGGTTCGGGATGCAGCCCGGACAACAAGGTGTCTGGGGCCTGGTCGAGCAGGACAGCGCGAGGACGTTCCACCACCATGCGTCGGGCTTCAGTGTCACCCACCAGTGCGCGTGCACGTTCAACGGCGTCGGAGAGCCTTGGGCATCGGCGTCCGGTGGAGTGTGCGTCGGTGGCCAGCAAGTGGGTGTGGCCGTCAATGATGAATCGCTCGGCCCAATGTTTGGCTCGGGGGCCGAATACGCCCGTGAGGCTGCCCGCCGTTATTTGCATCCATGCACCTTCTCCAACCAGGCGTTCGAATGCAGGGTAGTGATGCTCAACCCAGGTCAGGCGCTCGGGGTGCGTGATGATGGGGGTGTATCCAGCGGCAATCAGGTTGAATACGGCGTCCTCGAATCCGGGAGGAGGTGTGGTGTGCGAAGGTTCCAGCAGAAAGTAACGGGAGTCGTGCAAGGTGGGAATTCGGCCAGACCTGATGCCTTCTGTCAGTCCAGGAACCAGATGGACGTCTGCTCCCACCACCAGTTGCAATGCGATGCCGTTGTCGTCCAACGCCTGTTGCAAGGCTTCTACCGCTGACCGGATGCCAGGTCCGTCGTTCATGTACATGCCGGGATAGATGTGCGGTGTGCAGGCTGTCGTGTGGATTCCGTCCTCCACGGCCATGCGGGCCATCTGCAGAGAAACATCCAGATGAGAGGCGCCATCATCAATGCCCGGAAGCAAGTGGCAGTGAAGGTCGATCATGGCTGTGATTCCTTTGTGGAAACGGCGTCGTCAGGCAGGCGGGTGAGCGTGATGTCGTCGAAGAGGACTTCGCCACGCATGCCCGTGCGCGATTCGTAGCTTGCCCGGGGGACCAGCATCAAGCGTGCGGGTTGGCCACAGTCCTCGTTGACCGCGAAGCTGGTAGCGTTGTCCACCCACTGCTGGGCAATGCCAGGAGACGGCTCGATGGAGGCCAGAATGGACCCGTCTTCCGGGCATAGCAGCTGCCAGCTCAGGCCGCGATCGCTGTGCAGATAGCCGGTTTGGGACTTGAGTTGCAGACGATAGGTCCCGGGGGGCAACATGAGGTATTGCCACGCGATGGGAGACTGAATGGGTTTGCCTGTGAATCGGATGCGCATCGAATGGCGTTGCGACTGCCGGTAGGTCCTGTCCACGATGGCGCCAGACCGGTGGTCATTCATGGCATCGCCAACCTCCCAGTCAAAGCCTCCCCGCACGAAGGCCTGATCGAAGTCGCCGTTGAACACAAACGGGATGAAGCGCTGCCAGAGGTGGCGCCAGATCTCATGCGAGGCAGCCCACCAGCCCTCCGCTTTGAGACGCTCCACGAGGAACAGACCTGTCTTGGGCGGCATCCGGTACTCTGACGCGGCCATGGCGGTCTGAACAAGCGGCAGAAGTGCGGCCATGGGCACTTCTGCCCTTGGTGCAGCGAAGACGACCGGCTCTAGCCAAGCAGGATTTTCTTCAACGGCCGTGATCATAGCGCTTTGAAGTGTGGTGTCTTCTCCTGCACGGATCACAAGTCCCGCGAGGATTTCGCTCGCACTGGGGTCAGCGTGATGGAGAGAGAGGCGAGTCAGCGCGCTCAGCGCCTCAGGCCACTTCGACTCCGTGATCGCATGGTTGGCCTGGATGCGAAGCACGTCGACGTTTTGCGGCGCGCGTTCGATGGCCATCCGCAGCAGTTGCGAGCGCTGGGCATCGGTGGCCAGGTTGGCGTCTTGTGCAAATACCAATGCTTCGATCAGCGTCTGGGTCTCGCCCGGCTCCGCTTCCAGTCGGCGCATCCGTGCGTTCAATTGGTCCTGAGGCGTTGTCCCTGTCATTGCTTGGCAAAGGGGCAGGTTGGGCCATTCGTCTCGCCAGCAAGACAACGCAAGGTTGCTGCGCCACGACAACCATCCTGCGGCGATGCTCACAGCGACCACCAAGACCATGGCCAGGTATCGCCACATGGCGGGGCGAGCGGCAGGGCGATACTGCGGGGGGGCGGTTGTGTCTGTCATGAGCATTCAACGGGGAATCGCCGATACGCGAACCAGAGTGGCGTGGTTGTTCCGGAGTTCAAATAGGGCATTGATACGCAGGTTGCGGCGTACCGATTCAAGTTCTTCGTCTTCCAGATCCACTGCTACCAGGGCAGTAACCTGCATCGCTATGCCTTGGGGAACCGCACTCATCGATAGAGCTTGAACCTTTCTGACTTGACGGCCACCGGTGACCTGATCGATTCGCTCAATGAAGGCCTGGTTGTGCGAATCTGCCCGGTGAGTTGGGTCGACCCACTCCAGCAAAGGCTGACCGCGTCCGCCGTACAGGCCGGCAATGAGGTTGGTCATCAGGACCAGGGTTTCTTCGCTTGAGGGCGCGCGACCATGGGCCTGTTGTGGCGTTGACGTCCCCCCTTGATCGATCAGCATCGCTTGTGTCATCTTCAGGCTGGGTCGGTCGGACAGAGTCGAAGGCCTGATTTGCAGAGACGCTGCGTTGTCATTGGGCGTCCATACGGCAAGGCCAGTAAGGCTGACAGTTGCTGCCGCGCCCATCACCACGGCACGCATCAGGGGCGGGCTTGATCGCCACTGTTGGCGCCATTCGAGCCATCGAAATTTGCTTGATAGGGCATCGAGATCCACCGGCGCCGTTGATGTGGCGATGTCGGAGGCCAGCTTGCGTGGCGAGGAGTCCTGTGCCACTCCAGGTATGCGTGCCGCGTTCGCACCAGACGATCCGTTCGACAAAGTCTGGTGAGCAAGGTTGATGCGTTGGGCAGCATCCGCAGGCCATGGTGATTTACCGCCACCGTTTTTTGCGGCATGCATGTCAGGGTGCGCCATTCGCATCATCAGGCGATAGTGTTCCCGCACGGTTCTGGCGTCGAATCGCTTGGGTAGACCCAGCAGCATCTCCGGGCTGGCGCCAGGCCGGAGCAGAACAGTGCGCACGAAATATCGGGCGGCGGCCCTGGCCCTTGCTTCCCGCTTGGGGCCGGGCTTCATCGCAGTGAGCAGTGGGAGCTCTTTGCCCGCTGCCAGAAGCAGGACGGTGTGGAGGTTGTCGAACAAAAGGCGAGGGCTTCGATTGAGCACGGCATAGCGTCCGGGCCGACGCTGAAAGTCCAGCAACGTCAGCACCAAACGGCGGAACAGATCGCCATCGAGCGCCATGAGTGAATCCTGCGTGCTCTCGGGAGGTCGAATCAGCTGGCGATGGGTTCGGGCAGAGGTCTGCGGCCGCCGCTGGCAGGCTGCGCCAGCTTCTCCGGGGACGGGGTCACCGGATCGCCGTAGCCGTAGTAAGACTCATACCCGTAGTCCGCTGTGTGTTCATTGCGTGCCTGTGTGAGGACTGCGCCCATGGGCATGACGCCAGCGTGGCGCAGCCTGCGCAGCGCGTCGCGAATGCTTTGCTTCTTCGTGCTGGACGCCTTGACGGCAAAGACCATGTGGTGGATCTGGTTGCCCAGGACAATCGCGTCTGCGATGCCCAACAAAGGGGGGCCGTCGATGATGACATGGTCGAATCCCATTTCATCGGCCTTCTCCAGCAGCAAGCCGAGCTTGGGTCCCATCAGCAATTCCACAGGGTCAGGCGGCGTTGGGCCAGAGGTCAACACGGAAAGGTTGGGAACGCTGCATCGCTGAATCAGACCGTCGGTGACCTGGTTGCCGGTGAGCACGCTGGACAAGCCACGCTCATTGGGCAGGCGCAGGGATTTGTGTACGGCAGGCTTGCGCATGTCAGCATCAATGAGCAAGACCTTGCGATCAAGTTGGGCGAAATTGATGGCCAACGCGAGGGCCGATGTGGTTTTGCCCTCGCCCTTTCCGCAACTCGTCACCATCAGGCGTCGGGGGGCCCCATCAGCGGTGGAAAACTGCAGCGCTGTTCGCATCGAACGGTAGGCCTCTGCGAATGCGCTTCTGGGCTCGGTGTGCGCAAGCAGAGCGACGGATTCGCTGGCTTTGCCAGTACTGGACTTGGTCTGGGGTATCCAGCCCAGAAGTGGAATGCCGAAATTCTGTTCGATTTCGTCCGCTCGCTTGATCGAGTCGTCGAACTGCTCGCGAAGAAGCGCCACCAGCACGGCAAGGAACAGGCCACCCGCCAGACCCATGCCGAGGTTGACCAAGGGGCGAGGCTGGGCTGGGAAAAGCGGCGCCTGGGCTTCGTCGACGATGCTGACGTTGTTGG
>JBNKNN010000020.1:0-2457 GCA_050293865.1 Hydrogenophaga sp. | reverse complement strand
GCGTTTGTTGACAGGTGTAGTCGGGGAAGCGCTGATTCTGACGGGTATGGTAACGGACGCTCATGCGCCGTCCACAAACGCCACAGATGGCCAATCCCTGCAGCAGCGCTGGACCTTCGCCTGGCGGACTCTGGCGTCGGTCATGACCATGCGCCTGCGCATTTGCCCGCAGCCGGCGCTGGTTCTCTTCGAATTCATCCCAGGTGATATAGCCGGGATGGGCGTCGGGGATGAGCGCCACCCAATCGTTGTAGTCTTTCAGCAGATGGGAGACTGGGCCATTTGAGCCCGGACGGGTGCGCGTCCGTCCGAAGAAGAACGCGCCGGCATAGCGCGGGTTGTGTAACACCTGCAGGGTACGACTGTGCCCCAGCGGTCCCCAGACTAACTCCCCTTTCCCAGGACCGCTCCGCAGCCGGCGCGGAAACTGCAACTGATTCTCACGAAAGTAGTTGACCGTGGCGCACGCTGTCCCAGTCCGGCGAAAAGTGGCAAACAAGAGAACCAGTGCCTGCTGCACCTGGCTATCCGGGTCCAGGCGAACCTGCTGCCGCTCGTCGTAGACCAGGCCCACAGGCAGGGGCACGACTAACTCGCCGCGCCGCGCCTTGTTCAGCAAGCCCCCGCGCAGGCGGGCACGCAGAAAATGGAGTTCCGCTTCACTCAATGTCCCTTTCAAGCCAAGCAGCAGCCGGTCGTTGAAGTCATTGCAATCATACAAGCCGTCTTCATCCAGAATGAGGGTATCCGACAACGCACACAGTTCCAACAAGCGATGCCAGTCCGTCGAATTGCGGGCCAGCCGGGAGACTTCTAACCCCAACACAATGCCAGCCTGACCCAGGCTGACCTCCGTGACCAGCTGCTGAAAGCCGACCCGGTCGGCAGCGGACGCGCCGGACTGGCCGAGGTCGCAGTCGATAACATGAATCTGATCCAGCGACCAACCCAGCGCCACGGCCCGCTGGCTTAATGCATATTGGCGCTGGGTGCTTTCGGTATTATGGACCAGTTGATGCAGGGTGGATTGCCGCACATAAAGAAACGCGTCTCGTTTCAGATGGGTGGACCTGACCTTGGTGGGCACCGTTTCAGCCATGGCGAACCTCCCGGCGTTCATGCTGGCTCGTCACGAGAGCCGCCAGTGCCAGCACCCAGTCACGTTCGGGGTCAGGCGTACGCTGATGACTTGTCCGGCCTATGCTGAGGTCACCAGATACAGGTGGCGTCAGTTGGGCCTGGATCCAGACGGCCATCCCCCAGCGTAACAGCCGGACCAACCCCCAACCACAGCAGGGCCCTGCCCCCGCCATGGCATACTGCCGCAGCTGTTCATACTGTCGGACTAACTCAGCCAGCCGAACCGGCTCGATGTTATCGACAGTTTTTTTGGGGCTAGTTTGGGTCCACGCTGCCGCGGCAGGAGACCTACAAGGCCTTGCATATCGTATTGCGCTTTCGCCTGGTACCAGGTCACGCGTGAGAACCCGAAGGCGGTCGCCGCCGCTTGAATGGAAGCGTGTTCGTGCTCCACCCGGCGCAACATCTCGTATTTGACCTGGACCAGGTCGCGCCCATCGAAGAAAGGTAAACGCTGAAACAGGGGGTCGATGACACGTGCTGGCTCTGGATGGAGTGTGCCAGAAGCACGCAGTGCCTCGGCTTTGCGCGCCATTAAGCTGACAGTTGACATGGAATCCTCCTCTCACCACAACCCAATTCGCCGTGAGTGAAATGAATATTGTCACGTCACCTGTTTGCCCAGGCAACATTTGCTTTACACGGAGTGCAAAATTCACTTTACACCTCCGACGGCAACCGGCTCTTGCTGATTCTGCGGCAGTGGACCTGGGTCGTTAGCCCGCAGCTGCGCCAGCAAGTGGGCTAGCTCCAGTAAATCTGCCAACTTGAAAGGCGAGCGTCCTGCCCCGGTGACGACGACCGGATCTTTCGCACTCAGGCTGGTCCAGGCAAGCGGCAGCTGGCGCAATCTGCCAGCCTCATCATGGTAATATGCTTGAGCGCTCCCCCAATTGTGGCGTAAGGTGACCAGCTCAAGCGCTTTCCCGAACAGAGGATGGAAAGGATGGGTGATGTGAAAAGTTCTTCCCTCAATGTTCGATAAGGGTGTATCTGACGGTTGACTCAAATGCCTACATCGAACGTTTCAATCGCACTTATCGTGAGGAGGTGCTTGACTTGTATATCTTCGACACGTTGACCGAAGCCAGAGTGATCACCGAACCGTGGCTTGAGGAATACAACGCCATCCGGCCACATGCTGCACTCAATGGCTTGACACCCTATGCCTATGCGGTCGCGATGGCTGACACAGAGACATCTTCTTCTTTCTTGTTGGACTCGCCCAACAAAGAAAGAAGCAAAGAAAAAGGCGAGGCTCCCTTCCCAGGAGATCTCGCCACTTAGTAGATTTTTCCACTTTCTACTGGTACTAAT
>JBNKNN010000019.1:0-19076 GCA_050293865.1 Hydrogenophaga sp. | reverse complement strand
CAACGTAGTATTCAACGTTACCTTTACCGTTACCCATACGCACCTCAGCGGGTTTGTTGGAGATCGGCTTGTCCGGGAAGACGCGAATCCAGATACGACCACCACGCTTGACGTGACGGGAAATGGCACGGCGACCAGCTTCGATCTGGCGAGCCGTCAGACGACCACGGTCGGTCGACTTCAGGCCGAAGTCACCGAAGGCCACGGATGCGCCGCTGGTAGCGGGGCCCGTGTTGCGGCCTTTGTGTTCCTTACGGAACTTGCGACGAGCAGGTTGCAACATGATTATTCTCCTTTACCGTCCGCAGCTGCAGATGCGGGCGCGTCTTTGCGAACGCGCTTAACGGCGGGTTTGGAATCGGTAGCCTCGGCAGGTTTGTCGCTGCCATCGGCCGGAGCGGCGTTGGTACCGCGGCGGGCACCGGCACCGCGAGCGGGACGCTCACGACGTGGACCGCGCGGACGGCGCTCTTCTTCACGCGGCTCAACGACAGGTGCATCGTTGCGGCCAAGGTTATCGCCCTTGTACACCCAGACCTTGACACCGATGATGCCGTAGGTGGTCTTGGCTTCAGACGTGCCGTAGTCGATATCGGAGCGCAGGGTGTGCAGAGGCACACGACCTTCGCGATACCACTCGGTACGAGCGATTTCGATGCCGTTCAGACGGCCTGCAGACATGATCTTGATGCCCTGGGCACCGAGACGCATGGCGTTCTGCATGGCGCGCTTCATGGCGCGACGGAACATGATGCGCTTCTCGAGCTGCTGCGTGATGCTGTCGGCAATCAGTTTGGCATCGATTTCAGGCTTGCGCACTTCTTCGATGTTCACTGCGACAGGCACGCCCAGCTTGACAGCCAGTTCCTTCTTCAGGCGTTCGATATCCTCGCCCTTCTTGCCGATCACCACACCAGGACGAGCCGAGTAGATGGTGATGCGAGCGTTCTTGGCAGGACGCTCGATCACGACGCGGGATACCGCGGCGTTCTTGAGCTTCTTCTTCAGGTACTCGCGAACCTTGATGTCTTCGGCCAGCATGCCGGCGAAGTCACGGTTGTTGGCGTACCAACGGCTTGCCCAGTTGCGCGAAACTGCGAGGCGGAAACCGGTCGGGTTGATTTTCTGTCCCATATTCCTCAGGTCCTCTTCAGTTGCCAACCGTCACATAGATGTGACACGTGGGTTTGCTGATGCGATTGCCGCGGCCTTTGGCGCGAGCAGTGAAACGCTTGAGCGTGGTGCCTTGCTCGACGTGGATCGCTTTGACACGAAGTTCGTCGATGTCAGCGCCATCATTGTGCTCAGCGTTGGCGATAGCGGAGAGCAATGCCTTCTTGATGATGCCGGCAGCCTTCTTTTGCGTGAACTCGAGGGTGTTCAGCGCTTGGTCGACTTTCTTGCCGCGAATCAGGTCAGCAACCAGTCGGCCTTTGTCAACCGACAGGCGCACGCCGCGAACGATAGAGCGGGTTTCCATGGTTAGTCCTTACTTCTTGGCTTTCTTGTCGCCCGGGTGACCCTTGTATGTACGGGTCAGGGAGAATTCGCCGAGTTTGTGGCCGACCATCTGGTCGGTGATGTACACAGGCACGTGCTGCTTGCCGTTGTGGACGGCGATGGTCAGACCGATGAATTCGGGCAGGATCATGGAGCGACGCGACCAAGTCTTGATTGGTTTTTTGTCCGAACCGGACACGGCCTTTTCAACCTTGCCCATCAGGTGATGGTCAACGAAGGGGCCTTTCTTGAGCGAACGAGTCATGATGTCAGCCCTTTATTTCTTGCTCTTGCGACGCGAAACAATCATGTTTTGCGTGCGGCGGTTGTTGCGGGTACGGTAGCCCTTGGCCAGGTTGCCCCATGGATCCACAGGCGCGCGACCTTCACCGGTCTTGCCTTCACCACCACCGTGCGGGTGGTCGATTGGGTTCATGGCAGTGCCACGAACCGTTGGGCGGATACCCATGTGACGCTTGACACCAGCCTTACCCAATTGACGCAGGCTGTGCTCCTGGTTGGAGACTTCACCAATGGTGGCGCGGCAGTCGACGTGGACCTTGCGCACTTCACCGGAACGCATGCGAACCTGAGCGTAGATGCCTTCGCGCGCCAGCAACACGGCAGAAGCACCAGCAGAGCGAGCGATCTGAGCGCCCTTGCCCACTTGCAACTCGATGCAGTGAATGGTCGAACCCACTGGGATGTTGCGGATAGGCAGGGTATTGCCAGCACGGATCGGCGACTCGGAACCGGACATCAGGGTGGCGCCAACTTCAACGCCACGAGGGGCAATGATGTAGCGACGCTCGCCATCGGCGTAGCACAGCAGCGCAATATGCGCCGTGCGGTTCGGGTCGTACTCGATACGCTCGACCTTGGCCGGAATGTTGTCCTTGTTGCGACGGAAGTCGACCACACGGTAGTGGTGCTTGTGGCCACCGCCCTTGTGACGAACCGTGATGTGACCGTTGTTGTTGCGGCCAGACTTCTGGTGCTGCTTCTCGAGCAGCGGTGCGTAGGCATCACCCTTGTGGAGGTGGTCACGCGAGACTTTCACCATGCCGCGACGGCCTGGCGAAGTCGGTTTCATTTTCATGACTGCCATGATTTAAGCCTCCCCACCGAAGTTGAGCTCTTGGCCAGCTTCCAGCGTCACGTAAGCCTTGCGCACATGGTCGCGACGACCAACGGTGCGGCCAAAACGCTTGGTCTTGCCCTTCTGGTTGAGAACGGATACGCCCTTGACTTCAACTTTGAACATGAGTTCAACGGCGGCTTTGATTTCTTGCTTGGTTGCGCTGCGCAGCACCTTGAACAGAACCGTGTTGTTCTGCTCGGCGACCATCGTGGCCTTCTCGGACACGATCGGTGCCACGAGGACCTGCATCAGGCGACCTTCGTCGAATTGCTTGGTGGTGCTCATGCGAACATCTCCTTGAGCTTGTCGATAGCGCCCTTGGTGACGATCACTTTCTTGGAGCGGACCAGCGACACTGGGTCGGCGTAGCGCGGCTCAACGATCAGCACGTTGGGCAGGTTGCGCGAAGCCAGGTACAGGTTCTCGTCGACTTCTTCGGCGATCACCAGAACGGAGTTCAGGTTCATGGCCTTGAGTTTGGCAGCGAGCTGCTTGGTCTTGGGCGAATCAACCTTGATGGACTCAACGGCAGCCAGACGGCCTTCGCGCACGAGCTGAGAGAAGATGGAGGCCATACCGGCGCGATACATCTTCTTGTTCAGCTTTTGGGTGAAGTTCTCGTCAGGGCTGTTCGGGAAGGTACGTCCACCTCCACGCCACAGCGGAGAGGAAGTCATACCGGCGCGAGCGCGACCGGTACCCTTTTGGCGGAACGGCTTCTTGGTCGAGTGCTTGACCATTTCGCGGTCTTTTTGAGCACGCGTACCTTGACGAGCGTTGGCCTGATAGGCCACCACAAGTTGATGGATCAGAGCTTCGTTGTAATCACGACCGAAAATGGTCTCAGGCACATCCACGTTGGATGCTGGCTGGCCCTGGTCGTTCAGGAGTTCAACTTGCATCAGTCAGCTCCTTTGCTGGGTTGGGCCTTGACAGCGGGACGCACGGTCACGAAACCGCCTTTGGCACCAGGAACGGCACCGCGGATCATGAGCAACTGGCGCTCTTCATCAACGCGGAACAGATCCAGGTTCTGGACCGTCTTGGTCACGTCGCCGAGGTGACCCGACATTTTCTTGCCAGGGAACACACGGCCTGGATCCTGGGCCATACCGATGGAGCCAGGCGCCTTGTGAGAAATGGAGTTACCGTGCGAAGCGCGCTGCGAACCGAAGTTGTGGCGCTTGATCGTGCCTGCGTAACCCTTACCGATCGAGGTGCCTTGCACGTCGACCTTCTGACCCGCTTCGAACACAGCAGTGGCGGCAACAGCTGCGCCCGGCTGGTACTGGGCGGCGACGTCGGCGGCAACGCGGAATTCCTTGATGATCTCGCCTGCTTCGACACCGGCCTTGGCCAGATGGCCTGCCATGGGTTTGGTCACGCGAGAAGCGCGACGTTTGCCATAGGTGACTTGCAGCGCATCGTAGCCATCATTGGCTTGGGTTTTGACTTGCGTCACACGGTTGTTAGACACATCGACCACCGTGACAGGCACTGCATCGCCGTCATCGGTGAACAGACGCATCATGCCCACCTTGCGACCCAACAACCCGAGGGAGTTGCTAAGACTCATTGTTTTCTCCGTTCCCGACTTCAATTGGCCGGGGCTGATAGGGCTTCGACACCCGGGGGCGTCTCGGCTGAAATGGGTTTGGCACCGCTTTGGCTACACCGATCACGGGGACCTGAGCAACCTGGCGGCAAATTCCTCGCCCGGTTCATGGTTCCTGGCTTCAAACTTTGCTGAAGCCACGACAAAAACTCCAGCCAAAGACTGGAAAGCCCGCCAGTATAACCGGCAGGCTTTTTTTTCGCAAGACCCTGACCTACGGGGTGCGCTCAATCCGACGAGTGGTCGGATTGCCCCCTGTCTGGTCAGTCAAGCCGCATCACTGCAGTTTGATTTCGACGTCCACACCTGCTGGCAGGTCAAGCTTCATCAGGGCGTCAACCGTCTTGTCGGTCGGGTCGACGATGTCCATGAGACGCTGGTGGGTGCGAATTTCGAGCTGGTCACGGCTGGATTTGTTGACGTGCGGCGAGCGCAGGATGTCAAAGCGCTTCATGCGGGTCGGCAGGGGCACCGGGCCCTTGACGATAGCGCCTGTGCGCTTGGCGGTGTCAACGATCTCAGCAGCTGAGGTGTCGATCAGTTTGTAATCGAATGCCTTCAGACGAATACGGATCTTTTGCTTGTTGGCCATGTTCCGCTCCTGAATTACTCGATGATCTTGGCAACCACGCCAGCGCCGACGGTACGGCCACCTTCGCGGATAGCAAAGCGCAGACCTTCTTCCATGGCGATCGGGGCGATCAGCTTGACCGTGATCGACACGTTGTCACCAGGCATGACCATCTCTTTGCCCTCTGGCAGCTCGATGGAGCCGGTCACGTCGGTCGTACGGAAGTAGAACTGCGGACGGTAGTTGTTGAAGAACGGCGTGTGACGGCCACCTTCGTCCTTGGACAGAACATACACCTCACCGGTGAAGTTCGTGTGCGGCGTGATGGAGCCTGGCTTGGCCAGAACCTGACCACGCTCGACTTCTTCGCGCTTGGTGCCGCGCAGCAGGATACCGACGTTGTCGCCTGCCTCGCCCTGGTCCAGCAGCTTGCGGAACATTTCCACGCCAGTGCAGGTGGTCTTGACCGTTGGCTTGATGCCCACGATTTCGATTTCTTCACCCACCTTGATCACGCCACGCTCGATACGGCCGGTCACAACGGTGCCGCGACCAGAGATCGAGAACACGTCTTCCACAGGCATCAGGAAAGCGCCGTCCACTGCACGCTCAGGCGTGGGGATGTAGCTGTCCAGTGCGTCAGCCAGCTTCATGATGGCTTCTTCGCCCAGAGGACCCTTGTCGCCTTCCAGCGCCAGCTTGGCCGAACCCTTGATGATCGGGGTGTCGTCGCCAGGGAAGTCGTACTTGGAGAGGAGTTCGCGAACTTCCATCTCGACCAGCTCGAGCAGTTCTTCGTCGTCCACCATGTCGGCCTTGTTCAGGAACACGATGATGTAAGGAACGCCCACCTGGCGGGACAGCAGGATGTGCTCACGGGTCTGGGGCATTGGGCCGTCAGCGGCCGAGCACACCAGAATGGCGCCGTCCATCTGTGCAGCACCAGTAATCATGTTCTTGACGTAGTCGGCGTGGCCGGGGCAGTCAACGTGCGCGTAGTGGCGGCTGGCCGTCTCGTACTCAACGTGGGCAGTGTTGATGGTGATGCCGCGAGCCTTCTCTTCAGGCGCTGCGTCGATCTGGTCGTAACCCTTGGCTGCGCCACCGAACTTGGCAGACAGCACTGTGGTGATAGCGGCCGTCAGCGTGGTCTTGCCATGGTCAACGTGACCAATCGTGCCAACGTTGACGTGCGGTTTGGTCCGCTCGAATTTTTCCTTTGCCATTGCAAATTTCCTCTAAAAGAACAACGCCCGTGTGTGTTTAACGTCTCCAGCAAAGGTTCGTCACGGGCAACAAACCAACCCCGCAGGGCTACCGAAGACAGATTCATTGGCGCTCAGGCCCACAACCCCCAGGTTGCCGGGGGACCGGCTTTGCCGGCCCGATGGCAACGTCCCCTTGAGGGGAAGCGGCAACGCCGCGCAGGGGTGTGTCCATTTACTTGGCGCGAGCTGCGACGATGGCTTCCTGCACGTTGCGAGGAGCCTCGCTGTAGTGCTTGAATTCCATCGTGTAGGTGGCACGACCCTGCGACATGGACCGCAGCGTGGTGGAGTAACCGAACATCTCGGACAGTGGCACTTCGGCCTTGATGGCCTTGCCGCCGCCAACCATGTCTTCCATGCCCTGGACCATGCCACGGCGGGACGAGAGGTCACCCATCACGTTACCGGCGTATTCTTCAGGCGTCTCGACTTCCACGGCCATCATGGGCTCGAGGATGACGGGTTGCGCCTTGCGGCAGCCTTCCTTGAAGCCGAAGATGGCTGCCATCTTGAAGGCCTGCTCTGAAGAGTCTACGTCGTGGTAGGAACCGAAGTGCAGCGTAACCTTGACGTCGACGACCGGGTAGCCAGCCAGGACACCGGTGTTGAGCGCCTCTTCCACACCCTTGCCGACGGCTGGGATGT
This sequence comes from Hydrogenophaga sp., assembly GCA_050293865.1. Taxonomy (GTDB): domain Bacteria; phylum Pseudomonadota; class Gammaproteobacteria; order Burkholderiales; family Burkholderiaceae_C; genus Hydrogenophaga. Next base: position 12,336 of record JBNKNN010000019.1, on the reverse strand, counting down.
ACTCGCGAGGCACCACGCCACCCTTGATGGCGTCGACGAACTCGAAGCCTTTGCCAGCTTCTTGTGGCTCGATCTTGAAGACCACGTGGCCGTACTGACCCTTACCGCCAGACTGGCGAACGAACTTGCCTTCGGCTTCTTCCACGGTGCCGCGGATGGTTTCGCGGTAGGCCACCTGTGGCTTGCCGATGTTGGCCTCGACGTTGAACTCGCGCTTCATGCGGTCCACGATGATCTCAAGGTGCAGCTCACCCATGCCGGAAATGATGGTCTGACCCGATTCTTCGTCGGTCTGAACACGGAAGGAAGGATCTTCTGCAGCCAGACGGCCGAGCGCGAGACCCATCTTCTCCTGGTCGGCTTTGGACTTTGGCTCCACGGCCTGGGAAATCACAGGCTCAGGGAACACCATCTTCTCAAGCGTGATGATGGCAGAAGGATCGCACAGGGTTTCACCTGTGGTCACGTCCTTCAAGCCCACGCAAGCGGCGATATCGCCAGCGCGAATCTCTTCGACTTCCTGACGGGTATTGGCGTGCATCTGAACGATACGGCCGATACGCTCTTTCTTGCCCTTGACCGGGTTATAGACGGTATCACCCTTCTTGAGCACACCAGAGTACACACGGACGAAGGTCAGCTGACCCACGAACGGGTCGGTCATGAGCTTGAACGCCAGGGCGGACAACTTTTCATTGTCGTCGGCCTTGCGCGACACTTCCTTCTCGTCTTCGTCGGTACCGCCCACTGGAGGAATGTCCACTGGAGAAGGCAGGAAGTCGATCACAGCGTCCAGCATGCGCTGCACACCCTTGTTCTTGAACGCGGTGCCACACAGCATCGGCTGAATTTCCGTTGCGATGGTGCGGGTGCGGATGCCCAGCTTGATGTCGTCCTCGGAGAGGTCGCCCTCTTCCAGGTATTTGTTCATCAGGTCTTCGTTGGCTTCAGCAGCGGCTTCAACCATCTTCTCGCGCCACTCGGCAGCCTGGTCGGCCAACTCGGCTGGAATGTCGACGTAGTCAAACTTGGTGCCATGAGACTCTTCGTCCCAGATGATGGCTTTCATCTTGATGAGGTCAACAACTCCTTTGAAGGTGTCTTCCGCGCCAATTGGAATGACCACTGGCACAGGGTTGCCCTTCAGGCGCAGCTTGATCTGGTCCACGACCTTGAAGAAGTTGGCACCCGTGCGGTCCATCTTGTTCACGAAAGCCAGACGTGGCACCTTGTACTTGTTGGCCTGACGCCAGACAGTCTCGGATTGCGGCTGAACGCCACCCACCGCGCAGTAGACCATGCAGGCGCCGTCGAGCACACGCATGGAACGCTCCACCTCGATGGTGAAGTCCACGTGGCCGGGGGTGTCGATGATGTTGAAGCGGTGCTCAGGGTAGTTGAGCTCCATGCCTTTCCAGAAGCAGGTGGTGGCAGCGGAGGTAATCGTGATACCACGCTCCTGTTCCTGCTCCATCCAGTCCATGGTGGCGGCGCCGTCGTGCACTTCACCGATCTTGTGGTTCACACCCGTGTAGAAGAGGATGCGCTCGGTGGTGGTGGTCTTGCCGGCGTCGATGTGCGCCGAGATACCGATGTTGCGGTAGCGCTCAAGAGGCGTGGTACGTGCCATGGTGATTCCTTGGTAGATGTACAGCACGCCTGCTGCAGGATGCGGCGGCCAAACGGCCAAGCCCCGCCGAAGCGGGGCACACCCAACAACAGGCGTTGAGACGAAAAATTAGAAACGGAAGTGGCTGAATGCGCGGTTGGCTTCGGCCATGCGATGCACTTCGTCACGGCGCTTCATCGCACCGCCACGGCCTTCGGTGGCTTCCAGCAGTTCGTTGGCCAGGCGTTGTGCCATGGACTTCTCGCTGCGCTTTTTGGCAGCCTCCTTGATCCAGCGCATGGAAAGAGCCAGGCGACGAACAGGACGCACCTCAACTGGCACCTGGTAGTTGGCACCACCGACACGGCGGGACTTCACCTCAACCATCGGTTTGACGTTATTGATGGCGGTGGTGAACACCTCGAGCGGATCCTTGCCGGACTTCTGCTCGATCTGCTCGAGCGCACCGTAAACGATGCGCTCAGCCACTGCTTTTTTACCGCCGAACATGATGACGTTCATGAACTTGGCGACTTCGACGTTGCCGAACTTTGGATCCGGCAGGATTTCACGTTTAGGGACTTCGCGACGACGTGGCATTGTTTACCTCTACTTGCTTCAGTTGGCGTCTTTCGACACCCCGAGGGCCATTGGGAACCCTCACTTACTCGACCCGTCCGACCGGCGGAACCTGGGTCACTTCGTTTGCACCGCCAGCCAAGCGGCAACAAACCCCGAATGTGTTGATGAAAATTAGGCTTTCTTAGGACGCTTGGCACCGTACTTGGAGCGCGCCTGCTTGCGGTCTTTCACGCCTTGCAGATCCAGCGAACCACGAACGATGTGGTAGCGAACACCGGGAAGGTCTTTCACACGACCGCCGCGAACCAGCACAACGCTGTGTTCCTGGAGGTTGTGGCCTTCACCGCCGATGTAGGAGATGACTTCGAAGCCGTTGGTCAGGCGAACCTTGGCGACCTTACGCAGAGCGGAGTTAGGCTTCTTGGGCGTCGTGGTGTACACACGGGTGCACACGCCGCGACGCTGCGGGCAGTTTTCCATGGCCGGGCTTTTCGAAGCGATCTTTTCGACCGCACGACCCTGGCGCACGAGTTGGTTGATGGTTGGCATTGAAACGTCCCTAAACGTTAGAAAAAATGCGAAAAAAGAAATCCCTTCGGAAAATTCCGAAAAGCCCTCTACTGTATCACTTGTGCTGCAACCGCACAATACCCCGCCAACGCAGTGACAGGGAGGCCGCCAAAGTGAGCGAACGCTTCCCTCCGAAGGTCCGATGGACATCAACCTCCGAACAGATCGGCAAAGCTCGTCACAAGGCTCTTCACTGGATCCAGAGGCGCAAAGCGTCCCACGCCCGACCAAAAATTCCGGACTCTTCAACCGTCTCGAGCACCTCCAGCGGCAACTCGGTCACTGTCGTGCCGTCTTTCATGTGGACCCGCAAGGTACCCAGCGCCTGCCCTTTCTGCATGGGCGCCACCAGCGGGTCAGGCCTCGCCACCTCGGTCTTCAGGCCGGCGCCTTCTCCTGCCGGAACGCTGACCACAACCCCCTGCGGAAGACCGAGCTTGACGACTTCGGACTTGCCCTTCCAGATGCGCGGGGTGGAGGCAGGCTGGCCAGCGCCAAACAGGCGAACCGCGTCGTATGCCGTATACCCCCAGTTGAGCAGCTTCTGGCTTTCGGCGGCGCGGGCATTTTCACTGGACGCACCGAGCAGCACACTGAGCAAGCGACGCTTGTTTCCAGGAGCGGCACCAAGTGTTGGCACTTCACGCGCCGCCGTGGCCACCAGGCAGTATCCCGCGGCGCTGGTGTGGCCCGTTTTCAGTCCGTCCACCGACGGATCCCTGAACAGCAGCATGTTGCGATTGGTATCGTTGGCCGCTGGCGTACCCGGATAGCGGTACTTCTGAATGGCGTAGTAGCCCACATACTCCGGGAAGTCGGTCATCAGGCGCATGGACAGCTTGGCCAAATCCCGGGCAGAGGTAATATGGCCTGGCGCAGTGAGGCCTTCCGGGTTTTTGTAACCGGTGTCGCTCATGCCCAGCGCCTTGGCCTGATCGTTCATCAAAGCCACAAAGCGCTCTACGCTACCACCCACACCTTCGGCCAGCGCCACTGTGGCGTCGTTCCCGGACTGGACGATCATGCCCTTGAGCAGGTCTTCCACTGGAATTTGCATGCCGGGTTCAATGAACATGCGTGAACCAGGCATCTTCCAGGCGCGTTCGCTCACCTCAAAAGTCTGATCGAGCTTGATCTTGCCGGCGCGAAGCGCGTCGAAGACGATGTAGGCCGTCATGAGCTTGGTCAAAGATGCTGGCTCCACCGGCTTGTCGGGATCGCGGGCGGCGAGCACCTGACCTGAGGTGACATCGACCAGCATGTAGGCTTTGGCCGCCACTTCTGGCGGTTGGGGCACTGCAGCAAAGGCCTGAAAGCTGATGAGCAATGTTGCCAACGCAACGGCTAAGCATTTCTTGAACAAGACCGTACCTTCTGTTGAATTTGTGATTTCGACCAATAGCGCCGGCGTCGAACCGGCGTCGCGGACTCAGGCCCGCAGGTGCCGCGCGACAACACGCTTGAGGAGGTTGAGCTGACCATGAAAGAAGTGCCCCACATCGGGCACCACCATCACGGGCAAGGACTGGGCGCGCGCCCAATCCATGACGCTGGAGAGTTCCACCACGTCGTCGCGCTCGCCGTGAATGATCAACGTTCGCTCGTGGAGTTCCTCGTCGATGTTGGCGACATCGAAGCGGCTCGTTGCCGCGCCAACCAGAACAATGTGCGTCAGTTCTCGCTGATCATGCAGACGCTGTACCACCTGGCTGGCGACGTAAGCGCCAAACGAAAACCCCGCCAGCACCAGCGGCCCTTGCGGTGCCAGAGCATTGACAACGGCCACCATGTCGTCGATTTCGCCACGGCCCTCATCGTACTCGCCCGCGCTGCCCCCCACACCACGAAAATTGAAACGAACTGCTTTGAAGCCTTCGGCAACGGAAGCACGCGCCAATGTCTGCACCACCTTGTTGTCCATGGTGCCGCCGTAGACCGGATGGGGATGGGCGATGATGGCCGTGGCCCGTGGCGCCTCGTCGGGCGCATCCACCGCGACCTCGATAACACCCTCAGGCCCATCGACCGTCAGCTTGTCGGTGTTGGCCCTCATCGACCAACATCAGGCGGAGTGACCAGGCGCTCCACCACCTTTCCGTCGCGCAGATGCGAAGTGACAATCTCGTCGATGTCGGATTCATCGACGAAGGTGTACCAGACTGCTTCCGGGTAGACGACGGCGATAGGACCACCTGCGCAGCGGTCCAGGCAGCCAGCTTTGTTCACCCGCACTTTGCCCTTGCCCAGAAGGCCCATGGCCTTCGCCTGAGACTTGCAACGATCAAAGGCTTCCTGCGCACGGTGGTCGGCGCAACAGGCTTCGCCATTGGCGCGCTGATTCAGGCAGAAGAAGATGTGGCGTTCGTAGTACGAAGCATTTGCTGGGGTTGGGTCATGGTTGGCCATCACGATATTGTAGGAGTTCAGGTTCTGGGTGACACCGGACGTCCGAGCAAGAACACACCAAACACAAGGACAACAAATGGCCAGAGTAGCCCCATCCACTGTGACAGGCCATAGAAGCGGATAAAGCGACCTTGCTCCCAGGTCTCCACACTCTGCGCAAGGTAGGGGCTAAAGCCCACCTGGTTGATCAAACTGAGGGTGAAAGTCAGCGCCAGTAGCATGAACGCAATCGCTGTCCGCCTTCCAGCTGCCAACCCGAGCAGTGAAAGCAACCAGGCCAGCACAATCCCGAGCATGGCCTGTGGCGTGAGCCACGACCAGGCATGTACCGGCCCGAGACTCAGCGCAGAGGACAGACCAAGGGCGGCCATGCCCAGCCCCAACACCAGGTGCGAGAACAGCAGTCGGCGCCAGACGCCGGAAATGTCCGCATAGCCCAGGCACACCGGTGCCCACAGCCCCAAGCCGACACACAGGGCTTCTGTGAGTTGACTCATTTGCGGCGCTACCGACGCCGTCGGCAACCAAGAGACAAACGGCGTGCCGGCGAACAACTCAGTCAAGGCGGCCTCCACCCGCCGCGCCACCTGCCCAAGAGCAAACGGAATGGAGGTGGGATACAGCAAGGACAACGGCCAAAGAGCCAGCAGGATGAGGGACGCCCTGGCTTGTGGTACGAACCAGGCGGCACGGAATTGCGACCAGCGCTGCAGCCCGCCCAGGCGCTCGAGCAGCATGGCTGCTACTGCCCCGATGGCACCGCCAGCCGCATTCAACCCCAGATCGACGTTGGAGGGCACCCGAACCGGCAGAAAGTTCTGTACGGTTTCGATCACCAGGGAAAAAAGAGCGGGTGTCAACAGCGCCATCGCCGAACCCAACCGTCCGAGGCGATCGCGCATGGCGCCCAACGCCAGCAGAAAGCCCAGCGGGGCATAGCCCAGCAGGTTGGACACCAGATCGAAAGCCGTCCAGTACCGAGGCCAGGGCTGCCAGAGGTAACTGAAAAGCCGAGGGAGCGACTGCGCCTGCCATCCATTGAACGGGTAGAGGCTGGCATACGCAATCAACAGGGCAAACAGTGCTGCCAGGGCCCAGGAGGATGTTCGCTGCGCCATGCCCGGGTACCAGCCTTGACTGACGACAGGAAGAGGAGCGCTCGAGTGATCCGGCGTCAGAAGGGCTTGACGACGACCAGCAGCACGGCAATCACCATGAGGATGACGGGCACTTCATTGAACCAGCGGAACCAGACGTGCGAACGGCGGCTCTCACCGCGCTCGAATTTCTTGAGCAGCAACCAGCAAGCATGGTGGTAGCCCAGAAGCAAAACGACGATGAGCAGTTTGGCATGCATCCATCCGTTGCCCCCACCCATGCCAATCCCGTACCCCAACCACAACCAGAGACCCAAGCCCAGGGCAGGCACAGCCAACATGGTCATGAATCGAAAAAGCTTTTGGGACATCAGCAGCAGGCGCTGGCGCTCGGCTTCGCTCCCTGGCGGAACCATGGCCAGATTCACGAAGATGCGCGGCAGATAGAACAACCCAGCGAACCAGCTGGCGATGAAAACGATGTGAAAAGCTTTGACCCAGAGCATCCGGGCAGTGTAGCGTCAGATGGCGTCGCCGCCTGCAACGAATGCAGGAGGAAGCCGGGACGTGCGCAATGGCTATAGGGCGTACCGCCGAGCTTGGGCAAAAAAAGACCCGACCCCATAAGGGGCCGGGTTCCAAGCCTTTTTGCTGTCACACACTAAGGCACCCGCTCAGGGAGGAAAAGCGGGGAGCGTATCCAAACGGACAGCTCAGAACGGATGTTACAGCATATTTTGTGATCTGTGCACACCCAACCTGTCAGATCTGACAGGGTGTAAAACTGTGGTGTTCATTTTTGATGGTATCGCGTGATATTTCACATCACCTTGGCCAACTCAAACATGACCGCAGTGCCCAAAGCCTCGCGGATATTGCCTCGGCCGACTTTCGCCATTGAAAATTCGCCAAATCCGGACATGTCGAACGAGCTGTCGTCTGGAGAAATTTCAACGAAAGGCAACTCAAAAACTTCCCTCAAAAGTTGATCGCGGAAGTGATCGAACTCGTCTCCCTTGAGTTCGGCATCCACAACGATCAGATTAGGCATACGTGCATGGATAGCGTCCTTTGCCTGCTCGAAGTCCACCACGCTGTCTGAAGTGATGCCAATCTCTCGCAGGGCCTCGCGAACATCTGACCGGATTTGCAGGCTCGGAGAGATGGTGAGAACGTAGTTGCCGGCCAGCGACTTGAACATGGATGACTGATCGTCTCCGAGATCGATGGCGGAGATGCCGTCCACCGCCTGCACCGTGCGCTGGAACATGGCCGTGACGACCATGAAGTCACCTTTGATCTCGCGTTTGAGCTCAATGCCGCCACCGGTCTGGGCAATCTGGCGCAGCAGCATCCAACTGAGGTTGTCATAGTTGTGATCACTCGACGGCGGCGTACCTTCGTTCGATACGCGTACCATCAGGCGGGCGTGTTGAGGCCAGTCGTTCATGTCGATACGGACGTCGACGCGGTCTCCGTAGGGCAGCGCCCAATCGAGCAGCGTATTCACGAACGTATGGGCCACGGTGGGGTCGACGAGGACCTCGATAGGCTTAAGCTTGCGACGCAGGGCAATGCCCAGAATGGCCAGCTCGCGCTTGCGGTCTTGCAACACGCCTTCCACAAGGTCCGCCATGTTGACCTTTTCATGCGACTGGCGAATCTTGCCGCTGTAGAAGCGCACCACCTGTTGTGCGCTGACGCCGGCGAGCTTGAGGCGCTCGGCCGTGACTGTCAGGGCACGATGCTCGTTTCTCCCCAGCTTGCCTTTTTGCACCAACTGATCGAACTGGTGTTGCAAGAAACTGATGCTCTCGGTGACCTGTTCGGAAAAGCCGGAAACGAGCTCAGGCCAGTGTTGGTCGAGGGACCAATTGTCCGAGTCACTGTGGGAAGGTTTTTGTTGAGGTGTGGACATGGTTTTTCTCGCGGTTTGTCAGTAGCGGTTGGCCTGGGTCCAGGCAGCCGGATGCCTTTGCAGTTGAATAATCAAAAGTGGCGCAAGCGCAAATTTCTTCTGTCGCAAGTTGCGCAAACAAATACCATCGTCTTACTGCCACGGGCCTGAGTTCAACACATTCCGGGCGCATTTTCAATCTGTTGCATATCATCACACCCACCATCGAAGGTGACAATCTGCCAGCGTGCCGACCATGCCTGCAATTGAGGACATTCACACGCTTGCCCTGTCAGCCCTGACAAAATATCGCCATGCAAACCCCTCCTCCCTTTCCCCTTTCCCGTCCTCGTCGTCTGCGGCGGGATACCTTCACACGCAACCTTGTCCGCGAGCACCGGTTGTCTCCTGCGGATTTCATCTACCCCGTGTTCGTCCTGGACGGCGAGAAGCGACAGGAGCCGGTGGTTTCCATGCCGGGCGTGGAGCGGCTGAGCCTGGACCTGCTGCTGCCCGTGGCTGAGGACTGCGTGAAGCTTGGTATCCCCGTGATGGCGCTGTTCCCGGTGATCGACCAGTCGTTGAAGTCCCCCGACGGACAGGAAGCGACCAACCCTGATGGTTTGGTGCCGCGAGTGGTGCGCGCGCTGAAGCAACGTTTCCCCGAGCTGGGCGTCATGACCGACGTGGCGCTCGACCCCTACACCAGTCATGGCCAGGACGGCGTACTCGACGAATCGAACTACATCCTGAACGATCCGACGGTGGAGATTCTGGTGCGCCAGGCAAAGACTCAGGCAGAAGCCGGAGTGGACATCGTGGCGCCGAGCGACATGATGGATGGCCGCATTGGCGCCATCCGCCAGGCACTGGAGACCAGCGGACAGGTGAACACGCGCATCATGGCTTACAGCGCCAAATACGCCAGTGCTTTTTATGGCCCGTTCCGCGACGCCGTGGGCTCAGCCGCCAATCTGGGAAAGGCCGACAAGAAGGTCTACCAGATGGACCCAGGCAACAGCGACGAAGCCCTGCGTGAGGTGGCGCTGGACATTGCCGAAGGCGCGGACATGGTGATGGTCAAGCCGGGCATGCCGTATCTGGACATCGTGCGACGCGTGAAGGACGAGTTCCGCATGCCGACGTTTGCCTATCAGGTCAGCGGCGAATACGCCATGCTCAAGGCCGCAGCACAAAACGGCTGGCTGGACCATGACGCAGTGATGATGGAAAGCCTGCTGGCATTCAAACGCGCGGGTGCAGATGGAATTCTGACCTACTTCTCACGCGACGCCGCCCGTTTGTTGCGCGGCGCCTGAGCGCGAACGACGATTCAAAAAAAAGCGGGAACGGGCAGCATCATGCGGGTTTTCAGACTGGGTGGAGGCCAGATCCACGAAACGGATGCCCTGCCAGAAGGGTTGCCCGAAAAGGGCTTTGTGTGGATCGCGTGCGGCCGGCGCGAACTGGAAGTGGAGCTGGAGAAACTGCAGCAGTTCTTGCAGCGCACCTGCGGCACAAGCTTGCTGGACCCGCATGTCTCGGACTTGCTTAACGGCCATTTGCCGTCCACGTTCGATTACACCTTGGAGTACGACGTCCTGGTGTTCAGGCGGCTGGCTGCTGGCGATTCTGACTCGGATCAGGTTCTGACGCCCAGGGATCCATCCGAACTGCAGCGCCGCGGGGGGCCGCCAGTGCTTCGGCGGATCGACACCAGCCCGGTTGGCTTTGCGGTGTTTGACCGGGTGCTGCTGAGCGTTCATCCAGCAGGCAGCGCCGTGCTCAACCACTACGCCGATCGTCTGCTCAACGCTGGCACGCACCCTGCGCGCGGCAGCATCAACCAAGTGCCCAGCAGCCCTGCCGATCTCATGTTGCGACTGGTGAATCTGATGGTCGATGGCTACCTGGAATTGCGGCGCGAGCTCACCAAGCAACTGGACCATTGGCAATCGGAACTGCTCAAAGCGAACTCACGCTTCAACAACTGGAAGTCCTTGCTGGACGCACGGATCATCCTGCACCAGTTGATCGAGATTGGAGAGGATCAGCGAGCAGCGGTTCAGGACTGGATCGAGTCGCTCGCTGGCTGGGAGGTGCAAGAAGGGCACAGCGAACACTTCGGTGGTCTCAGAGGGCTGGAGTTGCTCAAGGTTCGCAGCCGGGATGTGCTGGAGCACATCGAACGGGTGATCCACCACGTGCACAGGCTGGAGCAAAGCGCGGAGACGGCGGTTCAGATGCACTTCTCGGCACAGAGCAATCGCACCAATGACATCATGCGAACGCTCACCTCCATCACGGCCATCTTTCTGCCACTGAACCTCATCGCGGCCGTGTTTGGCATGAACTTCGACTTCCTGCCCTGGATCCATCAGCCAGAGGGCTTTTGGTGGGCCCTGGCCATCATGTGCCTGATCAGCCTGATCCTGGGCGGCGTGTTCTGGCGCAAACGCCTGCTGGCGCAGTCGGGCCGTTGACCCGGGCTGCGCCCTGACGGGTTCAGCTCAGGTGCTTGGCCCAGAAGGCCAGGGTACGTTCCCGCGCCAGCTTGGCAGACGGCGCATCATGGGAGCCGCGCTGATCGCAGTTGAAGCCATGATTGGCCGGGTAGACATACACCTCTACGTCGGGATGGGTCTGGCGGAAAGCCTCAACCGTCTCCAATGGAATCCAGTGGTCTTGATCTCCGAAGTGCGACAACACGGGAACCTGGGCTTGCATGGACAATTGGGGTTCCCTCGTCATGCCGCCGCCGTAGTAAGTCACTGCCGCGGTCAGCCCGCCCAACTGGCAGGCCGAACGCCAAGACAGAAGGCCGCCCCAGCAGTACCCCATGATGCCCACCTTGCCAGCCGTCGCTGCATGCTCAATGGCCGCCTGAATGTCCGCCATCACACCTGGAGGCGGCAGCTCTTCGACCGCGGTCTTGAGGCCGAACCCGACCTTCATGTCTTCTTCGCTATAACCAAGCTCCACGCCTTGCCGAGCGCGGTGAAAGGTTGCAGGCGCGACCACCAAATAGCCCTCTTCGGCGTAGCCATCAGCCACCGACCGGATGTGCGAATTGACGCCGAAAATCTCTTGCAGGACCACCAGCCCACCTTTGGCAGTACCGGAAGGCTCGGCCACGTAGGCCGGAAACGTGAAACCGTCGCTGGATGTCAGGTCAACAAACTTGCCCATGGGAGTGTCTCCTTCTTGCATGATCGAAAGTCAGCACGACGAGCCTGAGCCAGCCATGGTATTTTCCATTGGACTGACCAAGGCGTCGTGTACGCGACCCGTAGGCGCACCAGGAATGCGCTACCGTTGGGGGCGAGATGAAGCACGATACCTGATGTGGCTGGTCATTGACAGCGCAGCCCGCAAACTGAACCAGAACCTGGGGGTGAAGGCATGGACAAGGTTTTGCTGATTACCGGTGGCAGCCGGGGCATTGGCGCAGCGACGGCTCGCCTGGCGGCGACCCAAGGATGGCGCGTGGCGGTGAACTACGCAGGACGGGCAGATGCCGCGGCGGAAGTTGTTGCGGGTATTCGGGCCGCTGGAGGGGAGGCGGAAGCGTTCCAGGCAGACGTGTCCAATGAAGAACAAGTTCTCTCCATGTTTGAGGCCATCGATACCCGCTTCGGCCGTCTGCATGGATTGGTGAATAACGCCGGTGTGGTGGATGTTTCCGCCAGGCTGGAAGACATGACGGTGGATCGCTGGCGACGCATGTTCGAGATCAACGTGATCGGCACCATGCTCTGCACCCGGGAAGCCATCAAACGCATGCGCCCAGCACTCGGCGGCAATGGAGGCGCGATCGTCAATGTGTCGAGCGCAGCGTCGCGGCTCGGATCGGGTGGCCAGTATGTGGACTACGCGGCGTCCAAGGGAGCCATCGACTCGTTCACCATTGGTCTGGCGCGCGAACTCGCAGAGGACAACATTCGGGTCAACGCCGTGCGGCCAGGATTGATCGAAACCGAGATTCATGCCTCCGGGGGCTTGCCTGACCGGGTGAACGACCTCAAACATCTGGTCCCCATGAAGCGCGGAGGGGCGGCCGACGAGGTGGCCGAGGCCATTGTCTGGTTGCTGTCGGATGCCGCGAGTTACACGACGATGTCACTGCTGGACGTGAGTGGTGGACGGTAGGGAATATGGCCCCCACGCTCCGCCGC
>JBNKNN010000018.1:0-12365 GCA_050293865.1 Hydrogenophaga sp. | reverse complement strand
CTTTGTCACCAGGAATGCCGTGGCAGACGACCTGGTTCACCGAAGTGCACAAATGGCCAGGGAAGGGAGGGTACCCGGGCGGCGCGTAGCCGATCGTGGCCGAAACCGTGCCTTGCTTTTTCATGTACTCGGCCGCCAGACGGTCGATCTCACCTGTGGTAATGCCGGGCTGGATCAGCGGCGTGAGGTAGTCAAGTACTTCGGAGGCCAGGCGGCATGCAACGCGCATTGCTTCAATGCCGGCAGCGTCTTTGTAGGTAATGCTCATAGCGCCAAATTATCCCATTGTGGAGACCTCGTTTCACAGGTCGACATGCAAAGCTGTGCAATTGGCGCGGGTAAAATCGGGGTTTTCCCGCCCGCCGGCTCATCTCCCAACGCTACACAGGCCCCAACGTGTCCCTGCATCTGCGCTTTTTTGATGGTGGTAACGCCATCAGTGACTTCAAAGTCCAGCAACTGCTGCCCCGTCTTGCAGCTATCTCCGACAAGATCACCGGCCTGACGGCGCGTTTCGTCCATCTGGCTTCGTTCGATCAGGAGCCAGAGTCCGAAGCACTGGATCATTTGGGCAGTTTGCTCACATATGGAGAGCCGGCCTTGGCGGCACACATGTCGGCTGGCGACGATGGCGCGCCCGCCCTCTATGTGATGCCGCGCCTTGGAACGGTTTCTCCCTGGGCGTCCAAAGCCACGGATATTGCACACAATTGCGGGATAGCGCTGCATCGGGTGGAACGCTTGGTGGAGTTTCGCATCGGTCTCAAAAAGGGCTTGTTGTCCAAGGCTGCGCTAACGGAAACCCAGTTGCAGGCGGTGGCCGGACTGTTGCACGACCGCATGACCGAAAACGTCAGCACCGACAGAGCGCAGGCCGAGGCCCTGTTCACCGAGCTGCACCCCGCGCCCATGGAACATGTGGACGTATTGGTCGGTGGTCGTAACGCGTTGGAAAGGGCCAACGTCGAATGGGGTCTGGCGCTGGCAGATGACGAAATCGATTACTTGGTGGACGCCTTCAATGGCCTGGGGCGCAATCCCACGGACGTTGAGCTGATGATGTTCGCCCAGGCGAACAGCGAGCACTGCCGCCACAAAATCTTCAACGCCCAGTTCACGATTGATGGCGTGCTGCAGGACAAGAGTCTGTTTGGCATGATCCGCCATACCCACCAAACCCACCCTGAGCACACGGTGGTGGCGTATTCGGACAACGCCTCCATCATGACCGGGCACAAGATGGAGCGCTACGTCGCGCGTGTCACCGATATTGGTGCCGCTCCGAGCTACGTGGCCGAGCCAGCCGAGCACCATGTGCTGATGAAGGTGGAAACGCACAACCACCCCACGGCCATTTCCCCGTTCCCCGGCGCAGCCACGGGTGCCGGCGGCGAGATCCGTGACGAAGGCGCGACTGGTCGCGGCTCCAAGCCCAAGGCGGGTTTGACCGGCTTCACCGTCTCCAAACTCTGGGGTGGTCTGAGCGACAGCGCCGACGGTAAGCCGGAGCACATCGCCAGCCCTCTCCAAATCATGACTGAAGGCCCGCTGGGCGGAGCGGCATTCAACAACGAGTTCGGCCGGCCCAATCTGCTTGGTTACTTCCGTGAATATGAGCAGGAAGTGGCCGGCGTTCAGCGCGGCTACCACAAGCCCATCATGATTGCGGGTGGTCTGGGCCAGATCGATTCCGGTCAGACGAAGAAAATCGACTTCCCGGCGGGCACGCTGCTGATCCAGCTGGGCGGCCCCGGCATGAAGATCGGCATGGGTGGCGGCGCCGCCAGCTCGATGGCCACGGGCACCAATGCAGCTTCTCTGGATTTCGATTCGGTCCAGCGCGGCAATCCTGAAATCGAGCGCCGGGCTCAGGAGGTCATCAACCACTGCTGGGCGCAGGGCGAGCAAAACCCGATCCTGTTTATCCACGACGTGGGTGCGGGCGGCTTGTCGAACGCCTTCCCCGAGTTGGTGAACGACGCTGGCCGAGGTGCCCGCTTTGATCTGCGCGCCGTACCGCTGGAAGAAAGCGGTCTGGCGCCCAAAGAGATTTGGTGCAACGAGAGCCAGGAGCGTTACGTGCTGGCCATTGCACCTGAATCGCTGGAGCAGTTCAAAGCTTTCTGTGAGCGCGAGCGTTGCCCGTTCGCGGTTGTGGGTGTGGCCACTGAAGAACGCCACCTTACCGTGGCGAATGAAGACGCCGTTCGCAGCGCCGGGCCGTCCCAAGCAAGCGCAGCCCCCTCGGGGGACAGCGAACCACACGCAGTGGGGAGCGTGGGGGCCGCGGTCCACATGCCTATGGACGTCTTGCTGGGCAAGCCACCCAAGATGCATCGCGATGTCAAAACCGTCGAGCGTGCGCTGCAGCCAATGGACCTCACCGGTGTTGACCTGCAAAAAGCCGTCATCGATGTGCTCAGCCACCCGACCGTGGCGTCCAAGCGCTTCCTCGTCACCATTGGCGACCGCGCCGTGGGCGGGCTGTCCCACCGTGACCAGATGGTCGGCCCCTGGCAGGTGCCTGTTGCTGACTGCGCTGTGACACTGGCCGACTACGCTGGTTTTGCAGGCGAGGCCATGAGCATGGGCGAGCGCACGCCTCTGGCTGCGTTCAACGCAGCAGCTTCCGGCCGGATATCGGTGGCTGAGTCGATTACCAATCTTCTTGCAGCGCCTATCGAGCTCTCGCGCGTCAAGTTGAGTGCCAACTGGATGGCTGCATGTGGAGAAGAGGGTGAAGACGCCGACCTTTATGCGACGGTCAAGGCGGTGGGCATGGAGCTATGTCCGGCGCTGGGCATCAGCATCCCGGTGGGGAAGGACAGCCTGTCCATGCGCACTCAGTGGACCGACAGCACTGGTGAGCGCCGCAAGGTGACTTCGCCCGTCAGCTTGATCGTTTCGGCTTTTGCAACGCTGGCCGATGTACGTGGCACCCTGACGCCACAGCTCGACCGCGACTTGGAGGACACCACGCTGGTACTGGTGGACTTGGGTAAAGGCCAGAACCGCATGGGCGGTTCCATTCTCGGTCAGACCCTTGGACAGCCGGGAGACACCGTGCCAGACCTGGACGACGCCCAAGATCTGGTTCAGCTCGTCAATGCGGTCAACACCTTGCGAGCCAAGGGCCAGATCCTGGCCTACCATGACCGCTCTGACGGCGGTTTGCTGGCAGCGGTGGCCGAGATGGCCTTTGCAGGGCAGGTGGGAGTGGCCCTGAATGTGGACATGCTGGTCACTGAAGGTGATGGCATATCGGATAGCCGCATGGATACGGGCGACGCCAAGAACTGGGCGTCGCAGGTCAGTGCGCGGCGAGAAGAACTCACGCTCAAAGCCCTCTTCAGCGAAGAGCTGGGCGTGGTGTTGCAGGTGCCAACGGCGGTGCGCAACGAGGTCATGCAGACATTGCGTGAGCATGGGCTGTCCAGGCACAGTCACTTTGTGGGCAAAACGCGCCCTGCATCCTCCCCCATGGATGCAGGCAAGGGTCAGTTGCAGGTATGGCGCGACACCAAAGCCGTGTTCAGCGCTAGCCTGACCGATCTTCAGCAGGTCTGGGACAGCGTGAGCTGGAAGATCAATCAGCAACGCGACAATCCTGCGTGTGCCGATTCCGAACACGCCGCCGCCGGTGACGCCAGCGATCCAGGCATGCATGTGAGGCTGAGCTTTGACCCGAGCGAAGATGTGGCGGCACCGTTTTTGAACCTGGCACGCCCCAAGGTGGCCATTTTGCGAGAGCAGGGGGTCAACTCCCACGTCGAAATGGCCTACGCGTTCGACAAGGCAGGCTTCGAGTCGGTGGATGTCCACATGACGGACCTGCAAAGCGGCCGTGCCAAGCTTGATCAGTTCAAGGGTATCGTTGCCTGCGGTGGTTTCAGTTATGGCGACACGCTGGGCGCTGGCATCGGTTGGGCCCGAAGCATCACCTTCAATGCGGGTCTGTCCGAGCAGTTCCTATCTTTTTTTGCCCGAAGCGATACCTTTGGTCTGGGCGTGTGCAACGGCTGCCAGATGTTCGCCGAACTGGCCGACATCATCCCGGGTGCTCAGGATTGGCCGCGCTTCACCACCAACGAGAGCGAACGTTTTGAAGCCCGTTTGTCCATGGTGGAAGTGCTTGAAACACCTAGCATCTTCTTGCAGGACATGGCGGGTAGCCGCTTGCCCATTGCCGTGGCGCATGGGGAAGGCTATGCCAACTTCAAGCATCGTGGCGATCAGAGCAAAGTCATCGGCGCCATGCGTTATGTTGACAACTCGGGGGCCGCGACCGAGCGTTATCCGTTCAACCCCAACGGTAGCCCGGCGGGCCTCACCGGCGTGACCACTGCCGACGGGCGTTTCACGGCCATGATGCCGCACCCCGAACGCGTCTTCCGCAACATCCAGATGAGCTGGATTGATTACTCAGCTGCGGGCGGAGTGGATGGTTTCAGCCCCTGGATGCGCCTTTGGCGCAATGCGCGACGCTGGGTAGGGTAAGCTCGCCCGAGTCGATTCTTTCGAATCTGTTGTTGATCCTGACTTGACCTATTGCGGGTCCTCACTGCCATGGCCGCCTCCAGTCTGCTTGCACTCATTGACGACATCGCCACGCTGCTTGACGACATTGCCACCATGACCAAGGTGGCTGCGCGCCAGGGAATGGCCGCGGCAGATGACGTCTCGGCCATGACTCAGGTCGCAGCGAAGAAGACCGCTGGGGTGTTGGGCGACGATCTCGCTCTGAACGCGCAGCAGGTCACCGGCGTGAAGGCCGATCGGGAACTGCCGGTCGTATGGGCTGTTTTCAAGGGCTCCATGCTCAACAAGGCGATTCTGGTGCCGGCGGCCCTGGCCATCAGTGCCATAGCTCCCTGGGCGATCACGCCGTTATTGATGCTGGGCGGTTTGTTTTTGTGCTTTGAAGGGGCGGAGAAAGTGTTGCACACCTTCTTTCATCCCAAGCACGAGGACGAAGCCCACCGTGAGGAACTGGTCAAGGCAGTGGCCACTGAGAACCTGGATCTGGTCGCTTTCGAGAAGCAAAAAATCAAAGGTGCCATTCGAACCGATTTCATTTTGTCAGCCGAGATCATCGTGATCACCCTGGGCACGGTCGCCGATGCGAGCTTTGCTCAACGTCTGGCGGTGGTGGCAACCATTGCTGTCATCATGACGATCGGGGTCTACGGACTGGTGGCTGGCATCGTCAAGCTCGCCGACGCCGGCCTTGCGCTTACTCGCAAGGCATCAACGGGTGCTCAGGCATTCGGTCGTGCTCTGCTGGCGCTTGCGCCACGCCTGATGAAGACACTGTCGGTACTTGGAACCATCGCCATGTTTCTCGTAGGTGGCGGCATCCTCTTGCATGGCGTTCCTGCCCTCGGGCATGCTGTTGAGCACTGGACGGAAAGCCTTGGCGCTGCGGGTGGACTGGTCAACAGCGTCGTGGGCGGAGCCGCCGGTTTTGTTGCCGGCGCGGTTCTGGTGTTTGCGCTCAACGCGTTCAACCGCCTGCGCGGAAAGCCCGCTCACTGAGTCTCGCAAGACGTTCAGCCGCGACGAGACCGCATTTCCCAACTGCGGTTGACCTGGGTCAACCACTGAAGGTTGGCAATCCGTACACTGAATTCAGATTGTGGGTGGACGTCCATCGCGGTCCACAAGAGGGGGATTCTTGTGGGCTTGAGGCGCCTCCCGACTGACTGTCACAGCCGCATGCACGGCATATGGAGGCCAAACGATGATTCAGCCGAATCCTGATACCGGTGTAGACACCAATGCGCCACTGAACAACTTTTCAAATTGCCACGCAGGCATCACCAAGCGGCTTTCTGCACTCGACGAGTTGCCAGCTTTGCTGGAGCCGGCCGCGCGTGCGCGAAAGATCGCAGAGGAATCGCTGGAATTCTTCCGTGAAGCCATTTTCGAACATCATCTCGAGGAGGAGCGCGAGCTGTTTCCGGCAGTGATCTCCGCTGCAGAGCCTGGTGACGAACTGGAAAAGGTCAAGGCGATGGCCAAGCGCCTCACGGAAGAACATCGATCCATTGAAACCTTGTGGAAGAGCCTGGAAAAGGGCCTCAAACAGGTCTCAAAAGGTCACAGCACCACACTGGATGTCTCGGATGTGCACCGTCTTGTGCGGCACTATACCGACCATGCAGCGTTTGAAGAGGCCGAATTTTTGCCCTTGGCAGAGCAGATTCTGGGTCGCAAGAGCGCTCACATGGCCGCGCTGGGCCTGAGCCTGCACATGCGACACGTCAAGCCAATAGCGGCTTACGTCTGAGCCTCAATCGCGGAGGGCAGCACCCCTAGCTGCTGCTCAGGCGACGCCGGAACTGTCGAACCTGACAGGGCCGGCGCGGCGCTCCATTTCCCGCATCAGGCCCTGATACAGCCCAACTTTGCTGAGGCACTCGACCATGACGAACAGTGGGCCAATCAACAGACTGCGGATATCGTCCACGAAGGCAGGCTTGCGACCTTCATAGAGGTGACCCACGAACTGGATCACCCATCCAATGACGAGGGAGCCAAGGCCAGCCGATAGCCACCACGCCGTCTCTTGCTGCGCAATCCAGCTTGCTGCAGTGAGGGCCAAGGCCAGAGCAAGGCCCATGATCATGGCCAAGCTGGCATTGAGAAAACAGTAGAAGAGCAGCACCGCGGCCGCCACCACGAAAGCTGGCGTCAGAGGGAGAAACGGGCCTTCCCAGATGACTGGGCGGGAGAGCAGCGTGGCCACCGCCACGACGATCAGCGGCACACCTACCATGTGGGTGGCGATGTTGCGCTCGTCTCGGTGGTAGGCTGCGTAAGCCGTGAGATGGTCGGTCAAGCTTTTCATTTGATTCCGAGCCTTATAAGGTGTCTCATCGTGTGTGACGGCGCGTGCGCCAAAGCGAATGCGCAGGAGGCACCAGACAGCCTCCGGCGATGCCCCATGATAGCCCTTTGCAATGCCAACTGGCAGCAGGAGAAGCCCTAAGGCCCCTCTGCATCAACCGCGCCTCGCGCACCATTCATCCCGTTTTGGGCTCGAGCGCGCATGACGGAGGTGATGCCAAGGGACCCTTAAGGGTGTCCACGGACGTGAGATGCATCACCGCAGAGTCAACATCAGGTCAGGCCTTACGGCTACTACTGTTTTGGAGGTCTATCGGGATCCCGTGGCGCGGCGAGATGGCAGTTCTTAGAATCTGACAAAGGCACCGGAAAAATCCGGGGCGTTTCACACTTTCTTCCTGCTCTTTCATGCCACCCCTCGAATCCTGGCGCGTCGATGCTGGCGCCGAATCTGTTGCCTTTCTGCGTATACCGGACCTTGTTGAGCGGCGGCGCATTCTTGATGTTGACGTCACGCTCCTTGTGAACGTACCGGAAGGTGCCGACGGTGCCTGGCACGAGCTCACCGTGGAGTTCGACGGTTTGGCCCAGTGGTCGCGACGAGTGGATTCGCAAAATCGAGGTAGCACAGATGGGCTGGACTACCATCAGCGGGTGCAACTCGAGCCTGAGCAGGATTTGCGAGTCAGGGCGCTGGTGAAATCAAGTGGCGTGAGTGTCAGGCAGTTGCTGATCGAGGCAGTTGAAGAGACGGGGTGAGGAGGGCGCTTCGAGAGATATCATCGATCATCGACGTCTCGAAAGGAGAGAGGGGAAGTGACCGGATGACTGCGCGCCCTACGATCCCGGCCCTAACAGCGTTTCATGCAATCCCAATGGCCTTGAGGCGCTGTCTGTTTTGCTCATTGCTCCTCTTCTCCGCATGGGCGAAAGCCGCTGTGCTGGCGGAGCAAAAGGTGCTCGTGCCACTCACAGACGGGCAGCAGATCGCCATACCTGTCAATGACATGGACCCAGATGCCCCGTATTGGGTCTCCATGTCCCTTATTGCTGTCTCTGCCGTCTCTGACCAGGCACATCCCGCCGGCGAGGTGCACCTTGAAATGTTCCCTGAGGGCATCCCTCTGTCGATATCCATTCCCCAGCAGTTCTCGCTTGAAGCGGGTGAGAAGACGCGGCTTCCCCGCTCGGACAAGCTTGTCTCGGAGCTGGAAGCGAGCTTGGCGGCATTGCCGAGCGGCGAGCTCGAGCGGCGCCTCGGCAAAGGTCTGGTGGAGGCCATGACTGCTTATGTTGCAGGAAACGGACAGGCTCTTGGAAGGACGTATGTGGTGCACTATCCTGCCCCACACCGCAAGGGTCTGTTGTTCCGAGTCAAGGTGAAGTCTCGGTCGGGAGACTTCCACCCGATGGTCTTGCAAGCCACCTTGGGACAAGGGGACGTCCCCCTGCAATACGTGGACTTTTTCGCCGCAGCCCACGCGCCAGTGGAAACGCCTGCCAACCCGCGTGCGCTGCTGGCGCTGGGTTCGCTGATTTTTCTTGTCTTCGCCTACTTGTTTCGACGCTGGCGCGGTTAAAGAACCTTCGCGCGTGCCTCAGGTCTTCGGCACCGGTGGGCGCTGACGGTAAAAGGTGACTGGCGCTGGCGTTTGAGCGTTGATGACACTGCGTTTGATCTTCCCCACCACGTGCATTTCGCAGGGTTTGCAGTCAAATCGCAGCGTCAGTTTTTCCTTGCCGTTGATGAGCTGAAGAGGCTCTGCTCGCACAGTTCCTTGCACACCCGTGACCCCTTTGGCCTGCTTCGGACACAGGCTCAGGCTGTAGCGTACGCAGTGCTTCGTGATCATCAGACTCACTTCGCCATGTTCTTCCTGGCTCTCGTAGGCAGCACCCACGACCTTGACACCATGGGCTGCGTAGAAGTCTCGTGCCTTGTGATTGAACACATTGGCCAGATAAGTGAGAGTGTCCTCGGGGTAGGGAACGGGCGGCTCTACGGCTTGCGCTCGTTCCAGTCGCTGCCAGTTGTCGGCCCGGGCGGCCTCCAGGCTGGCGATGGCTTCTCTGCGCAGGCCGTTGAGTCGGGATGCGGGCACGAAGCGGGGGCCCCGCAAATTCACGCGAATGGCCAATGGTTCAAACAAGCTGCCACCAAAGCGGTCAAGCGCCTGTCGCACTTTGTCCTCAGCCTGCAGGGGGTCACGGGCGTCGTCCAAATGGCCTGGAAGTTGTGCGATCGCCGTGTATCCGTCTTCGTCTGTGAGGGTGAGCGTGAGTCCCGCATCTTCTTCGGTCAAGTCTGCCCAAACACCTATGTAGCGTTCGGATGACTTCTTCTCCAGCCCACGCACCCAGTCCATGTCTCGGTTGCGGTTGACCTGAGTGTTCTTGCGCAAGTCCTTGAATCCGGCCATCGGGTCTTTGGGGAACACTCTCCAGCGTCCCAATGAGGCGTCGACAGATTCCACCCGGTTCGCCTGTAGACCTATCAGGTCCTTTTGCAAGTTCAGATAACAAAGACCGTCTCCATTGTGCAGGACGGTCTCAGGACGATCGCATTGGATCTCGATGAAATCTGCGCCCAGCTGCGTCACCCACCCAATAGGGCGCCCCGGGTTCTTGGGCGTGTCGAAGGCGCCAATGTCCGGTTGGCGGCCATTGGTGAAATAGTCGGTGAACTCCCGATTGAAGTTCTGGTTGGGATCAGGCGTGAACGCAAAACGCGTTTGGCCACTGCTGGAACGTGTCAGAGCAGGGCGCTCCGCCAGGATCTCGTCGATCAGCAGCCGGTAATGGGCTGTGATGTTCTTGACATAGGCCATGTCCTTGTAGCGGCCTTCGATCTTGAAGCTGCGAACGCCCGCGTCGAAAAGTGCGCGAAGATTGTCAGACTGATTGTTGTCCTTCATGGACAGCACGTGTTTGTCGTGAGCGACCACCCGTCCCTGATTGTCTTTGACCTCATAGGGAAGGCGACAGGCCTGAGAACAATCGCCACGGTTGGCACTGCGACCAGTGTGTGCATGGCTGATGTAGCACTGGCCGCTGTAGGCCACACACAGAGCGCCGTGAACAAAATACTCCAGAACGCAGCGCTCGGGGCTGGTATTGGCTCGTATGGCTTCGATCTGCTGCAAAGTCAGTTCTCGAGCCAGCACAATCTGGGAAAAGCCGGCATCTTGCAGAAACCTGGCTTTCTCTGGCGTGCGAATATCTGTCTGGGTGCTGGCATGGAGCTGGATGGGTGGAAAATCCTCCAGCATCAACAAGCCCATGTCCTGAACAATCAGCGCGTCCACACCTGCGTCATAGAGCTGCCATGCCAGCTGGCGCGCCGGTTCAAGCTCGTCGTCGCGAAGAATCGTGTTGATGGTGACAAACACCCGGCTGTTGAAGCGGTGTGCGTGTCGCGCCAGGCGCGCAATGTCTTCCACGCTGTTGTCCGCCGTTGCCCTGGCGCCAAACGACGGCCCGCCTATGTACACAGCGTCGGCACCATGATTGACGGCTTCAATGCCAATATCGGCATTGCGTGCCGGCGATAGCAATTCGATTTGATGGGACAGCATGGAAGACAAATGAGGGAGGGCGGCGGGCAAGGCAAAATCGGACAATCACGGGGTTGTGACCCCAGGCCCTGTATTGTCCCGGAGATTGACCATGAGTGCATCCATTTCCACCGCAAAAACAGCGTTCGTGCTGGTACATGGTTCTTGGCATGGGGGGTGGTGCTGGAAGCGGGTCTTGCCCTTGCTGCGCGCCAAGGGGCACGATGCCTACGCGCCCACGCTGACCGGCGTTGGCGAGCGTGCCCACCTCATGAGTCGTGAGATCTGCGTTCAAACCCATGTCAACGATGTACTGGGGCTGATCGAGGCCGAAGAACTCCCGAGTGTGGTGCTGGTCGGACACAGCTATGCGGGCAATGTCATTACTGTGGTCGCAGACCAGATGGAACAACGCCGTTCTGGTGTGCTGCGTCATTTGGTGTACCTCGATGCCGGCATCCCTGATCCGGGGGGTAGCTGGAGTGCACCGCATCCGCCAGCTGTCGTAGCCGCTCGCATCGAAGAGGCAAAGGCCACGAATGGACTTAGCTTGCCTCCACCAGACGCCAGTGTGTTCGGGCTGGATGGTGAAGACCGGGACTGGGTTAATCGGCGTCAAACGCCTCAACCCTTTCGCCTATACCAGGATAGGCTCGATTTCGACGCTGAGCACGTGGCCAAGCTGCCTCGCACATTCATCGATTGCAACCATCCGCCCCTGGCAACCATCGACGCATCACGCATCCGTGTCCGGCAGGAGCCGGGTTGGCAGGTGTTTGAAATGGACTGCGGCCACGACCCGATGGTGAATCGGCCGCAGGAATTGGCGGCGCTGCTGCTCAAGATAGGTGAGCAGGAATGAGTCTCCCTCGGGCCACTGAACGTTTTGACCGCATCGATATCCTTCGCGCGCTGGCGATGGTGTGGATGACGATCTATCACTTTTGCTATGACCTGGATTACTTCGGGCTGATTGAGCAAGATATCTTCCGCGACCCGTTCTGGACCACGCAACGAACCCTCATTCTGGGAACGTTTCTCTTCACGGCTGGCTTGTCACAAGCCGTGGCAATGGAGCAGGGCCAGGCGTGGCCCCGCTTTTGGCGAAGATGGCGTCAGGTGGCCGGATCGGCCTTGCTGGTGACCCTGGCGACCGTCGTGATGTTTCCCCAGAGTTTCATCTTTTTTGGTGTGCTTCATGGCATCGCAGTCATGCTGGTTGTCGTGCGGTTGACCGCGGGGTGGGGCCAGTGGCTTTGGTTGTCCGGCGCTGTGTGCATCGTTGCAGCCAGGGTGGCCCCTTCAGCTTTGGAAGGGACAGACTGGAAGCATTTGTTTGACGGCCCATTGCTGAGCTGGCTGGGATGGGTTACGCGCAAACCCATCACCGAGGACTACGTGCCGTTGCTGCCCTGGTTGGGCGCCATGTGGTGGGGCATGGCGGCAGGCCAATGGACATTGCGCCATCGCCCGGGGTGGCTGCGAGCACAAACCCGTTCCGGAACAGCTTCGGGGCTTGCCGCGTTGGGCCGCTGGAGCCTGACTTACTACCTGCTTCACCAGCCGGTCATGCTCGGGCTGCTTTGGGTGAGCCTCCAACTGACGTGATGGCGGCGTGCTTTGTGGTTGCCCGTTCCCCTACTGAGGCAATAGCTCCACTATCACTTCTTCGAGAGCTTCCAACAGGCGCTGGACATGTGCGTCTGTTGTCTGGGGGCACACGAGCAGCATGTTGTGAAATGGCGTGATCATTACGCCTCGGTTGAGCAAGCCCAGGTGAATAATGTGCTCCAGCACACCGTCCAGCACATCGCCAGCTTCTCCGCCATTTTTTGGGGGCGTCGGACAAAACTGGAACTCGACACGCGCGCCAACCTGCGTGACGCACCATGGGATCTGGTGCCTTGAAATCAACTGGCGCAAGCCATCAGCGATCCGGCCAGCCTGCCGATTCATCGTGGC
>JBNKNN010000017.1:0-15733 GCA_050293865.1 Hydrogenophaga sp. | reverse complement strand
GACCCAGCCCATCGGTGATCTCCAGCCGCATGAGGTTGGCACCGTCAAATGCCATGCGCACTAGCTCGACCTGCCCATCTTGTTGCTTGGGTCGAGCTTCCAGCCATGCCCAGCCGTTCTCTCCGTCCACATCCTTCAGATCGAAAGACTGACGAATGCCCGACATGTCGGTGCTCGAGGCGATCAAAGCCGCGGGCGTGCTACCCAATGCCTGTCGTTGATCTCGCTTGGTCACCTGATTCAGATCTGCATCAAAGAACCAGAGGGTCAGCCCGTCGGCAACGATGGTCTGCTCAAAGGGCTGGGTGTACACGAAACGGAACCGGTCAGGTCGCAGGAAAGAAAAGCTGCCGCTGGACTTTTTTTGCCGTTGTACATCTTCGCCCTGACGCTTGGGTGAGGTCACCGTCTGACTGAACGCCGCGCTACCGCTGCGTGTCTTTTGCACAAATTGCTCGAGCGCACTGATGCCGCCCGCGTGCGCGACAAACGCCATGCCGCTCAAGGCGGCCCCCACAAGTAGGTGTTTGAAAGTGATCATGTGTGATCTGAGCCGCCCAGAGGCGGATGGTTCAACGGCCTGCCCGAGCCATCCCTCGATGCAATGCCTTGTCATTCGGCAGATTCATTCTTCGCGGCTGGCCACGAGGATATCGCGTTGCCCGCTGGACGTTAGAGCGCTCACCAGACCGGCGTTCTCCATGTCTTCCAGCAAACGAGCTGCACGGTTATAGCCGATCTTGAGCTTGCGCTGCACATAGGAAATGCTGGCTTTGCGGTCCTTGATGACAATGGCCACCGCCTGGTCGTACAGCGGATCTTTCTCGCCGCCCTCACCGTCTCCGCCCTCACCAAAGATGTCCGCCCCACCTTCTCCCGTGCCCCCCTCGAGCAGGCCCTCGACGTAGTTGGGCTCTCCACCCTGCTCCTTCAGATAGGCCACCACACGGTGGACCTCATCGTCACTGACGAAGGCGCCGTGCACCCGCGTCGGGAAGCCCGTGCCAGAAGGAAGGTAGAGCATGTCACCCATGCCCAGCAGCGTTTCAGCGCCCATCTGGTCGAGAATGGTGCGGCTGTCGATCTTGCTGCTCACCTGGAAAGACAGACGTGTCGGGATGTTGGCCTTGATCAGGCCTGTGATGACGTCCACGCTGGGGCGCTGCGTCGCCAGAATGAGGTGAATACCCGCAGCACGCGCTTTCTGCGCCAAACGGGCAATCAATTCTTCAATCTTTTTCCCCACCACCATCATCAGGTCGGCCAATTCGTCGATGACCACCACGATGTAAGGCAAGCGCTCCAGCGGCTCGGGCTCTTCTGGATTGAGGCTGAACGGATTCGGAATGATCTCGCCCCGTGCTTTGGCCTCGTCCATTTTGGTGTTGAAGCCTGCCAGGTTGCGCACGCCCATCTTGCTCATCAGCTTGTAACGGCGCTCCATCTCACCCACACACCAGTTCAGGCCGTGCCCCGCCTGCTTCATGTCGGTGACCACCGGCGCCAGCAGATGCGGGATGCCCTCATAGACGCTCATCTCCAGCATCTTGGGGTCGATCAGCAACAAGCGGACATCCTTGGCATCTGCCTTGTAGAGCAGAGACAGGATCATGGCGTTGATACCCACCGACTTGCCCGAGCCGGTCGTTCCGGCCACCAGACAGTGAGGCATCTTGGCCAGATCGGCCACCACTGGCTGGCCACCAATGTCTTTTCCAAGGCCCATGGTGAGCAAGGACTTGGCATCGTTGTAGGTTTGCGAGCCCAGGATTTCGCTCAAACGAATGGTCTGGCGTTTGGCGTTGGGCAACTCCAGCGCCATCAGGTTTTTGCCCGGGATCGTCTCGATCACACGGATAGACACCAGCGAAAGCGACCGCGCAAGATCCTTGGCGAGGTTCACGATTTGCGAACCCTTCACCCCAGTCGCCGGCTCGATCTCGTAGCGCGTGATCACAGGACCGGGTGCCGCCGCCACCACGCGAACCTCCACACCAAAATCCTTGAGCTTCTTCTCGATCAGCCGGCTGGTCATCTCCAACGTCTGGCTGTCGACGGTTGACTGCGACTCCGGAGGGCTGTCCAACAGATCCACTTGTGGCAAGTTGCTGTCTGGCAGCTCCTTGAACAGCGGCTTTTGCCGTTCTTTGATGACCCGTTCGCTTTTGACGACCTTTGGCGGGGGCGTCTCGATCACCATCGGCGCGGGGTGCTGGTCTTCAATCTCCTCGCGCACCACGGCTACATCCACTTCGCGTTCGCGAGCAGCCTGCACTCCAATGCGCTGATCCTCCACCGCCTCGCGCTTTTCGCGTCGGGTCTCAAACCAGCTCACGAGCTTCTGCCCAATCGCCTCTGCCCAATGGCCCCAGGAAAAATCAAAGACCCGGGGAGCGACAGCCACCGCCAACGCCAGCAATGCCAGTGCTGACCCGGTCATGCCCAGCCAGCGCATCGCCGACTCACCAACGAGCTGGCCCAGAACGCCACCGGAGGAACCAGGCAGGGCGCCATCCCAGCTGTGCAGGCGACTCCACTCCAGCGCAGAGCTGACCACCAGCAAAAGCGTCAGGCAAATCCAGAACGACCAGCGTGACTGCCACCAGCGTTGCATCAAGCCCGCATCGGGATCCATGGCACCGATCGATGCCGGAGCAATGCCGTGCGTGCCCCGCAACCATTTGGCCAATGCCGAGAGCCAGAACCGCAGCCCAGCTAGGAGCACCCACCAAAAAGAGAAGCCCGCTATGAAATATCCCGCATCGGCCAGCAAGGCTCCCAATGCGCCAGCCCAATTGGTCACGCGCCCGTTCGTGCCGGAGGTGCTCCAGGCCGGGTCGGCCGGGGAATAGGTGAGCAAGGCCAGCAAGCAGAAGGCCAGCACCCCCAGTCCCAGGACCAGGCCGATTTCGTGCGCAAAACGGGAAACCCCGGTGGGCACCTGCTCCTGGGCCCGCCGGTCAGCGTTGAGAGTGTTGAGAGAATAGGTCATACAAGGGCGATCAATTCCGCAACGACTTTAACGCATGTCAACACGCCGAAACGCGCAGCCATGGGCCGCGCGCAACAGAGTGTGAATTGGCTTCAGCCGAGGGAATTGAGCCGTTCCTTGATGATGGTGTTGCCGTCCTCATCGACCTCGATGAATCCGCGGTCTTCGAGGTCTTTCATCACACGGCTGACCATTTCACGAGAAGCACCAATCATTTTGGCCACGTCCTGGCGTGAAACACGGTCACGAATCACCAGGCGACCATCCGGGTCTTCACGAGCAGTCTCCAACAGAGCGCGCGCCACCCGTCCATACACATCCAGCAAAGCCAGAGACTCGATCTTCCGGTCTGCCTGACGCAGACGCTGCACCAGGCCGCGCATGACCGCATAAGCCATGGAGGTATTTTCTGGCAGGCACCGAGCGAACTCGGCACGGCCAAGAATCAGCACATCGGTCTGTATTTCCGCCCGAACCGACGCCGAATGCGGCTGGTTGTCGATAAGGCTCATTTCGCCGACATAGTCACCGGGATTCATCGTGGCCAAAATCACTTCGCGGCCACGGCTGTCAGTGGTGACAACGCGGGCACGCCCCGTCAGAACAATGGCGAGGAAGTCGGACTTCTTGCCCTGCTCCACAATCACTTCACCCCGTTTGAACCGACGCTTCACAACCGCATCTGCCACCGATTCCGCCTGATGTTGTGTCAAGGTCGAGAACAGGGGCACACGGCGAATCAATTCAAGGTTCGACAGTATGGACATTCATGGGCTCCATTAACGCGGCTGCTTCACAACAGCAGTTTTCTTAGAATGGCAATGTCAGCGACGTGACACTGCTTTAATGTAGCGGAATAAAGTCACGCAAAGGGCGGGAAATAACCCGCAATCACACTCTAAACCACAGATTGCGCTTAATTCAGCGCAAAACCGTCATGAAGCACACCAAAGTACTCATCCTCGGCTCTGGCCCCGCTGGATACACGGCCGCCGTGTATGCCGCTCGCGCCAACCTCAACCCTGTTCTCATCACCGGCATCGCCCAGGGTGGTCAGCTCATGACCACCACGGAAGTCGACAACTGGCCAGCCGACGCAGACGGTGTGCAAGGCCCCGAACTGATGCAGCGCTTCCTCAAGCACGCAGAGCGCTTCAACACCGAGATCATCTTTGACCACATTAACAAGGTCGACCTCTCCAAGCGTCCGTTCACGCTCAAGGGCGACAGCGGAGAGTACAGCTGCGACGCCCTGATCATCGCCACTGGCGCTTCGGCCAAATACCTGGGCTTGCCGTCCGAAGAAGCCTTCATGGGCAAGGGCGTCTCGGCCTGCGCCACCTGCGACGGCTTCTTCTATCGTGGCCAGGAAGTCTGTGTGGTCGGCGGCGGCAACACGGCAGTGGAAGAAGCCCTGTACCTCTCCAACATCGCAAGCAAAGTTACCCTGGTGCACCGACGCGACTCGTTCCGCGCCGAGCCCATCATGGTCGACAAGCTCATGGGGAAGGTCAAGGAAGGCAAGATTGAACTCAAACTGCACAACGTCCTCGACGAAGTGCTGGGCGATGCCACAGGTGTGACCGGCGCGCGCATCAAGAACATCCAGTCCGGCGCTACGGAAGACCTCAAGCTACAGGGTTGCTTCATCGCCATTGGCCACAGCCCGAACACTGGACTGTTCACCGGCCAACTGGAGATGAAGGACGGCTACATCGTCCCCCGCTCTGGCTCCAACGGCATGGCCACCATGACCAGCGTGGAGGGCGTCTTCGCCGCCGGTGACGTTCAGGATCATGTGTACCGTCAGGCCATCACCAGTGCCGGCACAGGCTGCATGGCCGCACTCGACGCGCAGCGTTTTCTGGAGCAACAAGGCAGCTAACCAAGGACCACGCCCCATCGGGACGGCCGCTTCGCCCGACGAACGGCCCCTAAGGGGTGACAACCTTGCCTCAAAAGCGCTACAATAGTGGGCTTTGCTGCACCTTCCCTGGCCACTTGCGCCCAGGCGTTGGCCACAGCAGATAAACCCAAGGGTTACCGCCACCCTGAGAATCTGGCGAGGTGAGGCTTGACTGCCAGTTGAGAGCCGATGGGTCACGGACCTGTGTCTTCCAACCCGCTGCAGCAAGCTGTAAACAACTATCGGAGTGTCCTGATGGCACGCGTATGTGATGTAACGGGCAAGAAGCCCATGAGCGGGAACAACGTTTCCCACGCCAACAACCGCACCAAGCGCCGGTTCCTGCCGAACCTGCAATATCGTCGTTTCTGGGTCGAGAGCGAGAACCGCTGGGTTCGTCTGCGCGTCTCGGGTGCTGCTTTGCGCCTGATCGACAAGAAGGGCATTGATGCCGTGCTCGCAGACATGCGTGCTCGCGGCCAAGCATAAGGAGAACCGACATGGCTACCAAAGGCGCACGCGAGAAGATCAAGCTGGAATCCACTGCTGGAACCGGCCACTTCTACACCACCTCCAAGAACAAGAAAACCACGCCCGAGAAAATGCTGATCAAGAAGTTTGATCCAAAAGCTCGCAAGCACGTGGAATACAAGGAAGTGAAGCTGAAGTAATTCGGCACTCTCTCCCGACAAGAAGCCGTGAGCCCGAAAGGGTCCACGGCTTTTTTGTTTTTCGTCGCTTGGTTTCGTCGGGCAATTCACCCCGCCTATTAAGGGCAACCTGCCCTGGGCAAGTGGCGCACACGCATGGGAGCATCTGTGCGTCTCACATAGCTCATGACATGTGGCATGTGGGTCATCGCAAATGGCAATTCGCACTATCAAGACAAGGAGACACACATGAATGTTCCCGACTCCATCGCTCCCTCACAAAACGCGACCTTGACGGGTCAATCAGAGTACTTCGATCCAGACCGGATCAATTGGCAAGCGCTGGGCGACGCCCAACACTTCCGCTACTTCATACAGCACGTGGACCTGGCCCAGGGAATCGCCGACGTGTTGTTCAAGTTTGATGCTGGACAACGCATCATTCTTCACCGGCACCTTGCCCTCAACCACACCTTCGTGGTTCAAGGCACGCACGTCATCTACCACGCCGACGGCAGCCCCAAGGAAAGCAGGCCCACCGGCAGCTACACCATCTCCCCTGCTGACGCAACGCCGCACTCGGAAGGTGGCGGCGAAGAGGCAGATGCCATCGTGCTCTTCAGCATGCGCCCCGACCCGGGACAAGGTCTGTACGAACTCCTGGACGACGCGGGCGAAGTCGTCGGCGACATCACGCTCCCCATGCTGCACCAGCTCTGGCAAGCACAGAAGACACAGGCAGAGCTTCTGCCGCAGGATTGAGCCACAGCCTTGGCCACACGCCTTACAGTGACGCGTCCGCCGCCGTCAAGGGAGAAGCAGGCGCCTGACGAACCTCACGCCTCAAAAGCTTGCCCAGCGGCGAGCGAGGCAACCGATCCATCAGACGGACTTCCACCGGCCAAGGTGGAAGCCCTTTGAGTGACTGGAGATGGTCGCGAAGCTGAGCCGACAGTACTGCCTCCGGAAGGCGCCCTCTTTGGGCTTGCCGGATCGAAGCCGCAATCAGCAGCGTTGGACCAGAAGAGCGAGTCCCACGGGCAACCACTACCTCCTTGATCGCCCCGTGACCCAACATGTGCTCTTCGAGTTCACGAGGATAAAGAACAGTATCTTCGTCGACGCGAATCATGTCCGCCTCCCTGCCCATGATATGCAGGCGACCCATGGTGTCGAGGTACCCCATGTCACCCATCGCCAGCCCGGCCGCCGGTTCTGCGTGCATGTTCTGGTGGCCTGCAGGAATTGGCTCCCAATAGTCGGCGAACCGGGTAGGACTGCTTACCCACACCCGTCCGACCCTTCCGACCGGAAGAAGTCGCCCCATGTCATCTCGAATGGTGATCTTTACCTCCGGCACCGCGGCACCTACCGAGTGCAAGGCATGCCAATCCTCCCTGACCATCGCCAGCCGGTGTGCGCCAGGAGTGAGCAGCGTCACCGGTGGCAATACCTCTGCACTTCCATATCCCTGTTGCAATATCGGGCCGAAAACCCGCAACGCTTCAATCAGGGAGGGCAAATGCATGATGTCCGTGCCATAAATGATTTGCCTGAGCGACTGAAAAGGTTTCAAGTCCTCTGGTCGCAAGTCCAGAATATCGCTGACCTGACTGGGCGCTACAAACAGTCGTTCAACTCCGTTGGTCTGAATGGCATCGAGCAGATCGGCTTGTTCATAGGAGCGAGGAACAACCAGACAAGCGCCGGCCAACAGGTTCGGCAACAACGCTCCCCCGCCGGCGCCGGTCAGGGGGATGCCGCTCATGGTGACGCCAATCTCTTGAGTAGCCGAGGCCACATCAAGATGTCTCACGAGCAACTTTAAGCTCGTCATCAAAGACCGGTGGCTGACAGACAAGACCTTGGGCGCGCCAGTCGTTCCGGATGTCATGCTCAGGGCAGCCACTGAGTCAGGTGTCAGCGGTGTGGAGCGGCGCAACGGCAAAGCTCGCTCTATCCATTGCTCGTAAGTGCTTCCGGTCGTGATGCGCCGAACCCCCTCGGGTAGAGCCAAACGCGCCAAGGGCGAGTTCTCGCCAGCGAACACCACACGTGGGGCGACGCTGGTTATAGCCTTCCAGACTTGCTCGCTGTCGGCGTGGGCATGCAAGGTCATCAGCACAACGCCATACTCCAGCGCAGCCAGTCGCCACTCAATCAGAGTGACATCGTCTGGCAACTGGCACAAAACCACATCGCCCGGTACCAGACCCTCGCCCGAGAAAGCACCTGCTACTCGCATCACGCGCTGGTGAAGCTGTCCGAACGTCAGGCTGCCGCCAGGCGCCACAAGTGCCATCTTGCGAGTGTGGCGGCGAAACGCCCAACGCATGGCCTCACGCGGAAGACTGAACCGGGAAAGAAGGGCCACGGCTATCAAGCGACGCGCGCGCGCGCCGAAAACATGTACAAGAGACATGTCGCTCCTACACATCAGTCAAGTATCTCGACACCATGCAATCTGCCTTCAGTCGTTTAAGCTCAGGATACAAGTTGCGATCTCGAATCGCTTGAATCATGCCGCCACGTTGAGTCTTATGCCCATTCGCCCGCGTGCGCCCTCCGCTGCCAAGATTGGCCGCAGTCTGACACTCCACCACAGTGTGTTGAGTTTGGCCTCGCCGTGGTCGGGCAACCCGTCTCTCGATCTCGATGAAGAGGCAAAGATGGATTTGGGCATCTGGTGCAAGTTGGGCACGCAAGCCCTTGTGGCCGCCCCCCAGGAAGCTCCCTTCCCCGGCGCAAGTTCCCCGTTGAACCCTCTGCCCAAGGTTGACTACAACGAACGCCTGCAAAGAGCCGCGCGTGCAGCGACGATGGCGGAATCTTCACCCGCGGTGCGAATGATGGCGACATCGCGCGATCTGCAGGACCTTGTGCGGCGTTGGAACGCGCTGAGCGCACACAGTCCAAGTCGGTACCACTCCAGCTTGAGCCTGGTCTCGAAAGATGTGCTACGAGTCCACATCAATAGCAACGACATTCGTTTCAACAGCGGAGCAACAGCCTTTCTCGGCCACATCATTGCACTGCTCGTCGAACGAATGGGAGGGAACGCCGAGACCACATTTGTCACGCAGCGGGACAGGTTTTTCGCCGACGTGATCATCCTTAACGATCCCTCCAAATCGGTCACTTTGCCGTTACTCAACCGTCTGGACACGTCCGATCCTATGGTGCGGCTCTCTTCCCGTGTGATGCAAACGCTGGATGACCCATGGCCATTGAAGAAAGCGTCAACGTTTCTCAATATATCCGAGAGAAGCGTGCAACGCAGACTGATGGGTCACCGGCTCAGCTGGCCGTTGCTGCTTCGCGCGGTTCGGCTGCATGCAGCCATGGATTCAGTCATTGACTCAAAAGAGTCAATGACCTCTATCGCACATCGCTGCGGGTTTGCGGATTCGGCGCACTTTAGCCGCTGGTTCAAGCAAGCCGCCAGCCTGCCGCCGCAGGTCTACCGCTCGCTGTCACAGGGCGGGAAAGAATAGCTACACACTGCAGATCGGCGATGGCGCTCTCGCGATTGAGGTCGCGGCTGCTGACACATCCGAACCGCCGAAGCGGCTGGTTCGAGCCAAACATCGGGAAATTTAAGGTACCTCTGGATAGCCCGTGACGAGTTCGGGTCAAAGCGGAAGTCTGCCGCACCTGTTGGCTTGCGTGCGCCGCCCGGCACACGACGCACCAAGCAGGCACGACATCCATTCCGT
Organism: Hydrogenophaga sp.; assembly: GCA_050293865.1. Classification (GTDB taxonomy): domain Bacteria; phylum Pseudomonadota; class Gammaproteobacteria; order Burkholderiales; family Burkholderiaceae_C; genus Hydrogenophaga. Next base: position 6,469 of record JBNKNN010000017.1, on the reverse strand, counting down.
TCTGACGTCGAACGCGCTCGGCGGACGTTGAGCATAGGTTCATTAAGTGATCTGCCCGAACTGCCCGTTCACGTCAACGTTGTAACCTGCTCCAAGGGGAGTCTCATGGAGCGCACAGGATGGGAGTTCACCGGATACCCCGTCCTGAGCAACATGCAAAGGTCCTTGTCGGAGCCCAGCTCAAACAGCGAGTCTGCTGCACGAACGAGTCGATCTGCAGCAGACTTCAAATGCGCAGGCATGCGCCCGCTCCTAGCGCGAAGTACCTGCTCAGTCACCACAAAGTAAGGGTGCACAGCAACGCCATTCTTGTTCAGGTGTGTCCATACTTCAGACAGCACCTTCCCAGCCTCGATTCCCGCGCGAACACCCTGGCCACGCGCGATCTCCAGTACCAACGGCGCCTGTGCCAAAGGGCTGCTGTCCAGTCGCGCCATGATCTTGCAGGCCTGAAATCTGTTGAGCAAGGCCATTCGGCGCCAATCGGAAATGAATCTCATGAACAAAGCCCCACCAGGAGGCAAGTCGATGGTCCTGATATCGAGACCATCTCCTTTGGCAACCTCGTGTTCCGAGAACCGCAGGTTGGACATCAGCGACTCGTGTTCATCTCTGAGCTGAAAGCGTATTTCCGCTGCCTGCCTCACAAGCTCGGCTATCGCGCAGATTCTGGTCCTGTCAGTGGTACTTCGAACCAAGTCGTTGCCAGAGAATGCTTGCAACAGACCAGATGGCACCGCCTCTTTTCTATACGCTCCGCGGTTCGTGTGGCGAACCAGCGGCGCAGGCTCCCTGCCTGCGGAAAACTCGGCGACATCGCTGAGCAGTTCGAACTCGACATATACACGGCTCGTTTCATCACAAGGATAGTGAGCTCGAAACTCCACACCGTTGTTTTCGAGAAAGTGCGTCAAGTTGTGGGCCACACCGCCAATCGCCATCAGCGTCGCGGGATGGTCAAACCCAAAGTTGGTTTTGGATGCACGTTCGGAGTCGTAGCAGACCTTGATCGACTGTGTGCCAACCAGAAATCGCCATGGCTGCGTGTTGTCTGCCGATGGCGCCCGGATTCCCACCTTCAGCACCTCTTCTATCCCTGACCGCATCATCACTCTCCTGTGGATACCCGACTCACTCAACAAGCAACCCATCCACGGCATTCTGCAAGCTCACCTCCGACGTACACTCTCAAATCGCTGGACGTGGGTAGCGCCTAAAAGGCGATAGATGAGGCTTCTGCGGCCACTTTCTCCGAGCGGCGATACTGTTCCGCTTCGCCTTGGACGGACTGCGACTCGACAGCGTCGGCAATGGAGAGGTAAAGCCCCTTGAACTCGGGTGGGAGGCACAGCGGAAAACGACGCTGATCGATGTAGTAGGCGCCTCGACGACCGTGGTATTCCACGTCAGGTCCGAGCTTGCGCGCATGGATACCTGTTCTGCGTAGAAGGCGCGGAAGCATAGGCTCCATCATGGAAATCGTATCCAGCCTGCCCATGACCCCGCACAACGCTGCTGCACCATAAAAGGCTGCCACTGCGATCAGCGAAAAGGCTTGCTGCTCGTCCGGGCAGATCTCGCCCAGGTCAAGCCCCTCGCTACTCCCCTCTCTCAGCAATCGCCTGAATGGCGTGTCCACTGCCAGCCTGGACACTTCGCACATGAGACTGGGGTCCAGTCGAAGCGAATTGAGCACAAGAGGATCAATGCTTTCGGGGCAATGCGTCATGAACGGCAGCAAACCACCACCCTCAGCAGGGATGACACGCACACATCCCGCGACTCGCCCGGTTCGCCTGTGCCTGACCAGACAATGCGCAGAGGCTATGTCATATTCATCGTGCTCCATGCCATCTGGAAAGTTTTCGATTGGCTCGTAGCCAAATTCTTTGCAGTACACGTTGTATCGAACCCTCAGCACCTCTTCCAAAGCGAGAGGACCATTGACCACTTCAACTGAGAAGTAGCGCTGAAAAAGACCTGCCTTGCTCTCATACATTGCATTCTCTCCTTATCAAGCGATTAGCAAATCGTTTGATGTGCGCAGCAAGCCGCTTCAGCACATCGAAACCTATCTGCACAATCTCCTCTGACTTGCCAGGCACACCGCACTCGATTCACTTCGTCATCCAGTGCGTGGCACAACTGTTTGCGTCGACTCGCACGACCACTTGTGCATGCTCTTCTGCTTTGTCGACCGGCCGAATTCGACGTCCGGCTCTGAGAGGCAACTATCGAGCGCGTCACCAGCCGGCATTTGAACCAATGCGCCACATCGACTCAACGGTAGTTTTTGACGCATCAACGGATGGAGCACAAGGCATGCTCGCAACGTCACGACGGTTATCTCAGGCGGTAAAGCAGCCAGCGCCGCGCATAGCACCACTGATGCCTTGAGGACTCCGCAAGCCCATGGTCGCTCGCCGCGCAAATCGCCAAAACCGCTCCACACACAGCAACTCGACTCGCAAGTTGGGATGACTTCTTGGCCGACCAAAAGGGCCTCCGATGCGAGAGAATCGCCACACTCCACGGTTGCTCTATTCGCGACAAGCTGATTGACTGGCCAGCGATTTCGCCGCAACATGTGCAAAAGCTCAGAGGCGAGTGCAGACGGCAACGGCGTCGGCTGATGGGCGAATCACGCGACACAGCACTTCGCCTCGCAGGGTTTCCGGACTGCCGACACTTGCGTTTCGAATCGTTGGTTTGCCCCGTTTGTCATGCCAAATCGACTCTCCACCACCATCTTTCGCGAAGGGTTTCGGTACGCGAGCTCAAGCGCTCTTCAAGGCGAGCACCCCATCGCTTTGAACGTCCTGGAAGATGCAGATGCTCGCAGCGTCAGGCCAAGGCTGGCTACCAGCACGATGGACCTGGCGATGTGGTGCCATCTGGGGACGCAGGCAATCGGCTCATCCCAAGCCGAGGCACGCTACGGGACATCGCCCGCAGGGGATGTTCACGATGCGATGAAAGTCGACGATTCAGGCGTTCGATTTGCTGCCCACATGATTGCCCACGCCGACTCGGCCCCAATGGTCCGGCTGTTGGGAAACGCTCGAGACGAACTCGATTTTGTCCGTCGCTGGAACGCGATCAGTGACAATCTACCCGGTCACTTCCACACGCAACTGAAACTGGACGGAAAGCGAGCCATTCTGGTAAGCACGGGTGCTGATCCGACCTGTCACTCACCCCAAGTGGCCCGTTTCCTCGGCCACATCGTCGCCGCGGCCATGGAAAGAATGGGGGGCTGTGCTTCTACCGAACACGAAGCCAGCCGAAGACGTCCAGAGATACTCGTGGAGATGGTCGAGCGACCAAGCCGCCCGATTGCCAGCGGATGGTTCAACGGACTCGACGCTGCCGACCCTCTTCTGCCACTGCTGGCGCGAGTCGCAGAAGCACCCGATCAGGTATGGCACGTCGAGCAAGCGGCCAGGGAGTTCAACTGTTCTCCACGCACCTTTCAGCGAAAGTTGACCCAACGAGGCTTGACCTGGCTGTTTGTACTCAGAGCTGTGCGTTTGCATGCCTCCATTGATGCAGTCATCAGCACCCAAGAGCCACTGACAAACATCGCCTATCGTTGCGGTTTTGCCGACCTGGCGCATTTCAGCCGCTTGTTCAAACAGGCTGCGGGATTGCCACCAAACATTTACCGAGCGCTGTCCATGGGACAGAGGGGCCGCTCAGGACCCTGATTTCGCATCGCGCTCGCGCTAACCGCATGTCATCAGCGGCGAGGCAGGATCACTTGCAGCGTCTCTCCGCCCCATCCATGTTGCTGGTCGCGCGCTTCCACGGTCACACTGGACACGTCACGCGGGATGCTGACACCGTGGAGGTCGCGCGTGAATGGCTGCTCGGAGGCGTGGTCATGCCACAGCTTGCGCACGCCGTACACGGTACCGTCTCTGCCCTTGACCCGAAAGCCATCGGCGTAGCGGCTGGGTGAATCGTAGGGAGACGAGATCGTGACGTCGAAATCGAATCGACGCTCGGCGTCCGTTGATCCAGCCGGCTTGACTTTCACACCGACCACGTCAGGAAAGCGTTGTTCCTGGGTTGAGTCTGCGAGAACTGGCGCTGGCACGAATATGGCTGCTGCAGACGTGACAGCCAGTGTGAAGGAGATCAAGCGTGGAAATCGCATGATGCAAAGCTTACCTCTGCCGTGCAGCGCAAGGGGTAGCCAAATGTGAGCCAAGGGAGGGCCGAACGCGATCAAGCCTTCTTCACGAATTCGGATTTGAGCTTCATGGCACCCACACCGGGGACCTTGCAGTCGATGTTGTGGTCTCCCGAGACCAATCGAATGCCCTTGACTTTGGTGCCTATCTTCACTACCAGAGACGAACCTTTGACCTTGAGGTCCTTGATGACCACGACGTCATCGCCATCGGCCAGCGCGTTGCCGTTGGAATCCTTGGCGTCAATCGCGTCCTCGTCATTGCCGGCGGCCGTCTCTTCCCCGGGCCTCCATTCGTGCGCGCACTCCGGGCAGATCAGCATATCTCCATCTTCATACGTATAGGCAGAGTTGCAGGCAGGGCATGAAGGCAGAGTACTCATGGGGAAACGTCCAAACAGAGATGAAGAAGGACCCGGGATTCAGGCTTGCCTGACCTCAAGGCCAGCTCGACATTGTATTTGGCGAGCCGAAGGAGCCTGTGCCATGTACGCCTTGGGCTTTGGTGGCGAGGAAGGAGGCGCGAATGCCAGGGCCGCATCCGGCACGGGCCAGCACGGCCCGTTCATGTGCCTGCTGACCACGCATGTTCAACCACGCATGCGACCATGAACGCTCTATTCCACCACCGAGCGCACCAGCATCGAGAAGAGGTCTTGCGTCCATTGGTGCCGCTTCTCTTTGGGAGGAAACTGCGCGTCATAGGCCAGAGCATCGGCCGGGTCGAACTCGAACACCGGGCTGGTGTGCAAAGTCCACCTCAAGCTTTGTTCGGACTCGCTGCCTGTTCCGCCAAAGAAGTCCGAACGCAACTTCAGCACCAGCAAGCCCAGTGGGTAGCGTCCATCCGATGAACAGATGTTGAGGTCTCGCCCGGTTTGAAAGCCGTGCTTGCAGTAATTGTGCGGATCTCCCAGGATGACAATGGCCGGGTAGTCCATTTGCGCGGCCAGCGCCTTGGTGTGCTGGACCAATGCTGATCCCACCCCCTGACGCTGCCAGCCCGGGAGCACGCACAATGGCCCGAAAGTCGCTATCTCTGTTCTCTTGCCACTGTGTGCGTCCTCCAGCCATGAGCGGGTATACACAATGCTGCCCACCAACTCGCCATTCACTTCAGCAACGAAAGTGAGATCTGGCAAGAAATCTTCGTGACTGCGAATCAGGTGCGTGGTGTAGTGCTCATCGCAGCCAGGGCGGTAGAGATTCCAGAACGCTTCGCGGGTCAAAGCATCCACCGCAGCGCGGTCTGCCTCGGTTTCAAGGCGGATATCGATCTGGCTGCGCGGTAGACTCGTCATGGATGCGAGCCCCAGGGAGCCGCCAACAACAGCTGGTTGGCCTGCTTGCTGATCAGCGGACGCAACTGCTTCGCAAAATTCAGGAAGTCTTCATCCTGCATCAGCCGCTTCCAGAAGTCGCGCCGAACGTCATCGTTCTCGAAACGCCACAAATGCACGAGCTGATGCAGCTCGCCTGTATCGCTGGTGAAGTAGCCGACACAGTTCTTGGCGAAGCCCCCTGCTTCCATGGCCGGCCATCCCAGCGTGGTGTAGAGACGAATCACTTCGGACATCTGGCCAACAATGACGGAGTAGGTTCGTTTCTCGTAAATAACAGGCATGTTGCTTCCCTCTTCATTTCTGCGAACCCTTGGCGCGGACTACAGATGAATTCCATTCTCGCGCTAGCTAGGGCGTCATTGTCGGTCAGGCGCATTGTCAGCAACCCCCTGGACGACCAGCGATGCAAAAGAGCGTGCCTTGAAGATGAGCACCAAACCAATAACAAGGCTTGCAATCGTCACGACCATGTCCACTCTAGCGGACATATCGAGGCCGTCAAACACCGATTGGCTTCCCGCCACCAGAGATGCACGAAAGAAGAACCAAACGGCACCCAGAAGGCCTTTCACCAGGACCCACAACCCGATCAGCGCACAGCCAGTGCGGGCCGCCTCACCTGTCTGTAGCCGTATCGTGTCGTCGAATTTGGTGCGCGGAAGTAGCTTGTGGGCCGACCACATGGGGAATACCCACAGGAAGATGGCTGCCAGAGCATATAGGCCCGCCACAACGTAGGCCTGGGCCGTTTTGCCCTCCAAGTACGCTTCATGAAGAGCCATGGGAACCTCGACGGCGTACTCAATGGCAGTGATGAGCAACCAAATGGCAAGAAGGCGAATGCCTACGGCGACAATCTGTTGTGGGGTCATGACCGAGAGTCTCTCCAGTAGGTCTTGCAATGTTGAACAACTGCCCCATGGTATGCGGC
>JBNKNN010000016.1:0-13996 GCA_050293865.1 Hydrogenophaga sp. | reverse complement strand
GAGGGTCGACAGATCAAGCCATCCATCGCTCACGGGAGGGCACCAGAAGTAGGTAGTGGTGACGGGCTCGGAGAAACTGAACAAGGCGTCGACGATACCGTCCTCTGCGCCGGACATCCTGGTCAGAATCCGCTCGAAAGGATCGAAAGAAGTCGCAAAGCACGCAAATGCAAAGCCTCCTTCGTTGCCGTCCACATAGGCCATGGAGCGTCTGAGCATGACGGCTGGAGGCTCGAAACATTGGCGATCGACGCGCTTGGCATGGGCCGAGGGGGGCGCATCATGGAGCTTTTCACTGGTCTCTCGGTCGCTGCCGAAGGTGTCGTCCTGCTGCGCACGAGACATATCCTCAAAACGGCTGAGTCGATGGTGCCAGCGCATGACAGTGGCGAAGCTGCTCCCTGCCAGTGGCCCTTCAGAGCTGGGGAGGATGGCCGCATCGGCTGCAGCCTCGCCAACCAGTCGCTCGGCCTGATTCCGGTAGCCAGTCAGATCGCGACCATCGATGTGACGAATCGCGTCGGTGATGTAAGCGATCTCAAACGATGGCGCCAGCAACGTCTCAAGATGGCGGCTACGCAACAAGAGCTCTCCACGCTCGCCACCCCGCAACCAAAGCATCAAATCCACCGGGGTCGATGGCAGTTTGACCCTTGCGCCTTCAATCCCGCGAAACTCGCGCAGGCCTGCAATCTCCTTGCCCAGTACCCGGACCAGCGATGGCCCTATGGCCACGACAGTGGAGTCACCGTCGGCTTGTGTGGCCAAGCGGCGCAGTGCCGTGCTCGGATCGGCTCCCACGCGCAACTGAAAGCTCAGATAGCGCGCATGTGAAGGAATGGGGGCAAGAATCCCAGGTTGGGCAAGTTTGGCAGTCGTCATGCTATGTCGCTCCGTGCATCGGGAGGTGGGCTCAGCCCTGAGCTAGTGTGCTGACCCGCAAACAGCTTGCAAACGAAATGGCGCCGTCACACCCAGGGCGACGTTGCAAAACCTCGCGATAGCGCCGGCTATCGCTGTGGCTTGCGCTTCGCCCTGGTCGCGAATTCGTCCATTTCATTTCGTGCAGAGGGCCCTCGCAGGGCAGGACAGTCTCGCTGTCGATCATGCCCTTCTCTGCGGCGCGAAGGTGACACGCGGGGCTGCCTCCCGGTGCTTTTTTCACGAAAGTGGCGCCTTCAGAGTCCCCGCACCCAAGGGTGAGTGGCCAAAAGCAACAGCACTGCCAGCAGCAGCATCAGCGTAATCCCTTTCCAGAGCAGCACCGGATGTCGCTCAGCCAGAGGCGGTCGCCGTGCGTGAAGCATGCCTTCAGGAGGATGTCGCAAGTCGTGAATGAATTCACTGATCTCCTGGTAGCGACGAAATGGATCGACATGCAATGCCTTGCGAAAGATGCCGTCGAGCCAAAGCGGAATGGGCCGATTCTCGTCAATGACACTCCGGTAGCTGAGCTTGCGTTGTTCGGCTCTGGTGCGGGTTTTGGCCAGATCGAGGCCATAGGGAAGTCGCCCGCTGAGCATTTCGTATGTCATGACGGCCAGCGAGAACAGGTCCGACGCTGGCGAGCCACCGTCCCCAGTGAAGTATTCCGGCGCAGCATACTGCACGAACCCCGGAACTGGCGCCTGCTCAGGAGCGATGTTTCCAAGGCCTGTCACCCTTACCGTGCCGAAGTCTATGATCTTCACTGTGCCCGTATGTTCGATCATCACATTGGCCGGACGCAGATCTTGGTGGATCATCTCCATGCGATGCAATGCTTGCAAGCCTTTGCCGATTTGCTCGACGATGTTGCGCACTTCTTCCAGTGTGGGTGCAGGGTGATCGGTCATCCATTGCTCGAGTGTCTGACCTTCGACGTGTTCCATCGCAACGAATAGGTGCTTGCGCTCACGACCGCTGTTGTGAGGTCTGAGCAGGTGCAGGCTATCCACCCTTCTCGCAATCCATTCCTCCATCTGCAAGCGTTCAAGTTCCGCTGGGTCGGTCTTCATTTCGGTCGACGGAACCTTGATGACCACCTTCATCCCTGACTCATCGTCGGTGGCCAGAAATAGCTGGCTGCGGTGTGTTTGATGGAGCTCTCGAACGATGGTGTAGCCCTCGAATCGCGAGCGAGGGTGCAGGGCGGGGGCGAACGCGAGCCTCGATTCCGGAGGAGGCAGGCGGGTGTCGCTGGTGCCAGGAGCGGAGTCAATCACCACCAGTTGGATGGTCAGGTTGTCCTCGCTGCCTTGTTCGTAAGCGTGCTCCGCCACGGCCTTGGCGGCGGCGTCCATGTCCGCCGGATGGGCTGCCATTGCTGCGTGGATGACCTTGGCCTCAATGTGTTCGTGGACGCCATCCGTGGCCAGCACATAGATGTCACCACTGGAGATTTCGATCTGTCGATGATCGATCTCGACTTGTGAGTGAGCGCCCATGGCTCGAGCCAGGTAGCTTTGTTCACCGCCCATCCATACACGGTGGTCGTTGGTGAGTTGTTCGAGACTGCGCTCATGCAGCCTGTAGATGCGCGAGTCGCCGACGTGAAACAGGTGTGCGGTGGTATGGCGCAGCACGAGCACGCTGAGCGTACACACGTATCCTCTGTTGGTGTCGAACCGGTGTTGGCTCTGCCGTGTCTGGGAATGCAGCCACGAGTTGGTGGCTGAGATCACGCGCTCGGCGGACCGTTTCACGCTCCACGCTTCTGATGTGCAGTAGTAGTCGGCCAGGAAGCTGGCGACGGCCGATTCCGCAGCGACATGGCTGACTTTGCTGGTGCTGATGCCATCGGCGATGGCGATTGCAATGCCTTTGGACGTCAGTTGCGGGTCAAGGGGAACGCACAAACCATGGAAGTCCTGATTCTGGAGCTTGCGCCCTTTGTCCGAATACTGGCCAACCCGGACATTCAAGTGGTTCTGCATGCTCATGAGCCGCTGCTGGAGGGAAACGCCAGATGAAAAGCTGGCCGGGTCGGGGGTGGCCCTTCCACGACCAAGGGGTTGGGAGTTGGGCTGGGTACCTGCCCGGGCAGGTGCCCAGAACCAGTCAGGCCAAGGCGCGCTTGGGTGCGGTTTTGTAGTGTGTGGAATACAGCGTGGCGCCGACGAAGGTCAGTCCGCCGACCAGGTTGCCAAGCACAGTGGGGATTTCGTTCCAGAACAGGTAGTCCATGACGGTGAAGTCACCACCCAGCATCAATCCGGATGGGAACAGAAACATGTTCACGATGGAGTGCTCGAAGCCCAGGTAGAAGAACACCAGAATCGGCATCCACATGGCAATGACTTTGCCGGAAACCGAGGTGGACATCATGGCGGCGACCACGCCCGTAGAGACCATCCAGTTGCACATCACGGCGCGGATGAACAACGTCAGCATGCCTGCAAACCCATGCTCTGCGTAGCCCACTGTGCGCGCTTCGCCAATGGAGCCAATTTTCAACCCCACGGCATTGGGCGCTTCGCTGAAGCCTGTGGTGAAGATGATCGCCATGAAGAGCGCGGTGGTCATGGCGCCGGCAAAGTTGCCGACAAACACGAGTGACCAATTTCGCATCACCCCTGCCCAGGTTGCGCCGGGACGCTTGTCCAGTACGGCCAGGGGCGCAAGGGTGAACACGCCGGTCAGCAAGTCGAAACCCAGCAGGTACAACATGCAAAAGCCTACTGGAAAGAGGAGGGCGCCGATCAGGAAGTTGCCAGTGTTGACGGCAATGGTGACTGCAAAAGCAGCGGCCAGCGCCAGGATTGCGCCTGCCATGTAGGCGCGTATGAGAGTGTCACGGGTGGACATCATGAGCTTGGATTCGCCTGCGTCGACCATCTTGGTCACGAATTCCGTTGGTGCAAGGTATGCCATGGTGCGTTTCCTTCGGTACTAGGTTGAAAGCCGGTCTCATTTCTCGGTCAGACAACGGTGGTAGGTGAGATGCGGCAATTCCGTCGCGCCCAAAAAAGGAAACGGCGACCCTATCTCTTGAGGGGGCTCGAGAGCCATCGAAGAGCAGGGACGCCGTTGTCCTTAGGTGCAGCCGTGAATGCGGGACTGCTGCATCAGTGCTGGCCCGCCATTGGACTGATCACTGACGTTTCAGCATTAGCAGAATACGTGCCAGGGACGCCCCCTGGTTTCTGCAGACTTCTGCACCGAATTGGTACCAATGGGGTTGGCCTGCGAGTGCCGCATGGGTGTCCATATCATGCGAAGGGCAGTTTTGGTGCAAACCGCGATTACGCGATTGCGCGATTCGCTCCAGTTTCGGCGTTCACCACCTGAGACTGGTTGTCAGGCGGCTGCCTCCAAACCGTTGGCGAAGTGCTCTCTCATGCGTTCAGCGGCCAGCACGCCATTGCGAGCGGCAATGGCCTTCATGATGGCTGCATGTTCTGCCAATGAGTCATGGAGGCGTCCTGTCTTGAACAGGGAGTGGTGCCGGTTGAGCTTCATGACTTTGCGCAGGTCTGCCACCATCTGCTCGCGCCACCGGTTGTCCGCCATTTCCAGCAGGCGCAGGTGGAACTGCTCATTGATGGCGAAAAATCGCTCCCTGTCGTTCACTGCTGCAGCCAATTCTTCGTGCATGGCGCGCAATTCCAAGAGTTGAGCATCGCTGGCCTGGGTGGCGACCACTCCGGCTGCGTCCGACTCCAGCAAACTCAGCAGGTGGTAAACGTCAGACAGATCTTTCTCGGAAACTTCGGTGACGTAGGCTCCCCGGCGGACTTTCATGGTGACCAGGCCCTCGGCGGCCAACACCTTGAGGGCTTCCCGAAGTGGTGTGCGGCTGATACCGTATTCCTCCGCAATCTTCAGTTCGTCAATCCAGCTTCCCGGCTCCAGCTCGCGCTTGAAGATGCGTTGACGCAGCAGCTCGGCAACTTCTTGGTAAAGGGCGCGGGGGGCGAGAGACACTGCGGACATTCAGAGAGGAAGATAGGGAGAGGGGATGGACAGATTGTAAGCGAGGTCGAATATTTTGCATCAATAATTATGAATGACGTAAAATGGTCAGTCCTTATTTGTTGCACTTGCACATCCTTTCGCCATGAGCCAAAAGCCCACCGAATTCAATCCACCCTCCATGGAAGCCTGGACCCGCCTGGCCCAAAAGTCCGCGCCGGGTGGCGATGTTGAAGCCTTGAACTGGCAGACCCCGGAGGGCATCACCGTCAAGCCGCTGTACACCGCAGAAGACCTGAACGGCTTGCCGTATGCCAACACCTTGCCAGGCATGGAGCCCTTTGTCCGCGGCCCTCAGGCAACGATGTACGCAGTGCGCCCCTGGACGATTCGCCAATATGCTGGTTTCTCAACAGCAGAAGAGTCCAATGCGTTCTACCGCAAGGCACTGGCTGCCGGCGGGCAAGGGGTGTCGGTGGCCTTCGATCTGGCCACCCACCGTGGCTATGACAGTGACCACCCGCGTGTCACTGGCGATGTGGGCAAGGCCGGCGTGGCCATTGACAGCGTGGAGGACATGAAGATCCTGTTCGACAGCATTCCGCTCGACAAGGTCTCGGTATCCATGACCATGAACGGCGCCGTGCTGCCGGTGCTGGCGGGCTACGTGATTGCTGCCGAAGAGCAGGGCGTGTCGCAAGACAAACTCTCAGGGACCATCCAGAACGACATCCTCAAGGAGTTCATGGTCCGCAATACTTATATCTACCCGCCCGAGCCGTCGATGAAGATCATCGGCGACATCATCGAGTACACGGCGCAGAACATGCCCAAGTTCAACTCGATTTCCATCTCTGGCTATCACATGCAGGAAGCCGGTGCCAACCAGGCGCTGGAACTGGCCTTTACGCTGGCGGATGGCAAAGAGTATGTGAAGACGGCCATGGCCAAAGGGCTGGACGTCGACGCCTTTGCGCCGCGCCTGTCCTTCTTCTGGGCCGTGGGTATGAACTTCTACCTTGAGATCGCCAAGATGCGCGCTGGTCGCCTGCTGTGGGCGCGCATCATGAAGGGGTTCGACGCCAAGAACCCGAAGAGTCTCATGCTGCGAACGCACAGCCAGACCTCGGGATGGTCGCTCACCGAGCAAGATCCATACAACAACGTCGTGCGAACCACCATTGAAGCCATGGCCGCCGTGTTTGGCGGCACGCAGTCCTTGCACACCAATGCGCTGGACGAAGCCATTGCGTTGCCCACCGAGTTCTCGGCCCGTATTGCCCGCAATACGCAGCTCATCATTCAGGAAGAGACTCACATCACCAGCGTGGTGGACCCTTGGGCCGGGTCGTACATGATGGAGAAGCTCACTCAGGACATGGCAGACAAGGCTTGGTCCATCATTGAAGAAGTGGAATCCATGGGGGGCATGACCAAGGCTGTGGACAGCGGCTGGGCCAAGCTCAAGATCGAAGCCAGCGCAGCAGAGAAGCAGGCTCGCATCGATTCTGGCAAGGACGTCATTGTCGGCGTCAACAAGTACAAGCTGGCCAAGGAAGACCCAGTTGAAATCCTGGAAGTGGACAACGTGAAAGTGCGCGACTCGCAGATCGCGCGCCTCAAACAGTTGCGCGCCAGCCGCGATGAAGTCGCTGTGGTGGCCGCCCTGGAGGCGCTCACCGCCGCCGCCGAAGCCGGTGAGGGCAATTTGCTGGACCTGTCCATCAAGGCCACGCGTCTGCGGGCGACGGTGGGCGAGATCTCCGACGCTTTGGAGAAAGTCTTTGGGCGCCACCGCGCCGATACGCAAAAGGTGACTGGTGTGTATGCTGCCGCCTATGACTCTGCCGAAGGCTGGGAACAGCTCAAGAAGGAAATTGCCGATTTTGCAGAAGCGCAGGGTCGTCGGCCCCGCGTGATGATCGCCAAGTTGGGTCAGGACGGCCACGACCGAGGTGCCAAAGTAGTGGCCACGGCCTACGCAGACCTTGGCTTCGACGTCGATATGGGGCCGCTGTTCCAGACACCGGAAGAATGTGCCCGCCAGGCCATCGAGAACGATGTGCACGCAGTCGGCGTGTCGACTCTGGCCGCTGGCCACAAGACATTGGTGCCCGCCATCATCGCCGAGCTGAAAAAACAGGGCGCAGACGACATCATCGTGTTTGTGGGCGGCGTGGTGCCGCGTCAGGACTACGATTTCCTGTACGAAGCTGGCGTCAAAGGCGTTTACGGCCCTGGTACGCCAATCCCCGCAAGCGCCAAGGACGTGCTGGAGCAAATCAAAAAGGCCATCTCGTGATTCACCCCCGCGGCGCTGCGCGCTACCCCCTCAAGGGGGCGACACCAGCGGCCTGGCAGGGCCAGTTCCGCGGTGTCCCGGGATGTTGACATGCAGGGTATGAGCAGATCAAGCGGTTATCTTGACGGGATTCTTCATGGCAGCGCGGCGGTGCAGCGGCGCGCCATGGCCAAGGCCATCACGCTGCTGGAATCCACCCGTGCCGACCATCGGGCCCAGGGCGACGAGTTGCTGACGGCCTTGTTGCCGCACACGGGCAACAGTCTTCGTCTGGGCATCAGTGGTGTACCGGGCGTGGGCAAGAGCACCTTCATCGAGGCGCTCGGACTTCACCTGATCGCACATGGCCATCGGGTCGCGGTGCTCGCAGTTGACCCAACCTCGTCCGTCTCGGGCGGCTCCATCCTGGGTGATAAGACACGCATGGAGCAACTCTCGGTCAAAGCCGAAGCCTACATCCGCCCCAGCCCCAGCAGCGGTACGCTGGGTGGTGTTGCCGAGAAGACGCGCGAGGCCATGCTGGTCTGCGAAGCAGCAGGCTATGACGTGGTCATCGTTGAAACCGTGGGCGTGGGTCAGAGTGAAACCGCCGTGCATGGCATGACCGACATGTTCTGCTTGCTGCAGCTGCCCAATGCAGGCGACGACTTGCAAGCGATCAAGAAGGGCGTGATGGAACTGGCCGACCTGGTCGTCATCAACAAGGCCGATATCGATCCGGACGCAGCCACGCGAGCACGGGCTCAGATCACTTCGTCTCTGAGGTTGTTGGGCATGCATGGGAATCCGGATCACGGGCATTTTGATGAAGCGACCTGGCACCCGCAAGTCATCCAGATCAGTGCCTTGCGCGGCGACGGTGTGGACATCTTCTGGAATGCCGTCTCAGACTTCAAGCGGCTGCAAACCGCCAATGGCCGCCTGGCCAATCGGAGGCAGCAGCAAGCCAAGGCCTGGATGTGGGAGCGCATCGAGGCCGGCTTGAAGGCACGGTTTCGGGAACACCCGCAAGTACGCGCCCAACTCGCCAACGTTTCGCAAGCCGTCATTGACGGACACATGCCGGCTTCGACCGCAGCCCGGCAATTATTGGAGTTGTTTGACTGACCCAGACCTCGGCCAAGACCGCTCCTCTGCACTGACAAAAAACGATCAACCCAACGGCATTTCAAGCCTCGCATCCATCTGGAGAGCACAACATGCAAGACATCCTGGAACAACTCGAGAAGAAGCGCGCCGCTGCCCGCCTGGGCGGTGGTGAGCGCCGCGCCGATGCGCAACACAAGAAGGGTAAGCTCACTGCTCGCGAGCGCCTTGAGCTGCTGCTGGACGAGGGCAGCTTTGAGGAGTGGGACATGTTCGTTGAACACCGTTGCACCGATTTCGGCATGGCCGAGAACAAGATTCCGGGTGATGGTGTGGTGACCGGTTACGGCATGATCAATGGGCGCCTGGTGTTCGTCTTCAGCCAAGACTTCACCGTCTTTGGAGGCGCCTTGTCTGAGGCCCATGCCGAAAAGATCTGCAAGGTGATGGATCAGGCCATGAAGGTCGGCGCACCTGTTATCGGTTTGAACGACTCCGGCGGCGCCCGTATCCAGGAGGGCGTCGCTTCTCTCGGCGGCTACGCCGAAGTCTTCCAGCGCAATGTCATGGCCTCCGGCGTCGTCCCCCAGATCAGCATGATCATGGGTCCCAGCGCTGGTGGCGCGGTGTATTCGCCCGCCATGACCGATTTCATTTTCATGGTCAAGGACAGCTCCTACATGTTCGTGACCGGACCGGAAGTGGTCAAGACTGTCACACACGAGGAGGTGACCGCGGAAGAGCTGGGTGGGGCCGTGACCCACACCAGCCGCAGCGGTGTGGCCGATCTGGCCTTCGAAAACGATGTGGAAGCGTTGCTCATGCTGCGCCGCCTGTTCAACTACCTGCCGCTCAGCAACCGCGAGAAAGCGCCTGTTCGCCCTAGCGGAGACCCGATCGACCGCATGGAGTTGAGCCTGGACACGCTGGTGCCTGAGAACCCCAACAAGGCCTACGACATGAAGGAGCTGATTCTCAAGACGGTCGACGATGGTGACTTCTTTGAGCTGCAGCCGGAGTACGCCAAGAACATACTGATCGGCTTTGCTCGTATGGATGGTCAGACCGTGGGCATCGTGGCCAACCAGCCGCTGGTGCTGGCCGGTTGCCTGGACATCAAGAGCTCCATCAAGGCAGCGCGTTTTGTCCGCTTCTGCGATGCCTTCAATATTCCGGTCGTCACGTTTGTCGATGTGCCAGGCTTCATGCCCGGTACCAGTCAAGAGTACGGTGGCATCATCAAACACGGAGCAAAGCTTCTGTATGCCTACGCAGAGTGCACGGTGCCCAAGATCACGGTCATCACCCGCAAGGCCTACGGTGGCGCGTATGACGTGATGGCGTCGAAGCACCTGCGCGGCGACGTCAACCTCGCGTGGCCGAACGCCGAGATTGCGGTGATGGGTGCCAAAGGCGCCGTGGAGATCATCTTCCGCGAAGAGAAGAAGGATCCTGAGAAGCTGGCCCAGCGCGAGGCTGAATACAAGGCTCGCTTCGCCAACCCATTCGTGGCCGGCGCTCGCGGCTTCATCGACGACGTCATCCTGCCGCACGAAACGCGCAAGCGCATCTGCCGCTCGTTGGTGATGCTCAAGGACAAGAAGATCGAGAACCCGTGGCGCAAGCACGGAAACATCCCTCTGTGAATCTGCTCACCTCCGCGCCGCTTCGCCTCACCCACTCAAGGGGGCAGCACCAGCAATCCGGCCAAGCCGGTTCTGCGGTGCTCTCGAATTCGCGGCCCTCGTGCATCCACATTTGTTGAGAAGTAGGACATCAATATGTTCAAAAAGATCCTGATCGCCAACCGTGGCGAAATTGCTTGTCGAGTGATTGCCACCGCCCGCAAGATGGGTATTGCCACCGTGGCGGTCTACTCAGAGGCTGACAAGGAAGCACGCCATGTGCGTCTGGCCGACGAAGGCGTGTTGCTTGGGCCCGCGCCCAGCCGCGAGTCCTACCTTGTCGCCGACAAGATCATCGAAGCCGCCAAGAAGACGGGTGCCGAAGCCATTCACCCAGG
Organism: Hydrogenophaga sp.; assembly: GCA_050293865.1. Taxonomy (GTDB): domain Bacteria; phylum Pseudomonadota; class Gammaproteobacteria; order Burkholderiales; family Burkholderiaceae_C; genus Hydrogenophaga. Next base: position 3,692 of record JBNKNN010000016.1, on the reverse strand, counting down.
CTACGGTTTCCTTTCCGAGAACGAGGCGTTCGCCGAACGCTGCGAGAAGGAAGGCATTGCCTTCATCGGTCCCAAGGCTCACTCCATCGCCGCCATGGGCGACAAGATTGCTTCGAAGAAGTTGGCCAATGAGGCCAAGGTCAACACCATTCCTGGTTACAACGATCCCATTGAATCGGCCGAGAAGGCCGTCGAGATCGCCAAGGGCATTGGCTACCCCGTCATGATCAAGGCGTCGGCTGGCGGCGGCGGCAAAGGCCTGCGCGTAGCATTCAACGACAAGGAAGCGCTTGAAGGCTTCACGGCGTGCCAGAACGAAGCACGCAACAGCTTCGGTGACGACCGCATCTTCATCGAAAAGTTTGTGGAGCAGCCACGCCACATCGAGATCCAAGTGGTCGGTGACAGCCATGGTAACGTTGTCTACCTGAACGAACGCGAGTGCTCGATCCAGCGCCGCCATCAGAAGGTGATTGAAGAGGCACCATCGCCGTTCATCAGCGACGAAACCCGCAAAGCCATGGGCGAGCAGGCGGTGGCGTTGGCCAAGGCAGTGAAGTACCAGAGTGCCGGCACGGTGGAATTCGTGGTGGGCAAAGACCAGGACTTTTACTTCCTGGAAATGAATACCCGGCTGCAGGTGGAGCATCCGGTCACCGAGTGCATCACCGGACTGGACCTCGTAGAGCTGATGATTCGCGTGGCTGCTGGCGAGAAACTGCCCCTCACGCAAGCCGACGTCAAGCGCGACGGCTGGGCGATCGAGTGCCGTATCAACGCGGAAGACCCCTTCCGCAACTTCCTTCCCTCCACAGGCCGTCTGGTGCGATTCACCACACCGGAAGAAACCATGTGGCAGGCCGATACCGTCCACACCCATGGCGTGCGAGTGGACACCGGTGTGTTCGAGGGCGGCGAGATCCCGATGTTCTATGACTCGATGATCGCCAAACTCATCGTGCACGGCAAAGACCGCAACGAGGCCATCGCCAAGATGCGTGAAGCGCTCAATGGCTTCGTCATCCGCGGCATCAACAGCAACATTCCGTTCCAGGCGGCATTGCTGGCACATCCGAACTTTGTCTCGGGCCAGTTCAACACAGGCTTCATTGCTCAGCACTATGCAGACGGTTTCCGTGCCGAGGACGTGCCTCACAGCGATCCGGATTTTCTGGTGGCCCTTGCAGCATTCGTTCGCCGCAAGTCGCGTGAACGCGCGTTGGGAATCTCTGGCCAGTTGCCGGGTTACGGTGTGAAAGTGGGCAAGGACTACACCGTGGTCAGCTTGTCTGCAGAAGGGAAACACAGATACACGCCTGTTCACGTGGACGAGTTCGTGGGCGAGACAGGGTACGCATCGGTCATGGTGGGCGAGGGCGACAACGTCAAACGCTACAAAATCAACTCCCCGTCACGCCTCAACGACATTGTGATCGTGGGTGAATGCAATGGCGAACCCTTTACCGCCCAGATTGAGCGTGGCTCGCCCGCCAACCCGCTGTCGCTGGTGGTGCAACACAACGGCACCAAACTGGAAACCATGGTGATCTCGCCGCGGATGGCCGAGCTGCATCAGCTCATGCCGTTCAAAGCGCCGCCAGACATGAGCAAGTTCGTGCTGTCACCCATGCCAGGCCTGTTGGTGGACGTGTCTGTTGAAGTCGGCCAGAAGGTCCAGGCAGGTGAGCGTGTGGCAGTGATCGAGGCCATGAAGATGGAAAACGTGTTGTTCGCCACCGCCGATGGAGTAGTGGCCAAGGTCATGGCCAAGCAAGGCGAGAGCCTGGTGGTGGATCAGCCCATCGTGGAGTTCGAAGCATGACCGGCTCGCACACTCCACCATTGCATGGGTCGCTGCCCCTCGAGGCGGCTGGTCCGGCTGGGGGCGGCGCGGCGCCAAATCCCTCCAGCTCTCCACGTCCTTTCAAGGTATTGGGTATCCAGCAGATCGCCATTGGCGGCCCGAGCAAGCAGCGTCTTCAGAAGCTGTGGGTCGACATGTTGGGCCTGGAAATCACCGGAACCTTCAAGAGCGAGCGCGAGAATGTGGACGAGGACATTTGCGCTATCGGACAAGGGCCGTTCAAGGTCGAGGTCGATCTGATGCAACCCATGGATGTCGACAAAAAGCCGGCTGTCCATGCAACGCCGCTGAACCATGTCGGCTTGTGGATCGACGATCTGCCTGTGGCGGTGGAGTGGTTGACCGCGCAGGGCGTGCGGTTTGCGCCAGGTGGTATTCGGCGTGGAGCAGCCGGATTCGACATCACCTTCCTGCACCCCAAGGGCAATGACGAGTTCCCCATCAGTGGGGAAGGGGTGTTGATTGAACTCGTTCAGGCGCCGCCTGAGGTGGTGGAAGCGTTTGCCAAGCTGGAGGCATCTGCGCTGGCCTGACGCCCCAATTCGACAAGCATTCATGCGTGCGTGCGCTCTGGCCACGTACCGGCCCACTTCTCCGCGCGGGGGGTGGGCTTTCTATTTGCAGTGCCCGGAAGCAGGCGGGCGCGCTGTTGCCGTGCATGAGTAGAACGGATTTTCCCTGTTTATCGGGCTTTTGCAACAACACCATCTGCCTACAGTTGGCCATGCAGGGTTGGGTCTGGTTCGTTGGTCGAGTTGAAACAGCGAAGCCTCCAGCGCCAGGTCCATAGCAGACAACCATCTGACCTTCAGGAGGCCAATGTGAGCCAACCATCCCCATTCCAGGGACGCCGCGCGTCCGCAGCCCACCCACACTCACCATCTCACCCGCAGTACCTGCCCACCATACCCGGCACACTGCACGCACACGACGATGCCGAAACCGAAGCCGATACGGAGACTCGCTGGGAGCGGGCAAGTGCAGCCTGGCAGGAGCGGCGAGTGGGTGTTCCCTGGCCGCCCGGGTTGCTCGAAGCGTTTTGCCTGCGCATGTCCAGCCATGGCCTGCCGGTCAGCCAGGTACTGATGATTGGCGATCGCCAATATGCGCTGAAGCAACTGGTCGATGCGCACAGCCTGGCCGACGACGGGTTGCGGCTGATGTCTGTTCAGCTGTTCCGCTTCTTCGAAGCCCATCAAGCAGGCCGGAGCTGGCTTCAGTGATTCGACGCGGGTTATTGGGGTGTCAAGAACGAGTACCGACGGCCGATAAGTAGTCGACAAGCCTGATTTGCACCACCGTAGAAGACTTTCCGTCATACGAGCCACCTATATGATTTCATTCAAGCCATTCAAGCCCGGCGTGATGCTCATGCGACAGCTGCGCCTGCCGGTCAAGCTCGGTGTTCTGGGGCTGACTCTCCTGATTCCGTTGTTGGTCATCACCGTCGTCTTGGTCAATCGGCTAAGCGACGACATTGCGTTCTCCGAGCGCGAGATGGCGGGTGTCGGTATCGTCGACGGTATTGGCGCAGTCATCCAGTCAGTGCAGCGCCATCGAGGGATGACAGCAATGCTTCTGGGCGGCAATCAGTCGGTCAAACCAAAGCTCGAGGCCGAACACGCTGTCCTCGCGCAGAAAATGAATGAACTCCGGTCACTGCTCGCTGCCAGACCCGAATTCAAACTGACAGAAGAACTGGCGCCAATCGAGCAAAGAATTGCCGCCTTGGGTCAAACGGCTTCCATGGAAGGGCCTGCCTCGTTCGCTCTGCACACCGCCATAGTGAGTGATCTCAAGCATGCTCTCTACACGACCAGTGAGCGCT
>JBNKNN010000015.1:0-2158 GCA_050293865.1 Hydrogenophaga sp. | reverse complement strand
GAAGTGGCTCGCCTTGGCGGGCTTGCTGACCGCAGCTTGTGCCGCACAAGCTGAAGTCAACCAGGTTCGCGTCTGGGCGGCAGCCTGTGCCAACTGCCATGGCACGGATGGCCACGCCCTCAAGGGCATGGAGGCCCTTGCGGGCAAGGACAAGGAGGAACTGCTTGAAAAGCTGATGGACTTCAAGACCGGCCGCAAGCCTGCCACCGTGATGCACCAGCTCTCCAAGGGCTACACCGACGAGCAGTTGGCCCAACTGGCCGCCTACTTCGCAGCACAGAAGAAATAAAGAGAGGAGACCTGATCATGATTCAACGTCGACACTTCGTACAGACGCTGGCAGCCGGCTCCGCCGTCGCGGGCCTGGGTACCCTCACTGGTTGCGCCTCCGTGGGCGGCAGCAAGGGCAAGGTCGTTGTCATCGGTGGCGGTTACGCTGGTGCAACAGCAGCCAAGTACGTACGGATGTTCTCTGACTACGGCATCGAAGTGACCTTGGTCGAGCCCAACCCGACCTTCATCTCCTGCCCTATTTCCAACCTGGTCCTCGGCGGCTACAAAACCATTGCCGATATCACCACGCCTTACGACAACCTGGCCAAGCGCCATGGCGTGAAGATGGTGCGTGACATGGTCGAGTCCATTGACGCTGAAAAGCGAATGGTCAAGCTCGCCGGCGGCAGCATGCTGCCCTATGACCGACTGATCGTTTCGCCCGGCATCGATTTCATGTGGGAGACCATGCCCGGCATGACCAAACCAGGCGCACAAGACAAAGTCCTGCACGCCTGGAAGGCAGGCGCGCAGACCGTGGCGCTTCGCAAGCAACTCGAGGCCATGCCCGATGGCGGTGTCTACGCGCTGTCAATCCCCAAGGCCCCCTACCGTTGCCCTCCCGGCCCCTACGAGCGCGCCTGCATGATCGCCAGTTACTTCAAGACTGCGAAGCCCAAGAGCAAGGTCATCGTCTTCGATGCAAACGACGATATCCAGTCCAAGAAGGGCCTGTTCATGAAAGCCTGGGATGAGCACTACAAGGGCATCATCGACTACCGCCCCAAACACCAGGTGGTGGACGTGGACACAGCGACCAACACGCTCAAGTTCGAGTTTGCAGACGACTTCAAGCCCGATGTGGCCAACGTCATTCCGCAAATGCGCGCCGGTGTCATTGCCCGAAAGTCTGGTCTTGCCACAGCCAACGACCGCTGGTGCGAGGTGGACTTCCTGACCTTCGAATCCAAAGCGGCCAAGAACGTGCACGTGCTCGGCGACTCGGTGCAAGGCGCACCGAAGATGCCGAAGTCGGGCCATATGGCCAACCAGCACGGCAAGACCTGTGCAGCAGCCGTGGTCTCGCTGCTGATGGGCAAGGTGCCACCAGGCATGCCCATCTACGCAAACACCTGCTACAGCTTCGTCGCTCCCGACGAAGTGGTACATGTGGCCAGTGTCCACCGCTACGACGCCGATAAGAAGACCATGCTTCCCGTCGAGGGTGCAGGCGGAATATCCAAGGCGGCCAGCGAATTGGAGAGCCGCTATGCCCTGGCCTGGGCGAAGAACATCTGGGCCGACACACTGGCCTGACACTTCTCTGCAACGCAACGGCCCCGCTGAGGCGGGGCCTTTTTCGAATAAAAATATCAGTAACGGGTGATGGAATGAAATATTCTCTGCCTCTACAACGGGCAGCAGCCAGCGTGATGGCTGCCGCTGCTTTGCTGGCAGCCAATGGCGCGCAAGCCCAGGACGAAAGCATGGCCAGAGCGAAGAAGCTGGCCGGCGGTTCTTGCTTTCTGTGCCATGGTGAAAGCGGCGACTCCACCAGCGAGGTGTTTCCACGCCTGGCTGGCCAGCACGCAGAGTATGTGGCCAAGCAGCTTGAAGCATTCAAGTCCGGACAACGCAAGAGCACGACCATGGCGGAAATGGTCGCCAAACTGACCTCCGACGACATGCTGGCATTGGGCAAATACTACGAGGCGATGCCTGTGACCAAGCACGAGGTCAAGGATCCCGAACTGGCGGCCATGGGCGCCTACATATACAAGAACGGCAACAAATTCAGCGGCGTACCCGCCTGTGCAAGTTGCCATGGCCCTCAAGGCCAAGGTGCGGCCAACCTCCCCCGCATTGCGACGCAGCTATCTGGCTA
>JBNKNN010000014.1:0-2839 GCA_050293865.1 Hydrogenophaga sp. | reverse complement strand
AAGGACTGGGTGTGAGTGATTTCGCAGCTGAGAAGAGCAGCATTCGACGGGTGGGGATGTTCGGAGGGGCCTTTGATCCCCCGCACCAGGCACATCGCAGCTTGGCTGAAACGGCGCTGAAGCAGCTTGGTCTGGATTTGTTGCTCATCCTGCCCACTGGCCAAGCTTGGCACAAACCCAGGAGTCTCTCAGAGGCCGAGCACCGTCTGGCCATGAGCTTGTTGGCCTTTGGCGATTTGCCACGCACCCGGGTGGATCCCCGGGAGACACGCAGGCAAGGCGCCACGTATACTGCAGATACTTTGGGCGAGCTGGCGTCCGATTACCCCGATGCCCAACTGTTTTTGATTCTGGGGGCTGATCAGTTGCTGGCTTTCAAGACCTGGATGCGATGGCAAGAAGTGTTGACCAAGGCAACCTTGGCAGTGGCTAATCGCGCCACGCATATCGGGCTTGATGCATTTTCAGAACAACACCCTGTGTCCGATCTGACCGGTATTGATCTCCCGTTCGTACGGCTGGATATGCCACAGACCAACGTGAGTGCGACCGCAGTGCGGGCCCGTTTTTCTCGCCCTGTCGGATTGCACGATGCACGCGAAGCACTGGTGCAACCGGCCGTGGCGGACTATATTTCTCAACATCACCTCTACCAGACCCATACATGACCAGCGAATCAGCGGCAAAAAAAGAGATCCAGCGGCTTCAAAATGCGATCGTTGACGGCCTTGAGGACGTCAAGGCGCACGACATCCAGGTGTTCAACACGCTGGAGCTCTCGCCCTTGTTCGAGCGTGTCATCATCGCCAGCGGTAACTCCAACCGGCAAACCAAGGCGCTGGCTGCCAGCGTGCGGGATGCAGTCAAGGAGGCGGGCTTCGACAAACCTCGCATCGAGGGCGAAGACGTCGGGGAGTGGATCATTGTGGACTGTGGCGCCGCCGTGGCACACATCATGCAACCAGTGATTCGCCAGTACTACCGCCTGGAAGAAATCTGGGGCGAAAAGCCGGTCAAGCTCAAAGGTGGCAGCACCAAGCGGGCCAAAGCAGCTGCAACCCCCAAGGCAACGGCTGGGGAGGCCAAGGCTGCGGCGAAAAAGCCAGCGAGCAAGAGTGCGGCAAAGACTGTTGCCAAAAAGGCTCCAGTGAAGAAAGCCGCCGTGAAGCTACCTGCAGCAAAAGCGCCTGCGAAGGCGCCGGGCAAAGCATCTGCGAAGAAGGCTCCAGCCAAGAAAGCCCCTGCCAAGAAAGCGCCAGCCAAGAAGGCTGCGAGCAAATCTGCCACACGCAAGACAGCTTGAAGCGCTGACGTCGCGTCCCGATGAAGATCGTGATCGTCGCTGTCGGGCAACGGGTGCCCAGCTGGGCACAAGAAGCCTACGATGACTATGCCAAGCGCTTTCCGCCCGATTTCAAGGTGGAGTTGCGGGTTGTCAAAACGGAAGCGAGGGCGGCTGGCAAGTCCACCGAGTCGCTGATGGCGGCTGAACGCGAACGCATTGAGGCAGTGCTGCCCAAAGGGTGTCGGCGCGTCATACTGGATGAACGAGGCAAACCGTTGAGCACCAAAGCTTTGGCGCAGCAGGTTCAGCAATGGCAGCTGGGGGGTGACGATGTTGCACTTGTCATTGGCGGGCCAGATGGCCTGGACCCAGAGCTGAGAGAGGCGGCCCACCAGCGGATTCGCTTGTCTGATATGACGCTTCCGCACGCCATGGTTCGCGTCCTGCTGATCGAGCAAATCTACCGCGCCTGGTCCATCAATGCCAACCACCCCTACCACCGCGAGTAGGGCACTGACACACTCGGTCACCCTCAAACTGTCACCATGTCCTTTATCTATCTCGCCTCGCAAAGTCCTCGTCGACGCCAATTGTTGGAGCAATGGGGTGTTCAGTGCGAGTTGTTGTTGCCGGGGAAAGATGACGATGTCGACGCGGAGGCCCTGGAGGAAGTCTTGCCTCGCGAAGCACCGCTGAGCTATGTCGAACGTGTTACGCGGCTCAAGCTGGAAGCTGCTCTACAGCGTATGCACCGAAGGGGCCTGGGCGCTGCTCCGGTTCTGTGTGCCGACACCACCGTCGCCTTGGGCCGGCATATTCTGGGCAAACCGGCGTCCAGCCAGGATGCCATTCGCATGCTCAGCCAGCTCGCAGGCCAGAAACACCGCGTGTTGACATCGGTGGCGGTTGGCGTTGCGGGCAAACGATCAGTGAAGCTCTGGCAAGCTACTTCAACTTCGACAGTGACGTTCGAGCCTTTGAGTCGGGCGCAAATAAGGCGCTACGTTGACTCGGGGGAGCCAATGGGGAAGGCTGGTGGCTATGCCATTCAGGGCTTGGCCGCTACCTGGATCAGCTGCATCCACGGCAGCTATTCGGGCATCATGGGCTTGCCAGCTTACGAAACGGCAAAGCTACTGGAAAAAGCCGGCGTTCGCGTGGTATGAGTGAAGCAGGTTCTTTTGCGCCCACCGGCCTGATCGGCAACCCATTGGGCCCGTTCCCACGTTTCTACCGAACCTCGTATCCCGCGCCGCGCGCACCGACACCATGAGCCAGGACATTCTCATCAATTGGTCACCCCAGGAAACCCGCGTCGCCGTGGTCGAGCAAGGCGCTGTGCAGGAAGTGCACATGGAGCGCACGCTCGAGCGCGGTCTGGTAGGGAATATCTATCTCGGCAAGGTCTCCAGAGTACTTCCGGGTATGCAATCTGCATTCATTGACATCGGATTGGATCGCGCAGCGTTTCTTCACGTGGCCGACCTGATGCCCAATATTGCCGCGCGCCATGCTGCACCGCGTACTGCCGCAGGTGTTGGCAAGCCTGGAGCT
>JBNKNN010000013.1:0-11145 GCA_050293865.1 Hydrogenophaga sp. | reverse complement strand
GAACTGTGGGACAGCGTCTCGGGGCTTGATTCACCCGCACCAATGGGGTATTTGCTATCAATTCAAAAGCAACCGATCCTGGCCGAAAACGTGCCGACGGTGATTCTCGACCGACTGCAGGATGCCGGAAACGTGGGCTCGATTCTTCGGAGCGCTGCCGCTTTCGGGTTCAAGCAGATAGTGGCCATCAAAGGCACAGCAGGGCTTTGGTCTCCCAAGGTGGTGCGCGCTGGCATGGGGGCTCACTTCGGTCTGGCGTTGCTGGAAGGGCTTGCGCCGAGAGATCTTGATGCCTTGGGTCTGCCGCTGGTGGCGACGAGCTCTCACCGAGGCGACTGGTTGCACCAGGCGTCCTTGCCTTGGCCATGTGCTTGGATGATGGGACATGAGGGCCAGGGCTTGCAGCGAGGCTTGGAGGACATGGCGGCGATATCGGTACGCATTGGTCAGCCCGGCGGAGAGGAATCGCTGAACGTTGCAGCCGCAGCGGCCATCTGCCTCCACGCCAGCGCCGTGGCGCGCCACTGAGCACTTGTGGCCGTTGTTTGGGTGTTCGCGTGACAGTGGCGAAAATGTCAGGAAAATACCCTTACGTGGTTCTTATGGCGGTGCGGCCCGGGCTATAATCGCCGGGTTTACCCGCAATCGGCGCAAACGCTGCGCCCGCCACGGCTGCCTACCCAGGTTCTGTACCGCCCAAGCGGTTTTCACCTCGCGTGAAGGTCCCTTGCGAGCGCGTGCTCTCCTCTTCCGGAAGTGCCCCTCAGGCGGGCGCGGGTGCGTCCAAAAAACCTTCTGGAGAACACCGTGCTTCCCGTCCACCCGAAAGCCCTTCTTGCGCTCGCCGACGGCACGGTCTTTACAGGCATTTCCATTGGTGCAGCCGGCCAGACGACGGGCGAGGTGGTGTTCAACACCTCCATCACCGGCTACCAGGAAATCCTGACCGATCCCAGCTACTGCCAACAGATCGTCACGCTGACCTATCCCCACATCGGTAATACCGGCGTGAACAGCGAGGACGTTGAGGCTGACCGCATCCAGGCGGCTGGATTGATCATCAAAGACCTGCCCTTGCTAGCGTCCAACTTTCGCTGCGAGCAAACGCTGAGCGACTACCTCAAGTCCCAAGGCACTGTTTCCATCGCTGATCTGGACACTCGCGCGCTGACCCGTCTGTTGCGATCCAATGGTGCGCAGAACGGGTGCATCGTCGCACTTGAAGCAGGCCAGGACATCACCGACGATGTTCGAGCAAAAGCCATTGAGGCTGCGAAAGCTGCGCCAGACATGGCTGGATCCGACTTGGCCAGGGTGGTGACGACCAAGACGCCCTACGCATGGACGCAGACCGAGTGGCAACTCGGTTTTGGCTATGGCGAACAGATCGCGCCGCGCTTCCATGTGGTGGCGCTGGACTTCGGCGTCAAGAAGAATATTCTGCGCATGCTGGCTGCGCGTGGATGCAAGGTCACGGTGGTGCCTGCGCAAACCAGTGCTGAAGACGTTTTCAAGCTCAAGCCCAATGGAGTCTTCCTATCCAATGGCCCTGGCGATCCAGAGCCCTGCGATTACGCCATTGCTGCGGCCAAGGACATTATTGAAAGCGGCGTGCCAACCTTCGGTATCTGCCTGGGCCACCAGATCATGGCACTGGCATCCGGCGCGAAGACATTCAAGATGAAGTTCGGGCACCACGGTGCCAATCATCCCGTCAAGGACCTGGACTCAGGCAAGGTGTCCATCACTAGCCAGAACCATGGCTTTGCTGTGGACGAGAAGTCATTGCCGGGCAACTTGCGCGCCACACATGTCAGTCTTTTTGACGGCACCCTGCAAGGGCTGCAGCGCACCGACAAGCCGGCCTTTTGCTTTCAAGGGCATCCTGAGGCGTCTCCGGGCCCGCACGACATCGGCTATCTGTTTGACCGCTTTGTTGAAAGCATGCAGTCGCAAATGGCCGAAGCCTGATTTGGCACGAAACGAAGGATCAGCCGTATGAAGCTTTACAGTTTCCCCGCATTTGCCGTTGAAAAAGCCATCGCAAAGCGCATGATGACGCTTGAGTCGTCACACAAGGAGTGGTTTGCGCAGCGCTGGGCCCAGAAGCCTTATCGAAAGTCCTTCATTGAAAACAAGGCAATGCCTTTGATCACCCTGATCGCCAAAGGCAAGAATTGGGATGACGAGACGTTCAACGCCGAACTGGCCGATTGGGATGCAACTTTTCATCCGGCAGAGACGGAAGTGCTTCGCCCCATGGTTGAGGGAGACGGGCTGTTGCAACTGATGCAGAAGAACGTTCCTGCGGAGCGGATCGAAAAGTTGCTCGAACACATCAAGCCAGTGCTCTCCACCTAAGCGGTCTCAAGGCAGCGCTGCAACCGGCCTCCGATAACAAATATCCACGTACACAGCTCCATTTCGAACACCATGCCCAAACGCTCAGACATCAAAACCGTTCTCATCATCGGCGCTGGCCCCATCATCATCGGGCAGGCCTGCGAGTTCGACTATTCGGGCGTTCAGGCATGCAAGGCGTTGCGGGAAGAAGGTTACAAGGTCATCCTGATCAACAGCAATCCTGCAACGATCATGACCGACCCTGACACGGCTGATGTCACCTACATTGAGCCGATTTCCTGGCAAGTGGTGGAAAAGATCATTGCGCGCGAGCGTCCGCAGTGCCCGGGCGGATTTGCCATTTTGCCCACCATGGGCGGCCAAACGGCGCTCAATTGCGCGCTGGATCTGTGGCGCAACGGTGTGCTTGAGAAGTACGACATCGAACTGATTGGAGCAAAGCCTGAATCCATCGACAAAGCCGAAGATCGCCTGAAGTTCAAGGACGCCATGACCAAGATCGGCTTGGGCTCTGCACGTTCAGGGATTGCGCACAGCATGGAAGAGGCTTGGTCCGTTCAAAAGACGGTGGGCTTTCCTGTTGTCATTCGCCCCAGCTTCACGCTCGGCGGCACCGGTGGCGGTATTGCCTACAACAACGAGGAATTCGAGACGATTTGCAAGCGCGGCCTCGAAGCCTCGCCAACCAACGAGTTGCTCATTGAAGAGTCGCTGCTGGGCTGGAAAGAGTATGAGATGGAAGTGGTGCGTGACAAGGCGGACAACTGCATCATCATCTGTTCGATCGAAAACCTTGATCCGATGGGTGTGCACACCGGTGACTCCATCACTGTCGCGCCAGCTCAAACGCTGACCGACAAGGAGTACCAGATCATGCGTGACGCCAGCTTGGCCGTGTTGCGCGAGATCGGTGTAGACACGGGCGGATCGAATGTGCAGTTCTCGATCAACCCGAAAGACGGGCGCATGATCGTTATCGAGATGAACCCGCGTGTGTCGCGTTCGTCTGCGCTTGCTTCCAAAGCGACGGGATTCCCTATTGCCAAAGTGGCGGCCAAACTGGCCGTGGGTTTCACGCTGGACGAGCTGCGCAATGAAATTACGGGCGGAGCTACCCCGGCCAGCTTTGAACCGTCTATCGACTACGTGGTCACCAAGATCCCGCGTTTCGCGTTTGAGAAATTCCCTGCTGCCGATAACCGTCTGACGACCCAAATGAAGTCGGTCGGCGAGGTGATGGCGATGGGGCGCACTTTCCAGGAAAGCTTTCAGAAGGCGCTGCGCGGACTGGAGGTCGGTGTGGACGGTATGAACGAAAAGACCCAGGACCGTGAAACGCTGGAGCGTGAGCTCGGGGAGCCGGGTCCTGAGCGCATCTGGTATGTCGGCGATGCTTTTGCAGCAGGCTGGTCTGTCGACGAAGTCCACCAGTTCACCAAGATCGACAAGTGGTTCCTGATTCAGATTGAAGAAATCATCAAGCTGGAACTGGCAATGGACGAGTTGGTCGAGAAAAAGGGGGACGGAGCGCTGGCATCACTCGATGCCGCCACGTTGCGCGGGTTGAAGAAAAAGGGCTTCTCTGACCGTCGCCTTGCCAAGCTGCTCAAAACCAATGAGCAAGCTGTTCGTGATCAACGCAAAGCCTTGGGTGTACGTCCGGTATACAAGCGCGTAGATACCTGTGCGGCCGAGTTCGCTACGAACACGGCTTACATGTACTCGAGCTACGAAGGGCACGGCGATGGCGAATGTGAAGCCGAGCCAACCGAAAAGCGCAAGATCATGGTGCTTGGTGGCGGGCCGAACCGCATTGGGCAGGGAATTGAGTTCGACTACTGCTGTGTACACGCAGCGCTTGCCATGCGCGAGGATGGCTACGAAACCATCATGGTCAACTGCAACCCTGAGACAGTTTCCACCGACTACGACACCTCCGATCGCCTGTATTTCGAGCCCCTGACGCTCGAGGATGTGTTGGAGGTTGTCGAGAAGGAAAAGCCAGAGGGCGTGATCGTGCAGTACGGTGGCCAGACGCCTCTCAAGCTTGCGCTCGGCCTGGAGAAAGCGGGGGTGCCCATCATCGGTACCACGCCTGACATGATCGACGCTGCTGAAGACCGCGAGCGATTCCAGAAGTTGCTCAACGAGCTTGACTTGCTGCAACCACCGAATGCCACCGCGCGCACTGAGCAGGAGGCGCTGGACAAAGCAGAGAGCCTGGGCTATCCGCTGGTGGTTCGACCCAGCTATGTGCTGGGCGGCCGTGCCATGGAAATCGTGCATGAGCAGCGCGACCTTGAGCGCTACATGCGCGAGGCGGTCAAAGTCAGCAACGACTCACCAGTGTTGCTTGACCGATTCCTCAACGACGCCATCGAGTGTGATGTGGATGCCATCCGCGACAGCAGTGGTCGCGTCTTCATCGGTGGTGTGATGGAGCACATCGAACAGGCTGGCGTCCACAGCGGTGACTCCGGTTGCTCTCTGCCGCCTTACTACCTCTCTCAGGCAACTGTCGATGAACTCAAGCGCCAAACCGCTGCCATGGCCGCTGGTTTGAACGTGGTTGGGCTTATGAACGTACAGTTCGCCATCCAGGAAGTCGAAGAGGGTGGGCAGAAAAAGGATGTGATTTACGTTCTGGAGGTCAATCCGCGTGCTTCACGTACAGTTCCTTTCGTCTCCAAGGCCACAGGCATCCAGTTGGCAAAGGTGGCGGCGCGTTGCATGGCAGGCCGCAGTCTGGATGATCAAGGCATTGGAGCCGAGGTCACGCCGCCTTACTTCAGCGTCAAGGAAGCGGTGTTCCCGTTCGTGAAGTTCCCTGGTGTGGATACGATCCTGGGCCCTGAAATGAAGTCCACAGGTGAGGTCATGGGCGTGGGCCGAACTTTTGGCGAAGCCTTCGTCAAGAGCCAGTTGGGCGCTGGTACACGCTTGCCTATGTCGGGCAAGGCCTTCCTGACCGTGAAGAACGGCGACAAGGCGCGTGCCGTCGAGGTTGCTCGTCAATTGGTTGCGATCGGCTTTACGCTGGTGGCGACACGAGGTACAGCTGCCGCCATTGCCGAGGCCGGCATACCTGTCGAGACAGTGAATAAGGTCGCTGAGGGGCGCCCGCACATCGTGGACATGATCAAGAACGGAGATATCGATCTGGTCATCAACACGGTGGAAGAGCGACGCAATGCGATTGCCGACTCCCGCGCCATTCGTACATCTGCATTGTTGGCCCGCGTGACAACATTCACCACCATTGCGGGTGCCGAAGCTGCCGTCGAAGGCCTGCAGTTTTTGGACACATTGGGTGTAATGTCCGTCCAGGATATGCACGCTGAACTGGTCAGTTGACCCGACTGGCCGAACAGGCCAGCTCTTGGCACAACCTGATTTCGGTGCATAATGCACCTATACGCCGCCGAACGGAAACGCTCGGCGGTTTGCTTTTTAGCGGGGTAACACCCTGAGTCCAATGCATTGCCCAGATAGGGCGTGCCCCAACGTCTGGAGACCTGTGATGGCCACCATTCCCATTACCAAACGCGGCGCAGAGAAACTCAAAGCCGAACTGCAACAACTGAAATCGGTCGAACGGCCGGCAGTGATCAATGCCATCGCTGAGGCTCGCGCGCAGGGCGACCTGAGCGAGAACGCGGAGTACGAAGCTGCCAAAGATCGTCAAGGCTTTGTGGAAGGCCGTATCGCTGAAATCGAAGGCAAGTTGTCGACGGCGCAAGTGATTGATCCTTCTGCGCTGGACGCAGGTGGAAAAGTTGTTTTCGGCTCCACTGTCGATCTTGAAGATGAGGAGAGTGGGCAGTCTGTGACCTACCAGATAGTGGGAGAAGACGAAGCTGACCTCAAGCTGGGACTGATCAATATCAGCAGCCCGATTGCCCGTGCACTGATTGGTAAGGAAGAAGGTGACGTGGCCGAAGTCCAGGCGCCTGGCGGCGTGCGTCACTACGAGATCGTTGCTGTTCGCTACGAGTAAGACCAAAAACCTTAGCCGGTCGTCGACATTCCATGAATTCGCAGCGACTCCAATCCATGTTGGCAGCTCTTTGGTGGGGCGCCATCACCGGGATCAGCTTCGTGTCTGTTCCCTTCCTGTTTGCCAGTTTGGGCAGTCCTGCCGTGGCGGGGCCTGTGGCTGCAGGGCTGTTCTCGATGCAAGCCAAAGCGGGGCTGGTGCTGGGGGTCGTGCTGCTGGTGCTGCTCAGGGGGCGCAGTGAAGAGAAGGACGCTCGAGCATTGCAGGCTGTCCTGGTCTCCATGGGCTGGGTTCTGCTGGCCATGTTGGCGGCTATGGTGCAAGAGTTCGGCGTAGCGCACAAAATCGTGACTGCGCGCGCCGCGGGCGAGAGCGTGAGGCTATGGCATGGCTTGGGCACCGCGTTGGTGTTTCTGCAGTGGTTGGGTGCTGGCATGACGCTCTGGCGTAGCCTCGATCGGAAGCATAGGTAACACGCTCAAGATCCTGCGCCTTGATCGAGTATGTGAGAGACAAGGGAGTGAAGAAGAGAATGAATATCAACAGTGCCAAATGGGTTGGGAAACTGATCGCAGTGCCCATTGTCCTTGTCCTTGCCGTGGTGTTGATCAATCCGATCCGCATCGTCGACGCCGGAACCCGCGGTGTCCTGACGACGTTTGGCAAAGTGGATCCCGAGCCTCTTGAAGAGGGTATCCATTTCGTCATGCCGATGATCAGCCGGGTGCACATCATCGACGTTCGACTGCAAAAAAGTCAGGGCCGTGGAGAGGCGGCGTCGCGCGACTTGCAGCGGGTGCAGATATCTGCCGTGTTGAACTGGAGGCTTGACGCTGCTCAGGTATCCGACGTCTTCCAGAAAATCGGAAATCAGGATGCTGTGGCTGTGCGTGTCATTGAACCTGCGGCCCAGGAGGCGACCAAAGCCATCGCCGCGCAGTACACCGCTGAGGAACTGGTCACCAAGCGAATCGAAGTCAGTCAGCAGATCCGCGCTTCGCTGGAAGAGCGCTTGAGGCGTCACGGCGTGGTGATCGATTCTCTTGCTGCCGTGAACTACGATTTCTCCGATGTTTTTGATCGGGCAATCGAAGCAAAAGTAGAGGCTGAGCAGAAGAAGTTGACTGCAGAGCGCGATCTCGAGCGAATCAAAGTTGAAGCAGCTCAAGCGCTGGCGAAGGCGCAAGGTGAGGCCGAGGCATTGAAAGCCAAACGCCTTGAAGTGACGCAAGAGCTTTTGCGTCTGAAGCAACTGGAGAACGAGTCAGACGCGATTGCTAAATGGGATGGTCGTCTACCGCAAGTGACCGGTGGAGCGACGCCATTCGTACAGCTCAAGGCGCAGTGACAGCATTGTCCGACGGGAACCACAAACACAAAAGCCTGCGATCACGCAGGCTTTTGTGTTTGGCATACCCGGTCGTCAGGCAGGCTACGGAATCAACTGAGGGCTGCAGCACGTTCGGCTGATTCACAGGTGTTGACCATCAACATGGTGATGGTCATCGGACCGACGCCACCCGGTACCGGGGTGATCCAGCCAGCTACTTCTTTGACTCCATCGAAGTCCACATCACCGCAGAGCTTGCCCTCGTCGTTGCGATTCATGCCGACATCCAGTACCACGGCGCCAGGTTTGACCATGTCGGCGGTGAGCAGGTTTCGCTTGCCCACAGCGGCCACGATCACGTCAGCCTGCAAGGTGATTTCCTTGAGGTTTTTTGTGCCGCTGTGGCATATGGTGACAGTGGCGTTCCTCTGCAAAAGCATCATGGCCACAGGCTTGCCCACAATGTTGCTGCGGCCTATGACGACAGCGTGCTTGCCTTTGAGGTCATAGCCAATGTCCTCCAGCATCTTCATGCAGCCATATGGGGTGCATGGCCAGAAGCCGGGCAAACCTGTCATTAGGGCACCAGCGCTCGCCACGTGGAAGCCGTCGACGTCTTTCTCCGGAGCGATGGATTCGATCACCTTGGTGGCGTCGATTTGTTTGGGCAGTGGAAGCTGCACCAGAATCCCATGGATGCTTTTGTCGGCATTGAGCTCCTGCACCCGGGCAAGAAGCTCGGCTTCGGTGAGGGTGTCAGGCCATTTTTCCAACACCGAGAACATGCCCGTTTCCTCGCAGGCACGGACCTTGTTTCGCACGTATACCTGGCTGGCGGGATCTTCGCCTACCAGAATCACCGCCAAGCCCGGCACTATGCCCTGGCCCTTGAGAGCCTTGACTCGCTCGCTGACGTTTTGGCGCAGTTTCTGGGAGAGGGCTTTTCCGTCGATGAGTTGAGCTGTCATTTTGGTTGCGAATACGGGTGCGTTGCCGGCGAAGGGCAATTCAGAAACAACAAGGGGCCACTGCTGATGCGGCCCCGAAAATGAAGTGATTCGTGTGCTTTCAGCCTTTTTGAGCGGACGGTCCCAAGGCAATCTTGAGCAGGTCGGCCACGGTGTTGGCGCCCAGCTTTTCCATGATGTTGGCTCGGTGAGCTTCTACAGTTTTGATACTGATACCGAGGTCATCAGCGATCTGCTTGTTCAAGCGCCCGGCCACGATGCGCTCCAGGACCTGGGATTCACGACCGGTGAGTTTGGAGAGAAGCGCATCGCGGCTGGCCGCTTGCTGGTAGGACTCAAACGCTTCACGAGCGGTCTCAAGCATGCGTTCAACCAGTGCAACGAGCTGGTCCTCCTTGAAGGGCTTCTGAATGAAATCCAGCGCGCCTTTCTTCATTGTCTCGACTGCCATGGGCACATCGCCGTGGCCAGTGATGAACACGATGGGCAGAGGAGAGTGGCGTTCGACCAGCCGGTCTTGCAGTTCCATGCCGCTCATGCCATCCATTCGGATGTCAGCGATCAAACAGGCAACCTCGCGGGGGTCATATCGGCTGAGGAAAGACTCGGCGGAATCAAAGCAGCTGACGCGGAAGTCCTTGCCTTCCAGCAACCATTGCAGGGAATCCCTGACCGCCTCGTCGTCGTCGACCACGTAAACCGTGCCCTTCTTGGGAATCAAGCTCATGATGCTCTCTCTTTATCGGAATCAGAGATATCCGTGCCGTCTTCTAATCTGTCGCCCGGTCGCAGTTTGGAGTGGACGGGTATCCAGAAGCTGAAGCAGCACCCGGTAACTTCTTCGCCATTGTAGATGTTCTCGACGAGCATTCTTCCGTGGTGCGATTCGACGATGCTTCGGCACAGCTTCAGTCCGATGCCCATGCCCTCGCTCTTGGTGCTGTAGAAGGCCTCGTAGATCCGTCCGATCATCTCGTCCGGAACGCCCTTGCCGGAGTCGCGCACGGCGAACTCGATGACTTCCTGGCCATCTGCCCGGCGCGGAGCGACGCGCAACTCTACCCAGCGTTCTCCAGGTGGGCGCGCGGCCTGGTTAATGGCTTCGCCGGCGTTTTTGAGCAGGTTGATGAGCACCTGTTCAATGAGGATCGGGTCGACCATGAGCTTGGGCAGGCGGGCGGCGATGTAGGAGCTAAGCCGTACATGCTGGCGGCGCAACTCGATGTCGGCCAACTCGATGGCGTTGCTGACCATCTGCGGCACCTCGGATGGTGTCGGGTTTGGCTCGCTTCTCTTCACAAAGGCACGAATGCGCTGGATGATCTGACCCGCGCGATGGGCTTGTTTGGCGGTTTTGCCCAAAGCGCCAATCAGCTCCTCTTCGGTGATTCGCTTCTCTGTCAGCCGCGAGATCATGCCGGTGCAGTAGTTGTTGATGGCTGTCAGAGGCTGGTTGAGCTCATGGGCAACGCTGGAAGCCATCTCGCCCATGGTGATCAGCCGGCTGGCCGTCTGGGCGCGTTCGGCCTGGCGGGCTGCCTGTTCTTCCGCCTTGCGGCGCGGCGTGATGTCTGTCGCAATGATCATCTGGGCCAAGCGGCCATCGACCCAGGTGAGGTAGCGGCTACGGACTTCCAGCCAACGGTCCAGGTCTTCCACAAAGATCTCGGCATTCTCGGCACCAGCGTCGGTCAGAGATTCGGTTGGCATGCCTGCAAAGACATCGACGGCATCGTCATGGTCGTGAGCGGAGCTGGGCAGGTTGCCCGCCGTATCAATCAAGCGGCGATGGCCTGTGCCTTTGGTTCCAAACCAGAGACGGTACATCTTGTTGGCGAACAACAGTTCGTCGCTGCCCAACGGTGCCACAGACACAGCTGCATCAAGGCTCTCCAGCACTGTGGTGAACCGATCGTAGGAGGCGGTCAACTCCTCGCGGATGCGCTTGGGTTCGGTGATGTCGGTCATCGAAGTCATCCACCCCGACTGGACGCCGTCAGAATCGATCAGAGGCGAGACATACATGCGCGCGTCGAATATGCTGCCGTTTCGCCGCCTTACCCTCACTTCGAAGCCGCCCGGCATCGAGCGGCCATGAATCTCGTCTTGCAGGCGGGACATCAGCATGTCGTGGTCTTCATCGGGCCAGTAGGGGAAAGGGGCCTCGCAGCCCACCAGCTCGTCTTCCGTCCATCCGGTCATGGAGCAAAAAGCAGGATTGACATAGCTGATTCGACCACTCATGTCCAACGCCCGCATGCCGGTGAGCATGGAGTTCTCCATGGCCCTGCGGAAGTTGGTTTCGGTCACCAGGGCTTGCTGCGCCTGCACTCGCCGGCGAGTGTGTCGCCAAGTGCCCAGCAGCATCCAAACGGTCAAAGCGCTCAGGGCACCAATCAACCAGACAAATCCGTTGCCGACCATGGCTTGAGAAGTTCGGTAAGCCTGGGCTTTGATGACCAGGCCGTTGCCGACCGGAGAAACCG
>JBNKNN010000012.1:0-6918 GCA_050293865.1 Hydrogenophaga sp. | reverse complement strand
ATGGCGTGACCGGTACGGTCAGCGGCAGCACAGGCGCGCTGGACAGGCTTCTCACCGTAGTTGGCCGTGTGGCCGCCAAACGGACGCTGGTAAATGGTGCCGTCAGGGTTGCGATCGAACGGCATGCCCATGTGCTCCAGGTCGTATACAACCTTTGGCGCTTCGCGGCACATGAATTCAATCGCGTCCTGGTCGCCGAGCCAGTCGGAGCCCTTGACCGTGTCGTAGAAGTGGAATTCCCAGTTGTCTTCGCTCATGTTGCCCAGCGAAGCCGAGACGCCACCTTGGGCAGCGACGGTGTGCGAGCGGGTAGGGAAGACCTTGGAGAGCACGGCGACCTTGAGGCCCGCCCGCGCCAATTGCAGCGATGCACGCATGCCGGAGCCGCCAGCTCCGACGATGACCACGTCAAACTTGCGCTTGGGGAGAGATGCGGTGGTGGTCATGGATCAGAGTCTCCAGAGAACTTGAATAGCCCAGCCCAGGCAGCCCACGAGCCAGACGATGGTGAAAACATGCAGCACCACACGGATGCCTGCGGGTTTGATGTAGTCCATCCAGATATCGCGCATGCCGATCCAGATGTGATACGCGATGGCCACGAAAGCGGCGAAGGTCAGGGCCTTCATCCATTGCGGGGCAAAAATGGATGCCCAGCCTTCGTAACCCAATGGGCCTTTGTGCAATAGAACGCTGGCCAGAATGATCACGGTCAGGATGGCGAACAGGGCGCCGGTCACGCGCTGGGCCAGCCAGTCTCGCAGGCCGTAGTGGGCGCCGGTGACGACGCGCTTGGAACCGTAGTTGACGGACATGGGGATTTACCTCTTATGGGTCTTGGGTTCAGTACAGGCCAAAGAGCTTGGCGCCGAGGGCCAAGGTCAAGCCGATGCTCAGCACCAGTGTGACCACGGCGGAAGACTTGCCGAACTCCTTGGTCACGGAGTGCGTCATGTCCATGTACAGATGGCGCACGCCGGCGATCAGGTGATGCAGGTAGGCCCAGATGATGCCCAGGACGACCAGCTTGAGCAGCCAGCCGGGCACGAAGCCCAGACCCGAGGCGAAAGCCGCCTGGAAGCGATCGTGGGAGATTTCGGACGACACGGAGGCGTCGAACAGCCAGACGATGAACGGCAAAAGGAGGAACATCACGGCGCCGCTGACACGGTGCAGGATGGAGACCCAACCTGCGGCAGGCAGCCGGTAGGTGGTCAAATCCTTGAAGGCGTTGATGTTGCGGAACTCTGGCCGCTTCTGGGTCACATCAGACATGGTGGGCTTTCTTCCTTTGGGGATCGAACGTGAGGTGAAACCGGTTTGTAACTTGCTGGTAACTCAAGCTGAAAGACCGCAAATTCTATTGCAATGCACCATACCCGAGGCTGACACTCGGCTGTTTCGGCGACAAAAAAAGCGGTTCAGGAGCGCCATCATGAGTTAGCGAGTCAGCTCAATTCGTTGTGATAGTGCCGGGCGTCGGTACGGTAGAGTCCGCGTCGAAGCTCCATGGGCACATCGTTATAGGTAAAGGCCAGGCGTTCAACGCTCAGCAGGGGGTGGCCGGCGTCAACGCCCAGTAACCCTGCTATTTCGTCATCGGCACTGACCGCCTTGAGCTTTTCCGTGGCGCGCACCATGCGCACGCCAAATTGGGTCTCGAACAAGGCGTACATGGGACCCTTGTCTTCGGCCAGGGTTTCCTGGGTGAGTCCCTTGAAGGCCACCCCAGGCAGCCATAGGTCCTCGAGAATGGTGGGGGTGCCGCCAAAAGCCAGCACGCGGCGCACCTGAAGCACGGGGTCTCCCGTGCGAAGGCCCAGCTGCCGGGCCACTTCGGCCGGCGCGCGCAACCGCTTGCATTCAATGATATGCCGTTCGGCCGGGCCTTGGCTATCGGGTTGGCCAGTGTCGGGTAACAGGCGCAGAAATCGGTATTGGATGTGCTGCTCGGAGTGAGTGGCCACAAACGTGCCTTTGCCCTGACGCCTTACCAGCAGGTTGTCGGTGGCGAGCTCATCGATGGCTTTTCGGACCGTGCCTTGGCTGACCTTGTAGCGCGCAGCGAGGTCGAATTCGCTGGGGATCATGTCACCCGGTTTCCATTCGGCAGCTTGCAGGCTTTGCAAAATCAAGGTCTTGATCTGCTGATAGAGCGGACTGAAGGCAGGCGCACCCATCGCGCCAGCGGCAGCTTCGGGCTGGCCGACATGCGTTTCGGCGCCGCGTGGCGGGTCCGAATCGTTGCTTGATGGAGAGGTGGAGGACATCGTGCTTGGCGTCAGGTCGTCGTCAGGGCCAGTTGTATGCTCGCTCTGGCGAAGGTCCAATCATATCTTATATAAGACATAAGACAAATTGACGTTTCAGGGTTTGCGAGAGTACACTCACAGGCTGACCTGTCGGCGTCAGCATCGGGTTTACCCCGTGTGATTTATTTGGCGCTCTTTTCAGCTGGCGGACGCCCAAAAGGACCGCCCAAGCCTTTTTCTAGAACCTCTCTATTGGAGTTTTCATTCATGAGCAAGAAGCCCGTTCGCGTTGCCGTTACCGGTGCCGCTGGCCAAATTGGTTACGCCCTGCTGTTCCGTATTGCCTCTGGCGAAATGCTGGGCAAGGACCAGCCCGTGATCCTGCAACTGCTGGAGATTCCGAACGAGAAGGCTCAGAGCGCTCTGAAGGGCGTCATGATGGAACTGGAAGACTGCGCTTTCCCTCTGCTGGCTGGCATGGAAGCCCATAGCGACCCCATGACCGCATTCAAGGACACCGACTACGCGCTGCTGGTCGGTGCCCGCCCACGTGGCCCAGGCATGGAGCGTGCTGACCTGCTGGCTGCCAACGCACAGATCTTCACCGCCCAGGGCAAGGCCCTGAACGCCGTGGCGTCCCGCGACGTCAAGGTGCTGGTGGTGGGCAACCCTGCCAACACCAACGCCTACATCGCCATGAAGTCGGCTCCGGATCTCAAGCCAGGCAACTTCACTGCCATGCTGCGTCTGGACCACAACCGTGCAGCTTCCCAACTGGCCGCCAAGACCGGCAAGCCCGTGGCTTCCATTGAGAAGCTGGCTGTTTGGGGCAACCACTCTCCCACCATGTACGCTGATTACCGTTTCGCCACCATCGATGGCGAATCCGTCAAGGACATGATCAACGATCATGAGTGGAACAAGGACGTGTTCCTGCCCACCGTGGGCAAACGTGGCGCCGCCATCATCGAGGCGCGCGGTCTGTCGTCCGCTGCATCAGCCGCCAACGCCGCCATCGACCACATGCGCGACTGGGCGCTGGGCACCAACGGCGCCTGGGTCACCATGGGTATTCCTTCCAAGGGCTGGTACGGTATCCCTGAAGACGTGATGTTTGGCTTCCCAGTCACTTGCGAAAACGGCGAGTACAAGGTCATCGAAGGCCTGCCAATCGACCAGTTCTCGCAAGAGTGCATCGACAAAACCCTGGCCGAACTGCAGGGCGAGCAAGACGGCGTCAAGCACCTGCTCTGATGCCGCCAAAGGTGGTTGCATGTTGCGTCTGCGTCATGTAACCGCCTGGTAACTCTGCCAGTCATGACACATCCGAACGACATCCTTCTGGGGTCCCAGGCCAGCGCATTCGCGCTGCCAGTCTGCGACCATTACAGTGGGGTGGAGGTGCGGATGGCCAAAAGTCTGAAACTGCAGTCCGAATTCACCGAAGAATTCGGGGCCTGCGTTTTTGACGTCACGCTCGATTGCGAAGATGGTGCGCCGGTAGGCGGCGAGGCAGAACATGCCGAGTTGGTCACTTCCCTGGCTCTCGGTGCCCCCGCCGGCAGCCGTGTGGCAGCCAGGGTCCACCCTGTGGATCACGATAGCTTTGATGCTGATGTTGCCACCATCGTTGGCAAGGCGGGTCATCGGCTGGTGCACCTGATGGTGCCCAAGGTCGAAACCGTCGCAGACGTTGAGCGAGCGGTCAAAGCGGTGGACGCCGCCGGTGCGCCAGACCTGCCCTTGCATGTGTTGATCGAATCCTCGGGTGCTGTGCACCGGGCCTTCGATGTCGCGGCACACCCCAGGGTGCAGAGCCTGAGCTTCGGTCTGATGGACTTTGTCTCTTCCCATGGTGGTGCCATTTCGGCTGCCGGCATGGGGGTGCAGGGGCAATTCAGCCATCCGCTGGTCGTTCGGGCCAAGGTGGAAATCGCCGCGGCCTGTCATGCGCACGGCAAAGTGCCTTCACACAACGTGGTGACCGAGTTCAAGGATCAGGACGCTTTGGCGCGATCAGCGCACACAGCGGCATCCGAACTGGGTTACACGCGTATGTGGAGTATTCACCCGGACCAGATCCGGACCATCATCGCTGCGTTCTCACCCTCGCAGGCTGAGATCGACGTGGCGGTGGACATCATTGAGCGGGCTGCTGCGGCCGATTGGGCGCCAGTGCAGCACGATGGCCGTCTTCACGACAGGGCCAGCTACCGCTATTACTGGCAACTGATTGAGCGCGCATGGCGCACGGGTCTGCAGTTACCTGAATCGGTCAGGCAGTGGCTCGCCACCGCCGATGCGCCTTCCTCTTGAGGCGTTCGATTCCAACGACCCGGCAACAATTTCAAGAATTTCAAATTTCGATTCCCACGTTCAACTTTCGGAGAACACCATGTCCAACTTCCTCGCTGACTACCGCGCCCACGCTGCTGAGCGCGAAGCGCTGGGCATCCCGGCCCTGCCGCTGGACGCCAAGCAAGTGTCTGACCTGATCGAGCTCATCAAGAACCCGCCTGCTGGCGAGGATGCTTTCCTGATGGATCTGTTGACCAACCGCGTGCCACCCGGTGTGGACGACGCTGCCAAGGTCAAGGCCAGCTTCCTGGCTGCCGTGGCGCATGGCGACGAGAAGGTCGGCCTGGTGTCCAAGGCCAAAGCCACCGAGCTGCTGGGTACCATGGTGGGCGGCTACAACGTGCACACCCTGATCGAGTTGCTCGATGACGCCGAAGTGGCCGACATCGCTGCCGCCGGTCTGAAAAAGACCTTGCTGATGTTCGACTTCTTCAACGATGTGGCCGAGAAGGCCAAGGCCGGCAACGCCAAGGCCAAGGAAGTCATGCAGTCGTGGGCCGACGCTGAGTGGTTCACCAGCCGCCCCGAAGTCGAGAAAAAGATCACCGTCACCGTCTTCAAGGTGCCTGGCGAGACCAACACCGACGATCTCTCGCCCGCACCCGATGCCTGGAGCCGTCCGGACATCCCGATGCACTACCTGGCGATGCTCAAGAACACCCGTCCTGACGCTGCCTTCAAGCCTGAAGAAGACGGCAAGCGCGGCCCGATGCAGTTCATCGAAGACCTGAAGAAGAAGGGTAACCTCGTGGCCTACGTGGGCGACGTGGTCGGTACCGGTTCTTCGCGCAAGTCCGCCACCAACAGCGTGATCTGGGCCACTGGCCAGGACATTCCTTTCGTGCCGAACAAGCGCTTTGGCGGCGTGACCCTGGGTGGCAAGATCGCTCCGATCTTCTTCAATACGCAGGAAGACTCCGGCGCGTTGCCAATCGAAGTGGATGTCACCAGCCTGGAAATGGGCGACGTGATCGACATTTACCCCTACGAGGGCAAGATTGAGAAGAATGGCGCCAAGGTTGCCGACTTCGAACTCAAGAGCCAGGTGCTGCTGG
The DNA here is from genome assembly GCA_050293865.1 of Hydrogenophaga sp. Taxonomy (GTDB): domain Bacteria; phylum Pseudomonadota; class Gammaproteobacteria; order Burkholderiales; family Burkholderiaceae_C; genus Hydrogenophaga. The sequence goes on along the minus strand of JBNKNN010000012.1, from coordinate 1,253 downwards.
ACGAAGTCCGCGCCGGTGGCCGTATCAACCTGATCATCGGCCGTTCGCTGACCGCCAAGGCGCGTGAAGCCCTGGGCCTGCCTGCCTCGACCGAGTTCCGTCTGCCGGTTGCCCCTGTCGATACCGGCAAGGGCTTCACGCTGGCCCAGAAGATGGTCGGCCGCGCCTGTGGTCTGCCAGAAGGCCAGGGCATCCGCCCAGGCACCTACTGCGAGCCCAAGATGACCACCGTGGGTTCCCAGGACACCACGGGCCCGATGACCCGCGACGAGCTGAAAGACCTGGCTTGCCTGGGCTTCTCGGCCGACCTGGTGATGCAGTCCTTCTGCCACACCGCTGCCTATCCCAAGCCAGTGGATGCCAAGATGCACCGCGAACTGCCAGCCTTCATCTCCAGCCGCGGCGGCGTTGCCCTGCGTCCTGGTGACGGCGTGATCCACAGCTGGCTCAACCGCCTGCTGTTGCCCGATACCGTCGGTACCGGTGGTGACTCCCACACCCGTTTCCCGATCGGCATTTCCTTCCCTGCCGGCTCCGGTCTGGTGGCCTTTGGTGCCGCCACCGGCGTGATGCCGCTGGACATGCCTGAGTCGGTGCTGGTGCGCTTCAAGGGCAAGATGCAGCCAGGCGTCACCCTGCGTGACCTGGTGCATGCGATCCCGCTATACGCCATCAAGGCAGGTCTGCTGACCGTGGCCAAGGCCGGCAAGAAGAACATCTTTTCTGGCCGCGTGCTGGAAATCGAAGGTTTGCCGGACCTGAAGGTCGAGCAGGCGTTCGAGCTGTCCGACGCATCTGCCGAGCGTTCTGCTGCTGGCTGCACGATCAAGCTCAACAAAGAGCCGATCATCGAGTACCTGAAGTCGAACATCGTTCTGATGAAGAACATGATCGCCGACGGTTATGAAGACGCCAAGACCCTGGCTCGTCGTATCGAGAAGGTCGAGCAATGGCTGGCCAAGCCGGACCTGCTGGAAGCCGACGCTGACGCCGAGTACGCAGCCGTTATCGAGATTGATCTGGCCGAGATCACCGAGCCCATCGTCTGCTGCCCGAACGACCCCGACGACGCCAAGACCCTGTCTGACGTGGCCGGCACCAAGATCGACGAAGCTTTCATCGGTTCTTGCATGACCAACATCGGTCACTTCCGCGCGGCAGCAACCGTGCTGGGCGGTGCCCGTGACATCCCGGTCAAGCTGTGGGTGGCGCCTCCGACCAAGATGGACGAGAGCGAGCTGATGAAGGAGGGC
>JBNKNN010000011.1:0-23558 GCA_050293865.1 Hydrogenophaga sp. | reverse complement strand
GGCAGCTTTCGGCGCCAAGCGCGATGTCATGGAACAACTCGCCCCTCTGGGCTCCGTCTACCAGGCCGGCACACTCAGCGGTAACCCGGTGGCCACAGCCTGCGGTTTGGCAACGCTTCGAGAGATCGGAAAGCCAGGATTCTTTGAAAACCTGACGCGCAGGACCCGTGCACTGGTCGATGGCCTGACCACCGCAGCCAGTGACGCCGGCATTCCGTTCAGCGCAGACTGCGAGGGAGGCATGTTCGGCTTCTTCCTGATGCCCGAGCTTCCCCAGAACTATGCCAAGGTCATGACCACCGATGGAGCCAAGTTCAACACTTTGTTCCATGGCCTCCTTGATCGCGGCATCTACATTGCACCCGCGCTGTACGAAGCAGGTTTCGTCAGCGGTGCGCACACCGACGAAGACATCGCCGCCACCGTGGCCGCCGCCAAGGACGTGTTCAAGAAACTGGCGTAAACCACACCGCAGGGAGGCTCCTCGCCCCCAACAAAGCAAAAGGCCGGATCATTCCGGCCTTTTGCTTTAAGTAACACCCATCACGGCGGCTACCTACTCCCCGCACAAGGTCACCGTGGGTGCGGCGCGAGGGTGGAAGCGTCAATGCCTGAAATGGCGAACGCCCGTGAACACCATGGCCACGCCACGCTCATTGGCTGCGTCAATCACTTCCTGGTCGCGCATGGAACCTCCAGGCTGTGCGACGCATGTCGCGCCTGCATCGACCACGACGTCCAGGCCATCGCGGAACGGAAAGAACGCGTCGCTAGCGACCACAGTACCTTGCAAGCTGAGCTGGGCGGCTTCGGCCTTGATACTGGCGATGCGTGCTGAATCGAGACGACTCATCTGGCCAGCGCCCACGCCCATGGTCATGCCGTTCTTGCAAAACACGATGGCATTGGACTTGACGTACTTTGCGACCTTCCAGGCAAACAGCAGATCTTGCAGTTCTCCAGCTGTGGGTTGCTTGAGAGTGACAACCTTGAGGTCTGCCAGTGCCAGCTCGTGATTGTCGGCGGTCTGAAGCAACAGGCCTGACCCCACGCGCTTGGCATCCATGGCGTTGCGACCCTGATCCCAGGCGCTGGCACCACCGGCTGGCAGGGCGATCTTCATCAGGCGCACATTGACCTTGGACTTGAAGATTTCCAGCGCTTCGGCGCTGAAGTCTGGCGCCATCAGTACTTCGACGAATTGTTTGACCACGGCCTCGGCCGCGGCTTTGTCAACGGTGCGGTTGAAGGCGATGATGCCGCCGAACGCGCTGGTCGGGTCGGTCTGGAAGGCTTTGGCATAGGCTTCATGTGCGTCCTTGCCCACAGCCACACCGCAGGGATTGGCATGCTTGACGATCACGCAGGCCGGTGCATCGAAACTCTTGACGCACTCCCAGGCGGCGTCTGCGTCGGCGATGTTGTTGTAGGACAGCTCTTTTCCCTGCAACTGCACGCCTGTAACCAGTGAGCCTGGAGCAGGATACAGGTCGCGGTAGAGCGCAGCCTGCTGGTGGCTGTTTTCACCGTAGCGAAGATCCTGCACCTTGATGAACTGGCCATTGGACTGGCCGGGAAACGGGTTGCGGGCCGGTACGTAGGTTTCGTCGAGCTTCTCTTCCTCAAACACCACGGACGAAAGGTAGTCGCTGATGGCGCCGTCGTACTGCGCAATGCGGTTGAACGCTGCCACCGACAGCTCAAAACGCAGCTTGTCAGACAGCCTGCCGGCTGACTTGAGTTCGGCGATCACGGTTTCGTACTGCCCCGCGTCAGTCACCACCCCCACGTCCTGCCAGTTTTTGGCAGCACTGCGCACCATGGCCGGTCCGCCGATATCGATGTTCTCGATGGCATCGGCCAGCGTGCAACCGTCTTTGGCGACAGTGGCTTCAAATGGATAGAGGTTGACGACGAGCAAATCGATGGTGTCAATGCTGTGTTCATTCAGAGCTGCCATGTGTTCGGGCAACGCTCGGCGAGCCAGCAGACCGCCATGCACTTTGGGGTGGAGTGTCTTGACGCGGCCGTCTAGCATTTCAGGGAACTGGGTGACTTCAGCCACCTCTGTCACTGGCAGACCCTTGTCGGCCAGCAGTTTGGCGGTGCCGCCAGTGGAAATGAGCTTCACCCCCAGGTCATGCAGTGCCTGGGCAAATTCAACGATACCGGTTTTGTCAGAGACGGAGAGAAGTGCTCGCATGGTCATTTTCAGGAGAGATCGAGAAGAAAGTGGGAATCAAATATTGGCCATTGACTAACTGTGTGGCTTTCACCTGTGCAGCAACCGATGGCTGAGGAGCCGGCTTCGCCGTTCCGCCAGATGCGGCCACCTTGAGGGGTGGCGCGCAGCGCCCCGGGGAGGAACAACTATTCGATGAGTTTGTGCTCAACAAGCTTCTTGCGAAGGGTATTGCGGTTGAGACCCAGCCACTGTGCAGCACGAGACTGATTGTTCTGGGTTTGTTCCATGACCACCTCAAGCAAAGGCCGTTCAACCGCCTTGACCAGCATGTCGTGGAGGTTCGCCGGTTCAGTGCCGTCGAGATCGCTGAAGTAGCGCTCCAGACTGCTGCGCACGCACGCGTATACGTTGCCGTCACTCTGTTCTTCTATTTTGCTGTTGCTCATGCCGCCAGCTTCCAGTTGTCAGTCGTGTTTCGTGAGTTGATGTCGTTCGGCTCTTTCGGAGCAGCGCTGGCCCATTCGTCGATGCTTTCCCTTACGCAATCCAACTGCGCCTGGCAACTGGTCAGCGCGTTGATGCGCATTCGAAAGGCCTTCACTTGCTGCGCAGACACCGGCAAAGACTGCGCGTACCAGCCCAGGTGTTTGCGCGCGGAACGCACGCCGGTGAACTCCCCGTAGAGATCGTAGTGATCCTCGAGATGGTCCAGAAGCCAAGTCCTGACCTCAGCCCAAGCAGGCGCAGGCGCAAGCTCTCCGGTCTTCAGATAATGGGCGATCTCCTGAAATATCCAGGGTCGCCCCTGAGCGGCACGCCCGATCATGATGGCGTCGGCGCCAGTGCATCGAAGCACTTCCTCGGCCTTGCTGGGCGAGTCGATGTCTCCGTTGGCCACGACGGGAATCTTCACAAGCGTCTTGATCAGCGCGACTGTGTCGTGCTCTGCAAAGCCCTTGTACCCCTGCTCCCGGGTACGTCCATGCACGGTGAGCATTTGCACGCCTGCCATCTCGGCGGCTTTGGCCAAACCGGGGGCATTGCGGCCTTCAGCGGACCAGCCTGTCCGCATCTTGAGCGTCACAGGAACACCATGTGGCTCACAGGCAGCGACCACCGCTTCAACAATCTCGATGGCCAGTGCCTCGTCTTGCATCAAGGCTGACCCAGCCCATTTGTTGCACACTTTCTTGGCCGGGCAGCCCATGTTGATGTCAATGATTTGGGCGCCGCGGTCAATGTTGTAGCGTGCCGCGTCTGCCATCATTTGCGCATCCGTGCCCGCGATCTGGACAGCGATGGGCGCAGGTTCGCCATCGTGGTTGGCCCGGCGCGAAGTCTTGAGGCTGTCTTGCAGGTCCGGGCGGGACGTCACCATCTCGCTCACGGCGTAGCCAGCCCCCAGGCGCTTGCATAACTTGCGAAACGGGCGGTCCGTTACGCCCGCCATGGGCGCAACAAATAGGGCATTGGGCAGCCGATAGGGCCCGATTTGCATGGTGATGGGAGAATGGGAGGGTGTTTGCGGAGGCCCGAGCGCCAGTACAGCGTCGGGACGGGTATTTTAGCTGCCTCTTTTTTCAGCAGGTGATATCCCGACGAGTGGTGCCTCATTGGCCCGTTTGAGCACAATCCCCAAACCTTTCGGCGCCGTGTTGGGCGCCTTTGCTTTTGCATTTGTTTCTGGATTTTTTCTGGATCTGTTTCTCGCCCCAACATGCCCGATTGGATAACAACGTTGCTCAGCTGGCTGGCCTTGCCCGAGGTTGGTCTGAGCACGGTTTTTGTGGTGTCGCTCGTCTCCGCCACTTTGCTCCCCTTGGGGTCCGAACCAGCCGTGTATGGCCTGGTCTCCCTCAACCCTGATCTGTTCTGGCCCACCATCGTCGTAGCCACCATAGGCAACACCTTGGGCGGAATGATCACGTGGGGCATGGGATATGGCACGCACAAGGTGGTGGACAAAACGCGTCATACCCGCACAGACATCCATGCCTTGCGATGGTTGGAGCGAATGGGCCCGGTGGCTTGTCTGTTCGCATTCCTGCCCATCATCGGAGATCCACTCTGCGCTGTGGCCGGTTGGCTGCGATTGCCCTTCTGGCCTTGCATGGGGTACATGGCGCTCGGAAAGTTTCTGCGATACCTGACGATGACGGCAGCCCTGATTTGGGTGTTCCCTGGGGGACTCACAGGCTGAGGGGATTGAGCCGATTGGCTTCATACTCAAGCGCTGTGGCCGCCCGGCTTTCATGACCATCGGCCTTCCCGTTAGATCAGCAGAACCTCAAGGGGCCCCATTTCGTGGGCGGGCTTATCACTCTGGTGCCGTTGGTTTGCGCTTGCTTGCTTTTTTTGAGATATCGCGCCTTGTTCTGCGCCAAAGAATGACCCTTTCCACCGCCTCAACCGACACATCCAGGACAGATCGCCTTCCGAGGTCGATCTGGGCGTTGATGCTGGGCAATTTCGTGATCGGAACAGGCGTGATGGTCGTCCCTGGAACGCTCAACGAAATTTCGCGTTCACTGGAGGTCTCCGTGCCTCAGGCAGGCATGCTGATCACCGCTGGCGCCATTCTGATGGGCGTTGGCGCTCCATTGTTCGCAGCACTGGTGGCTGGTTGGGACCGACGCCGCTTGCTGGTCTTGTGCCTGCTGTGGTACGCCCTGACCATGGTGGCTTCTGCATTCGCCCCTTCCTACGCCTGGTTGCTGGTCTTGCGCGTCATCACCGTGGTGGCGCCGCCCATTTTCACGCCGCAGGCGGCCGCGTCGGTTGGCCTTCTCGTCCCGGAGCATTTGCGCGGGCGCGCCATCACCTTTGCCTTCCTGGGCTGGTCTGTGGCATCGGTGCTTGGCGTACCTTTGACCGCCTGGATTGGTGGCACGCTGGGCTGGCGCTGGTCATTCGGTCTCACCGGAGTGATGGCCCTTGTGTGCGCTGTCTGGCTGTGGCGCGAACTGCCCAACGGTTTGCGCACATCTGCCTTGTCCAGACAGGCCTGGGGAAAGGCATTGGGGTCACCTGCCATCATGCTCACAGTCGCGGTCACGCTGCTGAGCAGCTCAGGGCAATTCACGCTTTTCGCTTACTTTGCCCCCTACCTGGAACAGATCATGGGGGCCAGCCCAACGCAGCTGTCCTTCATGTATTTGTGGCTGGGCGCGTTCGGGGTTCTCGGCAATATGCTGATCTCTCACCGTATCGACCGACTGGGCCCCTCCAGAGCGGTTGTCATTTGCCTGGCGGCCATGGCGGTGACACTGTTGATTTTTCCGCTTGGATTGCCGCACCTGGCATTGTTGGCCATGGTGATGCTGCCATGGGCGACCAGCATATTTGCGGCCAACTCGGCTCAGCAGGCAAGACTGGTGCACATTGACCCGGAGCTCGCGTCTGCAACCATCTCGCTAAACTCGTCAGCCATTTACGCGGGGCAGGCCATCGGTGCCGCCGCTGGCGCTGCCATCATCGCCAGCGGACACATGGAGCAGTTGAACTACCCCGCGCTCGTTTTGCTACTGGTATCAATCGGCGTGAGCGTCTGGGCCACACAGTATCAAAAAGCTCACGCCCCAAAAGGGAAATGAGCCTTGGTCCGGGTGGTACGAGCCTCTTCGCGCTCGATGGCCAGAGCGCACACTGTGAGAAAGAGAATGGCAAGCCGGCTCAGACGTTGAACAGAAAGTTCATGACATCACCATCCTGAACCACATAGTCCTTGCCTTCAGCGCGCATCTTGCCCGCGTCCTTGGCTCCCTGCTCTCCCTTGTAGGTAATGTAGTCCTCGTACGCGATCGTCTGGGCACGAATGAAGCCGCGCTCGAAATCGCCGTGAATGGCACCAGCCGCCTTTGGCGCAGTGTCACCGATGTGGATGGTCCAGGCACGAACCTCCTTCACACCAGCGGTGAAGTAGCTTTGCAGACCCAACAGCTTGAAGCCAGCCCGAATAAGACGGTTGAGGCCGGGCTCTTCCTGTCCCATTTCCTGCAGGAACATCAGACGGTCTTCATCAGACATGTCCGCCAGCTCAGCTTCCGTCTTGGCACAAATGGCCACGACCGGAGCCGCCTGACTGGATGCGTACTCTTCGAGTCGCTGTAGCAGGGGGTTGTTCTCGAAGCCATCTTCGCTGACATTGCCCACGAACATCGCCGGCTTGGCCGTGATCAGGCACAAGGGCTTGATCAAGGCCATGTCGTCGTCGCTCAAACCCATTGTGCGCACGGGCTTGCCTTCGTTGAGTTCGGGTTCCAGCCTGGAGAGCACTTTCACCATGGCTGCGGCTTCCTTGTCGTTGCCGCTCTTGGCCTGCTTGGTGTAGCGCTGAAGGCTTTTCTCCACCGTCCCCAAGTCGGCCAGGCACAGCTCGGTCTGAATGACTTCGATGTCGGCGATCGGGTCAACCTGGCCAGCCACGTGTATGACGTTCGGGTCTTCGAAACAGCGCACGACGTTCACAATGGCATCGGTTTCGCGAATGTGCGCCAGGAACTGGTTGCCCAGGCCTTCGCCCTTGCTGGCGCCCGCCACCAGGCCCGCAATGTCCACAAATTCGACTATGGAAGGCAGGATGCGCTCGGGCTTGACAATCTCGGCCAGCTTCTCCAGCCGTGGATCAGGTACTTCAACGACGCCAACATTGGGCTCAATGGTGCAGAAAGGGTAGTTCTCGGCCGCGATACCGGCTTTTGTCAAGGCGTTGAACAGGGTGGATTTGCCCACATTGGGCAAGCCGACGATTCCGCACTTCAAAGACATTGAAATTCCTCAATTGGGGTTGCTTTCCGGTCGAGCCAGTTGCCATCGCCAAGAAGGCCAGACAAACACTCTGGTGCCGCAAAGCGCCAAGGCCGTACATGCAACGTTGCGCGTCGTGGTTCCTCCCTGGGGGAACGCCTGCAAGCCACACACGACAAAGTCTGACATTGTACCCAGCGGGCGCGACATCACTGGCCCCATGAATGCCGCCGCGAGGCTGGCTCAGACACACATATGACAGCCTACTGACTCAGGGCCGCTATGCTGTCGCGACACGAAGGGCGCAACCACCACAAGACGGGGAGGGACACGACAGTGCAGATGAGCAATACAGGGGCGGTCATCCTGGCGGCGGGCGTGGGCTCCCGAATGGGGAACCGGCCCAAGTGTCTGCTGGAGTTGGACGGGGTGCCGCTCATCCGGCGCCTGGCGCTTGCCTTGAACGCATCGGCCGTCGTCGGCCCCCCCCTGGTGGTCGTGGGCCAGCATGCCGACATGGTTGCGGCTGCTTTACAGGGCACCGACGCGGCAATCGCTCTCAATCCGGCACCGCAAGAAGGGCAAGAAGCCTCACTTCGCATTGGCCTGGCCGGCCTTTCAGCCGCACTGGGGTCGGTCATGGTATTGCTGGCCGATCAACCATTGATCGACGCGAGCGACATCCAGGATTTGCTCAACGCCTATCAAGGACGTCCAACGGGCGCGGAAGTGGTCCAGCCCTGTGTCGATGGCTTGCCCGGCAACCCTGTGGTGTTCAGTGCCCGAGTCATGAAGGCCATTCTGGAGAGGCCGTCTGGGTTCGGTTGCCGGCAATGGCAATCCGAACACCCGGAAGCGGTGTTTCGCTGGATCACCAGCAACACCCACTACAGAACCGATGTCGATACACCCGAAGATGTCGACGCTTTCGCACAGAGCACCGGGCGTTTTCTAAGGTGGCCTGAAGATCCACTCCCCTCCTGAATTTCCCTCATTGCAGCGCTCGGCCCGTCGGACTAGTCTGACCGGAAGCGCACAGCGCACCGCACACACCCTGCAGGCATACGGCTTGCCGCGATCAAAGCTACAGGCATCCCACATGAACAGTCTGGATATTGACGTCATCCGCACAGCGCTGGACTGGCAGTCGCGTGGCCACCGCGTGGTGATGGGCACCGTGGTTCGCACCTGGGGCTCGGCTCCCCGGCCGCCTGGTTCGCTGATGGTGATCCGGGACGACGGGCAGGTGGCCGGTTCTGTTTCAGGCGGCTGCATTGAGGACGATTTGATCTCATGCGTGGCGAATGGCGAACTGGCGCTGCGCAAACCCGAGACAACCACCTACGGCGAGTCGGCCGAGGAGTCGCGGCGCTTTGGCCTGCCCTGCGGCGGTACGGTGCAACTCGTGCTCGAACCCTTGTCCCCCGCTTCTCAGCTGTGCGAACTGTTGGCCGCCATTGAGGGCCACCAGCGCGTCATGCGGCGGATGGACATGGTCACCGGGCTCGTCCAGTTGTCCCCATCCGACCAAGGCGATCGCGTCCAGTTCGACGGCAGAACGCTTTGCACGGTTCACGGCCCGCGCTTGCGACTGCTCATCATCGGAGGCGGGCAGCTCTCCCGTTATCTGGCGGACATGGCCACCATGCTGGACTACCAGGTCACGGTGTGTGAACCTCGTGAGGAATACCATGAGGGCTGGGGCCAAGTCGACGCAGTGAATCTGTCACGCGAAATGCCTGATGACCTCGTACTCGCCATGAATCTGGACGCCCACAGTGCTGTCGTGGCACTGACCCACGACCCCAAACTCGACGACTTGGCCCTGATGGAAGCCTTGCGAACGCCAGCCTTCTATGTCGGGGCCCTGGGTTCGCTTCAGAACAATGCCAAGCGACGGCAACGCCTGCTGGCGTTCGATGTCAGTGAATCAGAAGCGGCCCAGCTTCATGGCCCCGTCGGACTTAACCTGGGCGCACTGACCCCGCCCGAAATCGCCATGAGCATCGTGGCCGAAATGACAGCCAAGCGCCGGGGCATGGACTTGCGCGGCCCCTTGAGCAACTGGGCGGGCTCCAGGTCCGTTTGCACCTCCTGTTAGGGTACCCAAGGTCAGTCAATCAAAGACCCAATCGCCCGCGAAACGGTCGCCGATTTGCAGCACTTGACCCGCACCCTGAACCACCACGGCGTTCATTCCGAAAGTGGCGGCACCCTCGAGACGACGGTCGGCCCGATACTGCCGAATGGCGTCCCCGACGCGGGTTCCGCGCTGACCGGTATCCGGGTCCACGTCTGGCACAGGACAACGAGCACACGGTTTGACATTGGCAAACGCCACAGTACTGCCGCCGGCCAGTGACACGCGCCAGTTGCCCATGCGATCTTCGTCGTGTGCATCCAGTCCGGACAAAACCACATTGGGCCGAAAGCGGCGCGCAGACACCGATGCCAGAGCCTGCTGCCCCAGGCGTTGGTTGAGGTAATCGACCGATGCCTCGCTCACCACAAGAACGCCAAACCCATCGGCAAACATCACCGGATACTCGACCCCTCCCGTCCATTCCTTGCCACTGACGCGCCGTTGTCCTGGAGCAAAGCGCATCAAACGCAAACCAGGCTTTCCCAGCAAACCTTGCAACCAATGGGCTGCCTCATCCCCCTCGTCCCACGCATCGCAAAGGTCCTGCCACACTTGAACTCTGACCATTTGGCGCGCGCCAGAGCAATGCAAGCAGACAGACAGCGGAGCCTGCGTTCCTTTCGAGTCGATGAGTATCAGGGCACTGCTTGTCAGCGCTGGACGAATCATGGCCATGGCGGCCACTTCGCGCTGTGAAACAAAGCACCCATGGGAGTCCACCACCATCCACTCACGGTCGTGGGCCAGGCCGGTAGGTGTCAGCAGCGACGCCTTTAGCGGCACACCCGCACACGATTTGACGGGATAGATCCACAGTCCCGCCACCTGCCCCGCAGGGCTGTCGTTGCCCGACGCTATAGCGACTGGCTCAATGTCTGAGGGTTCCGTGGGCGCGATGCCTGATCTTGAATTCAACATGCACAGGAAAGAGCCGAATGGGCGAGGGAAAGCGGATATTGTGTCCTCCTCCTACAATGGCCCCATGGTCAACCCCAGTTCCCCCAAAGCCCAGCCGGCCAAGCGCTACGACGTTGTTGTGCGTGGCGCTGGCATTGTCGGCCGCACACTTGCCCTGTTGCTCGCCCAAGAGCGCCTTAAGGTCGCGCTGGTCGAACCCGAGAAGCCGGCAGGCCAGCGACGCCCCGATGTCAGAGCATATGCAATCAATGCAGCATCGAGGGCATTGCTGGAATCAGTCAGGGCCTGGCCGTCCGATGGCCAGCAGCCTGCCCCGGTTACGCCAGTGACGGCCATGGAAGTCCATGGCGATGCAGGCGGAGAGCTCGGTTTTCTGGCAGAAGACGCCAATGTTGACGCGCTGGCCTGGATCGCGGATGTGCCGGCTCTGGAGGCACGGCTGGCCAATGCAGTCGAGTTCCAGGGGGGCATCGACTGTCTGACGGAAGCCACCTTCTCTGTCCCGTTGACTGTCATCTGCGAGGGCAAGCGCTCCCAGACCCGCGAAGCTCTGGGCATCGAGTTTGACACACGCCCCTACCCACACAAAGCCATCGCAGCGCGTCTGCAGTGCGAGAAGCCACATGGCGGTGTGGCGCGCCAGTGGTTTCGCGACAGTCAGATCATGGCTTTGTTGCCACTTGGCGGAGCCCAGGGGAACTCTGTGGCGTTGGTGTGGTCTCTGAACAAAGCGGAAGCTGACGAGTGGCTGGGGAGAGACGCAGAAGAACTGACACAAGCCATCGGCGAACGTTGTGGCCATGCACTGGGCAACATGACGCTGGAACATGCGCCACAGGCCTGGCCACTGGAGCGCTCCCGGGCACGTCAGTGGACCCTGAGCACTGCCAACGGCGGCTTGGCACTGGCTGGCGATGCAGCGCATGCCATGCACCCGCTGGCGGGCCAGGGCTTGAACGTGGGCCTGGGCGATGTGGCAGCCTTGGCCAAGGTCATGCGGGAGCGTGAGTACTGGCGCAGTGTGGGCGACCCCAAATTGCTGCGCCGTTACGAACGATCGCGGCAAGCCGACGTGAGTGCCATGAGTTTGCTGACCGACGGTTTGTTTGGCCTGTTCGAACATCAGCACGGCATTTTTCAGACATTGCGCAACCGTGGCTTGAGCGGCGTAAACCGGCTGGGTCCAGTCAAGCAATGGCTGACACGCCAAGCCATGGGCCTTTGAACTCGCCTGACAGAATTCCTCTCACTTTTTTTTGCTCTTGTTTTTTTCAGAGATTACCGGGAAGACATGAAACTCCTCAAAACCTCCATGATGCTGTTGGGCTTTTGCAGCCTGCTGTCGATGAACGCAGTGGCACAAGAAGCACTGATTCGCAAGAATCTGCCAGCCCATCTGCCCAATCTTCCCAAAATCGACGAAGTCCGCGAAACCCCCATGAAGGGCCTGTACGAGGTTCGCATCAACGACAGCGAGATTCTCTACACCGACTCCAAGGGCGACTTCATCATTCAAGGCTCATTGGTTGATGCCAAAAATCGGGTGGATCTCACCGACAAGCGCATTTCCAAGCTCACGGCCATCGACTTCAAGGATTTACCATTCAAAGACGCCTTTACCCTGGTGCGCGGTAACGGCAAGCGTCAGCTGGCCATCTTTGAAGACCCGAACTGCGGCTATTGCAAGCGTTTCGAACGTGACATGAGCACGATCGACAACATCACCGTTCACGTCTTCCTCTATCCGATTCTGGGCAAAGACTCCGCCATCAAATCGCGCAACATCTGGTGCGCGGCAGACAAGGGCAAATCATGGAATGACTGGATGCTGAACAACAAGACGCCCGCCGAAGCCTCTTGCGATGCTGACGCCCTCGCTCGCAACGTCGCGCTCGGTCGCAAGCTGCGCATCACAGGCACGCCGACCCTCTTTTTTGCGGATGGCACACGCGTACCCGGTGCTGTGTCTTCCGACAAGGTCGAGGCCGAACTGAAAAAGCAACACCCGGGCAAATAGCATCCCCTCAGGGTCTCATCTGGTGCTGTTCGCCTCAGCGCTCACCGGACCACGCATTCCTACGCTCGCGCCTCCTCTCTGATTCTGCCCATGCCCGCTGCTTCTTCGCCGACACAAGCCAAAGCCCTTCGCCCAAAGAAACCCAAGGCGGGCATTCACTACACGGTCAGCGTCCTGCGGCCAGCATCGCATCTGTTTGAGGTCACGCTCGTCGTCGACCAGCCCGCACGCAAGCAAAAGCTGAGCTTGCCGGTGTGGATTCCCGGCAGCTATCTGGTGCGGGAGTTTTCCCAGCATTTGCAACATCTGCGTGCCACACAAGGGCGCGAGCCGGTCCCACTCAAGCAGTTGAATAAGAACACCTGGGTGGCAGAAGGTGTTGATCCAAACAAGGCCCTGCGTGTGACATGCGAGGTCTATGCGTTTGATGCATCGGTGCGCACCGCGTACCTGGATGTGACCCGCGGCTTCTTCAACCCTACGGCCACCTGCCTTCGCGTTCATGGACGTGAAGATGAGCCCTGCACCCTCACGCTGGAGCGCGGCGCATCGCCCGATGGCTGGCAAGCGGCCACGGCGCTCAAGGCACAGCGTTGCGACGATGATGGTTTTGGCCTCTACCTGGCCAACCACTACGACGAACTGGCGGATTCCCCTGTGGAACTGGGCAAGTTCTGGAGCGGTGAATTCTCCGTGCGCGGCGTGCCACACCGTTTCATCGTCAGCGGCGCAGGCGCCTGGCTCGATGGGAACCGTCTGTTGGCCGACACCCGCAAGATTGTCGAAGCCCAGATGAACTTCTGGCACGGTGACAAAGGCAAACCACCGTTCGACCGCTATCTGTTCATGCTGTTCGCCAGCGGAACCGGCTACGGCGGGCTGGAACACCGCTACAGCACAGCCCTCATCTGCCAACGCAGCGACCTGCCACGCAAGCCCACCGCGGGCGAGACCTCGCAGCCCAAGGAGCCCAAAGCAGGCGACGGCTACACCACCCTGCTGGGCCTGATCAGCCACGAGTACTTTCACACCTGGAACGTCAAGCGCCTGCGGCCGGCCGAGTTCGCCCGCTACGACTACAACCAGGAGAACTACACCGAACTGCTGTGGTTCTTTGAAGGTTTCACCAGCTATTACGACGACTTGTTCCTGCGGCGCGCTGGGCTGGTGGATGACGCCACCTATCTGCAGCTGTTCGTCAAGTCGCTTAATCAGGTGCTGCAAACCCCGGGGCGCCACATCCAGAGCCTCGCCGAAGCCAGCTACGACGCCTGGGTGAAGTACTACCGTGTGGGCGAGAACACACCCAATGCCACAGTGAGCTACTACACCAAGGGCGCTTTGCTCGCCTTGTGCATTGACCAGACCCTGCGCCAAAAGCACGGCAGCTCATTGGACGAGGCCATGCGCACCTTGTGGGCGCGCTGCGGTGACGGCCCACTCACCGAAAAGGACGTGCGCGCCGTGTTGCAGCAGCTCAGCGGTGGCAAGACCTTCAACCCTTTGCTCGATGACTGGATCCACGGACGCGCCGACCTGCCTGTCAACGATTTGCTGACCGGCGCTGGCGTCAAAGTCAGCAAGGCACCGGCACCCCTGGCCCAGCGTCTGGGCCTGCGGGTTCAGGAGCAAAACGGAATTGTCACCGTGAAAACCGTGCTCCGCGGTGGCGCCGCCGACGAAGCCGGCCTGGCCGCTGGTGACGAATGGCTGGGCGTTGAACTGCCAGCGATCAAACGCGGGCAATCCACCGAAGCCTGGCGTGTAAACGAGCTCAAAGATCTGGAGCTTTACCTCCACGGTCGCACATTGCTCACAGCGCTCGTCTCCCGAGACAAACAGCTGTTGCGCTTGCCCATGACCTGGCCGGCGCCTGCCGAAGTGGTACGTTTGGCGGTGGATCAGGAAGCGCCCGTCAAGGCCTGGCTGAACGGGTGATGCTTCCCGCGTTCCCCAAAGGCGGGGAGCCTCACTCGCCCTTGAACACTGGAGCGCGCTTTTCCAGAAACGCCATCACCCCTTCAAAGTAGTCGTGCGTTTTGCCCAGCGCAGATTGGGCATCGCGTTCGGCGTCCAGCTGGGCGTCAAAGCTGCGGGTGCCCGCGGCCCTGAGCAGGTGACGGGTGCTCACCAGTGCCTTGGTGGGCATCTTGGCCAGCTTGCTGGCCATGGCCAGGGCGGCGTCCACGCAGGCAGCCGGCTCGCCCTCCACCACCTCCCAGATCATCCCCCACTCCTTGGCTTGCACCGCGCCCAGTTTGTCGCCGGTCATGGCAAGAGCCATGGCACGCGCCAGCCCCAGGCGCTCCACCAGCAGCCAGCTGCCACCGGCATCGGGGATCAAGCCAATTTTGCTGAAGGCCTGGATGAAGCTGGCCGAGGGAGAGGCCAGCGCGATGTCGCAACACATGGCCAGCGACGCACCAGCACCGGCGGCCACGCCGTTGACCGCCGCAATCACCGGCATCTGCAAGGCCTGCAGCTTGCGCGCCGTGGGGTTGAAGGCTTGTTCGATCACCGGCCCAGGGTCGGCGCGTTCGATCTGATTGGGGCCCGGAGTGAAGTCGAACTCGGACAAATCCGCGCCCGCGCAGAAGCCGCGACCAGCGCCGGTGATGACAGCCGCACGAATCACCGGGTTGGCTTCGGCCATGTCCAGCGCCGCCCACAGGTCGGCGTGCATCTGGCGGGTGAAGCTGTTCAGCGCATCGGGCCGGTTCAGGGTGATCAGGGCCACGTCGCCCCGCTCTTCGTACAACACGGTATCCGCTGCGTTGGCGGGGAGGGCTTCAGCTGTGCTCATGTCAGTTTGTCTCCGGTAGGCGTGTCGCCTCAATGTCTGGCCGAGAAAGCGCCAACTCTAGCATTGGCCGACCGATCGGTCGATAAAAAGAGGTTTCCCACTCATTTGTCACAGCCAGCCGCTATAGTTGACGTTTACGTCAATTAACGATGATGCGCCAGACCGCGCGTCAAACCCACCCGAGGAAACCCACACCATGAGCGACACCACTGCGTCTACCCCTGAACTGATCACCGTGCGCACCGAAGGCCGCGTCGGCATCGTCACGCTCAACCGGCCCAAGCAGCTCAACGCATTGAACGACCAATTGATGGACGAACTGGGTTCGGCGTTGAAGGCTTTCGACAATGACGAAGCCATCGGTTGCATGATCGTCACAGGCAGCGAGAAGGCGTTCGCCGCCGGCGCCGACATTGGCGCCATGGCCAAGTACAGCTTCACCGATGTCTATAAGGGCGACTACATCACTCGCAACTGGGAAACCCTGCGGACCATCCGCAAGCCGGTGATCGCTGCGGTGAGCGGTTTCGCGCTGGGTGGCGGTTGCGAGTTGGCCATGATGTGCGACTTCATCATCGCCGCCGACAACGCCAAATTCGGTCAACCCGAAATCAAGCTCGGCATCATCCCCGGCGCGGGTGGCACGCAGCGCCTGCCCCGCGCTGTGGGCAAAGCCAAGGCCATGGACATGGCACTCACCGGCCGCATGATGAACGCCGAGGAAGCCGAACGAGCTGGCCTTGTCAGCCGCGTGGTGCCGCTGGACAAGCTCATGGACGAAGCCCTTGGCGCCGCGTTGATGATCTGCGAGTTCTCGCTGCCCAGCGTCATGGCTGCCAAAGAATGTGTCAACCGCGCCTTCGAAGGTCCGCTGTCGGATGGCATGATGTTCGAACGCCGCCTGTTCCACGCGCTGTTTGCCACAGAAGACCAGAAAGAAGGCATGGACGCTTTTGTGAACAAGCGCAAGCCGGATTTCAAACACGCGTAAAGTACGGCATAACTGGGGCTGGCAAGCCGGGTGCCGGCTGCCAGCCCTTTTTTGCGCCATTGGGAGGAAACACACAACAATGACAAGCCCTGTCGACACCACCTTGCCCGCACCACGCACAGGCTGGCGCCGCGTGCTGCGCTGGATTCGAAACGGCATCCTGGCCATCCTGCTGGTGGTCGGCCTCTGGGTCGTCCAGCGCCTGTATTTCATCGCCACGCCCGAAGCCCCCACACCCGAGCGCCTGGCGCTGGACGAACGTGTGCAGGCGGGGAACGTCGACTCCGACGGTGGTTTGCTGTTGATGGGCTTCCTGGCACCAGCGGACATGGACCCGGTGGCGTATGGGCGGTGTTTGCTGGAGGTTGCGAGGTCGACGCGGCATGAGGACGGCACGAGCCTTTTCTACAATGAAGGAGAAGAAGTCGATCCGGCAACCGAAGCCCGGGCGAGCGTGCTGAACCAGCAGCGCGAAGAACGCAAAACAGCCTGTGCCGGAGGTAAAGCGCTGCTCACTACGCTCCATCAAAGCGAACAAATACGACCAAAGCCTGGATGGACGTCATCTCAATGGGCGCAGGCGGCAAAGATGTCCATAGACGCAAAACTTGATCAACGGTTTGACACGGCGCTCGACAGCCCCAGTAGGTCGATTCGCTCCGAGAACGTCAGCGACCCGCTCCCCCACTTCAGCTCATTGATCGCGGTCAACCGGAGCAAGGTGGCACGTCTGCGAGCGACATGGCGCGATGGCAACCGTCAGGCGGCAGAGTCAGATTGGCTCCACCTCATTGAGGCATGGCCCTCCTTCGCAAGCCAAAACCTCATCAGCGCCATGATCGCCACAGCGGCCCAGACAGATCACCTGCTGGCTGTCCACAGTCTGTCCCGTGAGCAAGACAGTTCCGCATCTGCCAGTGACTGGGCTGCGCTGGTGGAACTGACCCGACCGGCAGACAACATGGTCGATGCCGTCGTTCCGGCGCTGGAGAATGAGCGCTTGTTCTACTTACCCATTCAAAGCGACTTGCTCTCTTCCATGTCGTCTGATTCCAGTTGGCGACGCGCATGGAGAAAAGCCGTATTCGACGAAAGTGCCACGTCCAACATGCATGCAGACATGGTGATGCGCGGCGCCAGAAATGCACGCCTGGCGGCCAAGGGCATAAAGGTGGCGGCCCAACAACAAGCCGAGAAACACTCCTGCCCTGGCTTTCCCGTCATTTCACGGCAAAACATGTCCTTGTGCGGGGCGCTTGGGCGCAACGGCATAGGAACCGCCCTGATGACGGTGGCTGAACTAGACTACGCCCGCTTCGGAACCCGCATCGCCGACCTGCGCAACCTCGCTGCCGCCACCCGCCTCACGCTGGAAGCGCGCCGCCAAGGCATCGCGCCTGGCAAAGTCAGCGCCGACTGGGTGCGCAACGCCCCCGCTGACATGCGCGATGTGTTCACTGGCGAGCCGTTCGAATACAACCCCGAGCGCAAGGTGATCAGAGTGCTACTGCGCGAGCGGAGCACAGTGCTCGGCGACGCAGGAACCCACTACGAGCTGGCCATCTGAGATGACGGCGAAATGGCGACGTGGATTCTTGGTCATTGCGTTGGCCAGCATCGGCTTTTGGACAGGACAGCGGACCTATTTCTGGGCGACGCCTGAGAAACCAACGGGGGAACGCATCGCTCTTGAACAGAGAGTTGCTGATGTCAATGCCGATACGGAAGGTGGCCTGCTCATGCTAGGTTTCGCGGCGCCCCCAGATATGGACCCAGTCGACTACGGGCGATGCTTGGCTCAGGCAGAAAATGACGCCTGGACAAAAGCCGGTGTTTCTTTCTCTGAGCTATTTGGCACCAATGACGAAAGGATGCCAGCCTACGAACGCCTAAATGTGCTGAGCAAAGAGCTTCGAGCAAAGTGCCTGAATGGCGGGGAACCGATGCCCCTGTCTGAAGAAGGCTACCCGCTCGGCAACAAACTGCACACGAGTCCTCGGGACTGGAATGACGTCGCCGGAACCAGGTTGGATGCTCTGCTGTTGGAACGATTCAAAAAGGCCATTCGCGCACCAAGCCGAATGACAAAAATTCGATCCCCAAACCTCGCCTGGCCCAATCAAGCCTTCCAGGAGTTCGCAACCATCAATGCCACATTGACAAGTCGAGCCCGAGAAAACTGGGTCAACGGCATGCGCCAAAAGGCGACGCTGACATGGTCCGAACTTTCGCATGCTTGGAGTCATGTCAGCGGCGATCAACTGATCATGGCCATGTTCGCCGTTCGCTACCAAACTGAGGTTCTATTGAGTGTTGCCTCGGCCGTCCGCGCGCAGCCTCAGCATGCCACTACAAATGACTGGGAAGCCCTGATCGAAGTCACACGGGAAGCGGAGACTCACGCCACGGCCTTCGATCGCACGATCGAATACGAATGGCTGTTCATTCGATCCAACGTATCCGACGCGCAATCTGCCATACAGAAATATGAACCGTGGTGGAACAGGGTACGCCTCGCCTTCTTCTTCGACAAGGATGCCACTCTCAATGACGCCGCATCCCAACTGTTGCGCGGCTATCAAGACGCTGCATCCGCGGCAGCCGGCAATGTCAAGGCCGAGAAGCCCCCGGATGCGCGCCGATGCAAAGGCTTCCCTTTGATCGATGTGTCCCTTCGTTCAATCTGCTACTGGCTTGGGAGAAACGGCGCCAGTCAGACCTTCTTGACGAACGATTCCAACTTCGCGTCCTACGGCACCCGCATCGCCGACCTGCGCAACCTTGCCGCCGCCACCCGCCTCACGCTGGAAGCGCGCCGCCAGGGCATCGCGCCTGGCAAGGTCAGCGCCGACTGGGTGCGCAATGCACCTGCCGACATGCGAGACGTGTTCACCGGGGAGCCGTTCGAGTACAACCCTGAGCGCAAGGTTTTGCGCGTGTTGTTGCGCGCGCCGAGCACAGCGCTGGGCATGGCAGGAGAAACCTACGAGCTGCCACTTTGACGCAAATTGTTTCAAATCCGTCACCCGGCATTTAACCCCGTTTGACGCGGCGCTGCGTCCAACCGGCATCAACCACCCTGGAGTTCATGATGCCGAAGAAAAACCACCCTCATCGCGCCACGCACTTGCAGCGGGCCGTCGCTGCCCTCATGTGCGGCCCATTGCTGATGAGCAGCCTCTCGCTCTCGTACAGCGCGCATGCACGCGAAGTGATGCCTAACGGAGAAGGCGAGCGCCAGCACCAGACGGCACCCACCACCTCGAAGGCAGTTCAGCCCCGTGGGTTCGAAGCCCCCAACGCCACCCACTGCCAACGGCCAGCCAAAACCCGCCAGACAAGGTGGCAAGGCCAAGGGGCTGCCAACGACGGCGGGGTTGATGCCGAGGGCGATGTCATGATCGGCCACAGCAGCGATAGCAGCGATACCAGCAGAGAGGCTGCATCAGAACCCTCGATGCCCAAACTGGAGAGCAAACGAGAAATCTTGCTGGACAAGGCTCGCGGCGAGTCTGCCCCCACGCGGCGTTCCAAAAGCTTTGCGGCCTCATCCGAAACAGAAGTCGAACGTGCACCCATGAGCGTTGCACCATCGACCCCTATCGCAGAGATCGCTGCCGAAGCCCCAGCCGGCGTCAGCGAGAAACTCTACGAGCCGAACCAGATGCAACGGCCAGTGGTGACCGCGGGCATGGTCAACGACAACGCCGATTTCTCCGAATACCTTGCATTCCGTGACCGTACCCCAGTGCCACACGAAGAACGGGACATCCGCGAGCGCTACTTGCTGGAGGTGAAAGATCAACGGGGCAAGGCGGTGCCCGACGCAGAAGTAGAGGTTCGCTCAGCCAATGGAGAACCTTTCTGGGTCCGGACCGATTCCGCCGGCATGGCCTGGCTGCACCCGAACGCCTTCAGGACAGCCAACGCCGAGATGTTCGAAGTTATCGCCAACCAGGGGAACGCCGTTGGCCACAGCTACCTGCGCAGGGGTCAAAAGAGCGCGGTGGAAGTGCAGATCAGCAAAGCACATAGCTACCAGCGCGCCCGCCTCGACCTGGTGTTCATGGTCGATGCCACCGGCTCTATGGGCGACGAAATCGCCAAGCTCAAGGCCAGCATCCAGGCCATCGCCAACGAAGCAGCGCAACTGCCCAGCCAACCCGATCTTTGCTTTGGCCTGGTGGCTTACCGCGACCGCGGCGACGCCTTCCTGCTGCGCACGCAGGACTTCACCAACGACCTCTCAGGTTTTCAGAAGACCCTCAACCGCCTGCAAGCCAATGGCGGTGGCGACAACCCGGAAGCCATGAGCGAAGCGCTGCACGAAGCGGTGCACCAGCTGAGCTGGCGAGGCGATGGCACCACCCGGATGGTCGTATTGCTGGCTGACGCGCCTCCCCAGATGGGCGAGGACCGCCCACGCTATGACGAAGCCATGGTGGCCGCCGCCGGCAAAGGAATCAAGATTTTCAGCGTAGGCGCCAGCGGGATGGATCCTCAGGGAGAGTACATCCAGCGACAATTGGCCCAGTTCACAGGTGGCCGCTTTGTGTTTCTCACCTATGACCGAGCCGAGGATCCGGGCAGCGGCCCCGGCCGAGAAACAGTGCACGACGTGCAAAACTACTCGGTCTCAACTTTGGACCAACTCATAGTGCGGCTGATCAGAGATGAACTGGAAGCCCTCCCCTCCGGTTCATCGGGCGGCGCTTGAAGCGGCTAAAAATATGGCATATAATTCCATTCTTGCGGCGATATAGCTCAGTTGGTTAGAGCGCAGCATTCATAATGCTGATGTCGGTGGTTCAAGTCCACCTATCGCCACCACATTCTTTGAAAAGCCCTTGGTCTCTGGCCAAGGGCTTTTTCGTTTGTGTGCCGCCACAATCCTGCCAATGTGGTGTTCGATATGGACCTGAGATATGTGCTGCCCTGCAGCGACAGAACAGGCCGCTAAATCTTTGTGATTCATAACGATGAGGTCATGCTCACGCCCGTAGAAAGAAACCCTTCAGTACCAAGGGTAATTGCATGGATTGGCCCGAAAGAGCCTCGCTTTTCCCCCGCTTTTCAAGGCTGAAATCGCCAGATCATTTGGGTCCACCCTCGTGAGGAAACCCCAAATGAATAAGCAGTCATCCACATCCGCGCAACGCCCCCGGCTCACCCTCATGGCATCGGTCGTTCTGGCCGTGACCCTGTCCGCCTGCTCAAGCATGGCGCCACCGGAAGCCCTCAAGGCGGCGGAGGTGGACAAGGTGAATCAAGCCGACAAGGCGGCCATGCGGGAACAAGTGGAACCCATCACTGGCCCGATCACGCTCGACGAAGCCATGGCGCGGGCCCTGAAATACAACTTGGCGCGGCGCTCGCACATGCTCGAGGAAGCCTTGTCTTTGCGACAGTACGAGGCGGGTCGCTTCGATATGCTGCCCAAGCTCACCGCCCAATGGCAATACGCACACCGGTCCAACGATCGCATCAGCCAGAGTCTGGACCCGGTCACCGGCGACATTTCCACCACCGGCTTCATTTCCCAGGAACGCAATCACAGCATGTCCGACCTGGGAGCGACCTGGAGTCTGCTGGACTTCGGCGTGGGCTACTACAACAACCGGCAGCAATCGAACCGTGTGCTGGTGGCCATCGAGAAGCGCCGCCGCGCCATGCACATGCTGATGCAGGATGTGCGCACCGCCTACTGGCGTGCCGCCTCAGCCCAGGTTTTGCGCGAGCGCGTGGTGCAAACCATTCAACTGGGTGAAGAAGCCTTGGCCGATTCCCGCCAGGTCGAGCAGGAGCGCGTGCGCAATCCGCTCGATGCACTGCGCTACCAGCGCCAGCTATTGGAAAGCCTTCGCCTGCTGGAGTCCATCAACCAGGAGCTGCTCTCAGCCCAGGTAGACCTGGCGTCGCTGATCAACGCGCCACTGGGCACCACCATCGAGGTCGCCGCCACAGACGTTCCCATGGACCTGGACCGCCTCACCCAATGGCCGGTGGAGCAACTGGAGGAACTGGCCCTGCGCAATAACCCGGAGCTGCGCGAACAGCACCTGATGGCGCGGATCGCCGCCGATGAGACCCGCAAGGTCATCGCGCGGATGTTCCCCAACCTGACGTTCAACTACAGCATCAATTACGACACCGACAAATTCCTGGTCAATCAGCACTGGAACCAGGCCGGCCTGCAGCTTTCATTCAATTTCATGAACCTGCTCTCCGGCCCCGCCCAGATGAAGATGGCCGATGCCGGCGTCGCACTGGCCGACCAACGGCGCATGGCAACACAGATGGCGGTGCTGACGCAGGTGCATCTCGCCCGACTCCAACTGGCCAACGCCCGCCAGCAGTTCGACCGCGCCGAGCAAGTGCTGGACACCGACCGCCGCATCAACGATTTGCTCAATGCCCGAGCCAAGGTACAGGCAGCGAGCAAACTGGAAGAAGTGAGCCAGTCCACCTCAGCGATCCTGAGCCTGCTGCGTCGCTACCAGGCACTGGCACAGGTTCACACCGCTGCCAGCCGCCTGATGGCGCAGATCGGCATCGAGCCGGACATTGGCAGCACAGACGACCTCACGCTGGAAGAACTCAAGGAAAAGCTCAAGCCCTTGCCAAAAGAGCCGATTCAATCGATCAACTTCGACCTCGAGATGAAGTTGAGTACGTCAAAGGTCCCCACATGAATCCGACCACTTCCCGTCACGTCAAGGCTTGGGCTTGCGTAGCGGCCGGCTGGCTGGCCGCTTTCGCGCATGCCACGGCTGCCCTTGGCCAAACGTCGGGTGCTGCGGCCTCCACTGCCATGTCCTCGCCGCCGGTGTCCTCAGCCACCTCTGGATTGGAACAGCAGGAAGTCAGAGCCCAGCTCAAGCCCCACCGCTACACCACCCTGGCCGCGGAGATCGGCGCCAAGATCAAGCAGATCAAAGTGCGCGAAGGCGATGCCTTCAAAGCTGGCCAGACATTGGCGACTTTCGACTGCTCTCTTCAGCGTGCGCAATTGGCAAAGGCTCAAGCTGACCTGAGCAGCGCCAATCAGCAGCTCAAAGCCAACGAACGCCTGGCTGAGCTCAACTCGGTGGGCCAACTGGAGCTGGACCTGTCCCGGTCCGCCCAGGGCAAGGCCCGGGCCGAAGTGGGCGCCCAGCAGGCCTTGCTGTCCAAGTGCAGCATCGCCGCGCCGTTCTCCGGGCGGGTCGCCGAGAAGCGCGTTCAGGAACAACAGTTTGTCCAGGCCGGACAAGCCATGCTGGACATCATCGACGACTCAGCCTTGGAACTGGAATTCCTGGTCCCTTCGAGATGGCTGTCGTGGATCAGAAAAGGTGACGAGCTGGAAGTCCAGATCGACGAAACCCAGAAGCGCTATCCCGCCCGGTTCACCCGCATCGGCGCACGCATCGACCCGGTGTCCCAGTCAATCAAAGTCACCGCCGCCATCGAGGGCAAGCACGATGAACTGATTGCAGGCATGAGTGGCCGGATCGCCGTGGATGCCCCCGCCCGCTGACACCTGCGCGCCACCAACCAACGACCTTCCGCATCTCCCTCGCCCACCCTGGCCACGTCTTCGACGCGACCGCAGGAAAGGCAGGGAAACGCAGCTTCGCGAGACAAAGACATGAACGCCTCATCCAAAGCCCCATCGCTTTCCGCTCAAGAAATCAGCCTTCCGGCCCGAAGCACCCGAATCGTGCAACGAAAGTCGCGCGCCATGGCGCTGGAACAGCGTTTCATGTTCGACGG
>JBNKNN010000010.1:0-20762 GCA_050293865.1 Hydrogenophaga sp. | reverse complement strand
ATCTGAAATTAATCCTTTTTATTTATATTGACAGGTCGGCAGCGGGTTTTCCCCATATGAAAATTTGATATTTATCATGCTGGCTTAAACCCCTGGGGGTATCATGGTCTCGTCAAGTTTCACACCTGAGGAGATCAACCCCATGGCCCGCATCGTCATTCTGGGCGCCGGTATCGGCGGCATGCCCATGGCCTACGAGATGAAAGACTTGGTCGGTCCGTCCGACACTGTCACTGTCATCAGCGAAAGCCCCAAATTCCACTTCGTTCCTTCCAACCCATGGGTGGCGGTTGATTGGCGCACCCGCGACGACATCGAGGTCGACATCGCGGAGGCGCTTGGCAAAAAGAAGATCGAAACCATCATTCAGGCCGCCAAACGAGTGCACCCGGAAGACAACCAGGTGGAGTTGGTGGACGGTACACGGGTGGACTATGACTATCTGGTGATCGCTACCGGACCGAAGCTGGCGTTTGATGAGATTGAAGGGCTCGGCCCGCACGGTGGTCATACCGAATCGATTTGCCACGTGACTCACGCCGAAGGGGCGAAAGCGTCGTGGGACAGGTTTGTTCAAGATCCAGGCCCGATCGTGGTAGGAGCCGTCCAAGGCGCATCTTGCTTCGGTCCAGCTTATGAATTCGCGATGATCATGGACACCGACTTGCGCAAACGCAAGATACGCGACAAGGTTCCCATGACTTTCGTGACCTCAGAACCTTACATTGGCCACCTGGGCCTGGGTGGAGTCGGCGACTCCAAGGGCATGCTGGAATCGGCGATGCGCCAGCGCCATATCAAGTGGATTTGCAACGCCAAGGTCAACAAGATCGAAGCGGGAAAAATGTTCATCACCGAGCATGACGAGCGCGGCAATCCCGTGCAGGACCATGAACTGCCATTCAAGCACTCCATGATGCTGCCTGCCTTCAAGGGTGTGGACGCCGTGTTCGGCATAGAGGGCCTGACAAATCCGCGCGGCTTCATCACGATTGATGAGCACCAGCGCAACCCCAAGTACCGAAACATCTTCAGCGTCGGCGTATGCGTGGCCATTCCACCAGTGGAAGCCACCCCTGTGCCTTGCGGCACGCCCAAGACCGGCTACATGATCGAGTCGATGGTCACCGCCACTGCCCACAACATCCGCGAGTTGATGGACGGCAAAGAACCCACGCACCATGCGACCTGGAACACCATCTGCCTGGCCGACTTTGGAGACACCGGCGCGGCCTTCGTGGCCCTGCCCCAGATCCCCCCTCGCAACGTCAGTTGGTTCAGCGAGGGCAAATGGGTTCACCTGGCCAAAGTCGCCTTTGAGAAGTATTTCATGCGCAAGATGCGCAAGGGCACATCCGAGCCAATATACGAGAAGCTGATCATGGACTTCATCGGCATCACCAAGCTCAAGGGCAAGATCACAGGCAAGTGATGTCCCCCGCCTGATGGCCGGACAAGAAGAGGCCCTCTCCTGGCACTGCTCAGAGAGGGCCTTCTTCCTTGGCCTCGTCTGGTATGGCGGTAACTACCTCAGGCCAAATCGCCTACTCCCTATTTGCCGGCCACACCCAGCAACTCAACCTCGAATACCAGGGTTGCGTTGGGCGGAATCACGCCGCCTGCGCCACGAGAGCCATACGCGAGCTGGCTCGGGCATGTCAGTTTGGCCTTGCCGCCCACCTTCATTCGCTGAACGCCTTCGGTCCAGCAGGGAATCACCCGGTTGAGCGGGAAGTCTATGGGTGTGCCACGTGAATAAGAGCTGTCGAACTCCTTGCCGTCGGGGAAGGTGCCCTTGTAGTGCACGCGAACCTTGTCGCTTGCATCAGGACTGGCCCCTGAGCCCTCTTTCATGGCCAGGTAAACCAGTCCACTCGGTGTCACAACAGCGCCCGCCTCCTTGGCTGCAGCGTCCAAGGTCGTGTTTTGCGCCATGGATGAAGCAGCCACAGTCATGCCTGAGGCGAAAATAAGAGAGCGAAGGCCAGAACGGTTCAAGAAGGTCATGATGAGCAAGAAACGTGATATCAAATGTCGAGGCCACGAGCATACGCGCCAAACAGGCACCAAACCCTCATGGCTGGATCATCAATTGTGAGAAACGGAAACCTGCAAGGCTCACTCTTCTGCAGCTTGCGCAGCATGTGATACCCGAGCTTTGTCGTCATCTTGCTCCACGTGCGCTTGCGCCATGGCCCATACTTCGCGAGCAGGCAATGCTTTGAGACGATGGTCACTCCACACCTGGCGCCATTTGCGTGCGCCGCGGAGTCCATGCCGTAGACCCAACATGTGGCAAGCAATGGAATACCAATTGACGCCATCCTCCTCGGCAGCGCGCTCCATGTAGTCCACCATGGCAAGCTCCACGACATCGCGGCCGGGGGCACTCGCGGACACGTCTCCGTAAAAGCGTCTGTCCCAATCCACCATCAACCAGGGGTTGTGATATGCCTCGCGTCCGACCATCACACCATCCACATGCGCCAGCTGCGGCTCTATCTCGTCGTTCGCTTTGAAGCCGCCATTGATGGCAATGGTCAGTTCGGGGAACTCTCTCTTGAGGCGGTGCACCAGCTCGTACCTCAAAGGTGGAATCTCGCGATTCTCCTTGGGAGACAAGCCTTTGAGCCACGCATTGCGCGCATGCACAATGAACACCGTGCAACCGCCCTCAGCCACTGTCCCGATAAAGTCGCGGACGAAGTCGTAGCTTTCGATCTTGTCGATTCCGATGCGGTGTTTCACTGTCACCGGAACCTCAACGACGTCAACCATGGCCTTGACACAATCTCGGACCAACTCGGCTTCGCCCATCAAGCAGGCGCCAAAAGCGCCCTTGAGCACTCGCTCACTGGGGCAGCCGCAATTGAGGTTGATCTCGTCGTATCCACGTACCTGACCCATCTTGGCGGCCTTGGCGAGATCCGCCGGATCGCTTCCCCCCAACTGCAGCGCGACTGGATGCTCTTCCTGGTGGTAGGCCAGCAGTTGATTGGTGTCGCCATGAATGAGCGCACTGCTGGTCACCATTTCGGTGTACAGCAAGGTATGACGCGTGAGCAGTCGATGGAAATACCGGCAGTGGCGATCTGTCCAGCCCATCATGGGAGCAACGGACATCCGCCATGGGCTGTGCTTCGCGACGGGCGCGGGCAATGATCTGGAGGAAAATGTAGCGGAAACGGCGGACGTCGACATATCCCGATTATCCCAGCGGCAAGAGAAAACCCCGCCGAGGCGGGGTTCTCCTACTCTGCGCCTGACAGGCGGCGACCAGATGGTCGATCAGCCCATGTGCAGGCCACCGTTTACCGAGAAATCGGCGCCGGTGGAATAGCCGCCCTCGTCACTCGCCAGCCACGCAATGATGGAAGCGATTTCGCTGGGCTCGCCCAGGCGCTTGACGGGTACTGTAGCCACGATCTTTTCAAGAACGTCGGGACGGATGGCCCTGACCATGTCAGTACCGATGTAACCTGGGCTCACGGTGTTGACAGTCACGCCCTTGGTTGCCAGCTCTTGCGCCAGGGCCATGGTGAATCCGTGCATGCCTGCCTTGGCCGCAGAATAGTTGGTCTGGCCGGCCTGTCCTTTTTCTCCGTTGACCGACGAAATGTTGATGATGCGGCCCCAGCCCTTTTCAACCATGTCCGGAACGACCTGCTTGGTCACATTGAACATGGAGTCGAGGTTGGTGCTCATCACAGCATCCCAGTCTTCCTTGGTCATCTTCAGGAACATTCGGTCTTTGGTGATACCGGCGTTGTTGACCAGCACGTCGATAGGCCCGTGCTCGGCCTTGGCTTTGGAGAAAGCCTCTACCGTGGATTCCCAGTCGGCCACATTGCCCACGGAGGCGTAGAACGTGAAACCTTGTGCCTTTTGCTCATCGATCCATTTCTGGAAGTCGCGCGTCGGGCCGCACCCTGCAATGACTTTGAAGCCTTCCTTGTGCAGGCGTTGGCAGATAGCAGTACCGATGCCGCCCATGCCTCCTGTGACGTATGCGATGCGTTGGGTCATGAATTTTCTCCTCTTACCCTTGAAAAAAATGGGATTTCCTTGGTCTGCGATGCAGCAGTCAGCGCGTCATGCGCGCTGTACTGTTGATCACTGTAATGCGCAATCAACGCTCGACGGCAAGGGAAACCCCCATGCCGCCACCTATGCACAAGGCTGCAACGCCCTTCTTTGCATCGCGGCGCTGCATCTCATGCAGGAGCGTGACAAGAATTCGACAACCGGATGCACCGATGGGATGACCAATGGCAATGGCTCCACCGTTGACGTTCACCTTGGCGGGATCGACGCCCAAAACCTTGTTGACTGCGCATGCCTGGGCCGCGAAAGCTTCGTTCAATTCAAACAGGTCGACGTCATCCGCGCTCCACCCTGCGCGCGCAAGTGCTTTTTGCGTAGCTGGCACAGGCCCCATGCCCATGGTGGCAGGATCAAGGCCACTTGTACCAAATGAAGCAATGCGGGCCAGCGGTGTGAGGCCAAGTTCTTGTGCCTTTTTCGCGCTCATCACCATCACGGCAGCGGCGCCATCGTTGATGCCTGACGCATTGCCAGCAGTCACGGTGCCTTCCTTGGCAAACGCAGGCTTGAGACCACCTAATGCTTCAGAGCTGGTCTTCTTGTTGATGAACCCGTCGTCCTTGAACACCACCGGATCACCCTTGCGCTGCGGGATAGTGACAGGAACGATCTCGTCCTTGAATTTGCCGCCCTCCTGCGCCGCGGTCGCCTTTTGCTGACTCTTGAGCGCCAGCTCATCCTGCATGTCGCGGGTAATCTGGTGCTCCTTGGCCACGTTCTCGGCGGTGACGCCCATGTGGTACTGGTTGTACACGTCCCAAAGCCCGTCAACGATCATTGTGTCGACCATTTTCCAATCGCCCATGCGTTGGCCGTTGCGGCTACCTTGCAGCACATGAGGGCTGGCGCTCATATTCTCCTGCCCCCCGGCAATGACGATTTCGCTGTCGCCCCAGGCGACAGCCTGAGCAGCCAGCATCACAGCCTTGAGACCGGAGCCACACACCGCATTGATGGTCAGAGCCGGAGTCTCCTTGGCGATTCCGGCCTTCATCATGGCTTGACGCGCAGGATTTTGCCCGACCCCCGCAGCGAGCACTTGGCCCATGATGACTTCACCAATGGCATCAGGTGATACGCCAGTACGCTCCAGCAACTCCTTGATCACTACGCTGCCCAGCTCGGGCGCCGGCACCTTGGCCAGACTGCCACCGAACTTGCCAATCGCGGTGCGAACCGCCGAAACGATCACGATATCTTCCATTACGGGTCTCCTGTGAAAAAATCAGAAAATGTGGGGTCAGGCTTTGACTTTGACGTAGCTGCCAGGCGCAGGCTCAATGGCTGAGTACGCTTTCGCTCTGCCGTAGGCTTTTGGCGCAGGGATCTGCTTGCCTGCCTGCGGTTTGAGCCAAGCGGCCCAGTCGTCCCACCAACTGCCAGGATGCTCCTTGGCATGGTCAAGCCATTCGTCCACAGTGTCCGGGAACTTGTTGGCGGGTCCGGTCCAATGGCTTCGCTTGCCCTTGGATGGCGGATTGATCACGCCAGCGATATGGCCGGAAGCCCCCATCACGAACCGCTTCCTTCCGGGAAGCACATGGGTGCTCGCGTACGATGCGGCGATGGGCACGATATGGTCTTCGCGAGAGCCATAGATGTACACCGGCAATTTCACCTCGTTGAAATCCACCTTCTCACCGCACACCACGGCTTTGCCGGGCTTGACAAGGTTGTTCTCCAAGTAGGTGTTGCGAAGGTACCAGGCATAGTAGGGGCCAGGCAGATTCGTACTGTCAGAGTTCCAGTACAACAGGTCGAACGGGGGCGGCGTTTCTCCCTTGAGGTAGTTGCCCACCACGTAATTCCAGACCAGGTCGTTGGGCCTGAGGAAACTGAAGGTCGTGGCCAGATCGCGGCCGGGCATGATGCCACCCTCGGCAAACTGCATCTCGCGGAACTTCACAAAGTTCTCATCGATGAAGACATCCAGAATGCCGGTATTGGAGAAATCCAGCAGTGTTGTCAGAAAGGTCGCACAGTGCACCGGATGCGCGCCACGCGCTGCCAACACGGCCAGCGCTGTACCCAGCATGGTGCCGCCAACACAAAAGCCCAAGGCGTTGATATCCTTGGCTCGCGTAATGTCCTGCACCACATTGATGGCCTCGATCACAGCGTCTTCAATGTAGTCGTCCCAGGTTTTTTCGCCCAGGGATTCGTCTGGGTTGCGCCAGCTGACCACAAAAGTTCGATGCCCTTGCTCCACCGCATACCGAATGAGTGAGTTCTCCGGCTGCAAGTCAAGAATATAGAACTTGTTGATGCAAGGAGGCACCATCAGGAACGGTCGCTCGTAGACCTTGGAGGTCAATGGCTTGTACTCGATCAGCTGGAACAGCTCGTTCTCATAAACTACCGCGCCTTCGGTGGTTGCCACGTTCTTGCCTACCTCGAACACACTCTCGTCTGTCATCGACACATGGCCCTGCTGTATGTCGTGCAGCAAGTTCTGGATGCCTTGGGCAATACTCTCCCCCTTGGTTTCCAGAGCCTTGCGCTGGGCTTCCGCGTTGAACGCGAGGAAATTGCTCGGAGCACTGGCGTCCACCCATTGTTGAACCGCGAAACGCACGCGCGCCCGAGTCTTTTCGTCGCCTTCAACGGCCTCAGCCAACGACATCATGGTTCGGGCATTGAGCAAATACAAAGCGGCGGAAAAGGCAGCGACGGGATTGCTGGCCCAAGCGTCAGCCGAGAAGCGGCGATCCTTGGGTGGTTTGACATCAATGCCCTGGTTCCAGATCGAGGCGAGCTCGCTCAGGTAGGTCTTCTGGATGTCCAGTGCCTTGACCGGATCCAACTGAACCGCACCACCTGATGCTTTGGCAAACCAGTCTTCAAGTTGAGCGACCGCTGCCGCGCCCATCCCTGGAGGAGCCCATTGCTGCGCCATCTGACCCCACTGTTGCATCCACTGTTGCTGGAACGCCTGCGAGGCATTGAGCCACGCTTCGGATGCGTTTGACGCATTGTCCATGTTCGTCTCCGTCCTTCCACGAGCGACTTATCATCGCGTTAAAACCTATCGTCTGACTACGATAACGCCTTTTTTGTTCAGTGTCGGCGTCATGCCTTCCAGAAACCTGACGTTTTCCAAACGAAGTTTCCGCACTTTCTTATGCATCTGATCGTTATCGCATGGATTTATGTCGTGCTCATGATGGCTGTTGCCGAAGCCACCAACACCAACGGTACGGTGCTCGGCGCCATCATGACATTCATCCTCTACGGCTTGCTGCCCGTATCGATCCTGCTCTATTTGTTGCGAACACCAATCAGGCGCAAGAACCGAAAAAACAGGGAGGCGGCCGAACAGGCAGCCCTTCGAGCTGAGCAAAGTTCAGGCCAGCCAGATGCAAGCAGCCATGCGCCCGCTTCCACCAAGCCGGACAGCATCTCGTCGGTGGGAGAAGAATTGCGCTGACCGACGCACGGTGCACCAAGCGTCACTCCCATCATTGCCGTATACCGCGTCGACTCCCAAGGCTTCCAGCCGCCAACGCGCGATTTGCTGCAAATTGCATAGCCACTTGCCTTCACGAGGTGCTGGCTCAAATGCACCAGCGTGGCCGGGGTGCCGGTCCAGCATGGCGGCGCGTACGTCTTCTCCCACTTCGAATTCTTTTGGACCAATACAGGGGCCCAACCATGCCAGCCAGTCGCCAGCCTCCCGTCCAGAACCGCCGGTGCACTGCAGTGCCTCGTCCATGGTGCGAACACTGGCCTCAAGAATGCCCGCACCCTCAGCGCCGGCCAACCCGCGCCAGCCAGCGTGAGCTGCACCCACAGCACGACCTTTGCGGTCACAGAAGAGCACTGGCAAGCAGTCCGCAACCATGATGGTGCAGGCTATCCCCAATTCAGTGCTGAAGCAGGCATCTGCCTCTTGCCCATTCTCATCGCCGGGAGCCAGCCTGCGCACTCGAAGGCCATGCGTCTGACGCAAAAAAACTGGCGTGGCGGGCATGCGTGCTGCCAATGCGCCCCGGTTGGTCCGCACTGCGAGCGGGTCGTCTCCCACATGGTCACCCAGGTTGAGCGAGTCATAAGGTGGAAGGGACACGCCGCCATCGCGCGTCGTGAACAAGCCGCCGACGTTGGAGGGAGCTGGCCAATGCGGCGTAATCCAACCCTGCGGGGCTTCTTCTATCAAGGCCAGTCCTATTCCACTGCATCGGGGCAAGCGGATGGCTGCGCTTTCTGAAAGGCCTCCAGCGCCATGCACGCATCAAAAGCAGCCATTGTCAGAGGCAGGCCATCGAGCGGCGTATCAAAACGGCGTGCATTGAAAATCTGAGGCACCAGACAGCAATCTGCCATCGTCGGTGCATCGCCGAAGCAGTAAGTGGACTTCGCTCCCAGCGCCAGTTGCCGCTCAAACGACTCGAGGCCTTCCCTGACCCAATGGCGATACCAGTTGTCGCGCAACTCATCGGCCAACTTCAGCTCGCGCTTGAGGTATTGCAGAACCCGCAGATTGTTCAGAGGATGAATCTCGCAAGCCACCACCTGCGACAAAGCCCTCACCCGAGCCCGCTCCAGCGCATCCACCGGTAAGAGCTGCACCCCACTGTCATGCGCTTCGTCCAGGTACTCCATGATGGCCATGGACTGTGAAAGACGCGTTCCATCCGGCAATTCCAGCAAGGGCACCATGCCTTCGGCAGCTATGTCACGGAAAGCGCTCTCCTTGTGCTCACCCTTGGCCAGGTGGACCGGGACGTACTCGTAGTCCTGCCCCTTGAGGTTGAGCGCAATGCGAACGCGAAAGGACGCGGATGAGCGGAAGTAGTTGTATAGCTTCATGGGCTCAAGCATAACGCGAGAAGGGCCCCAGTCGGAGCCCTTCAAACAATGCCCATGGCGCTCTCAACGCCATGACAATGAGCGACCTCAATCGTCGTCTTCCTTGTCGTCGTCTTCACCGTCGCGGTCATCGTCGTCCTCACTGTCGTGATCATCGGCGTGATCATCTTCGCGATCGTCGTCGACCTCATCATCTTCGACATGACCGCTGCAATCGTCGTCACGGTTGTCATCGTCGCAATGCGCATCGTCGTACTTGACGGCGTTGGCCACCAGCGTTCCGTTCACATAGTCGCCCTCCACCTCCACGTAGCTGCCCTGGGCCAGATTGGCGGGAATACTCGGTGCGCCAGTCGCGTCAACCGGAGTGCCTTCCACACTGAAATGGGTGGCGTCGGTGTATGAGGTGACCAGTCCGGTCAGGTCACCGTCTTTTGGGTCCGAGTCTATGACCGCCTCATCCGAGCCCCCACCTCCGCATGCAGCCATGCTCAGGCTCATGACGACAGCGGCGGCCAGTTGCGCCAGACGGCGGGTACCGAGGGCATTCGGCGCGGTTTGGATACTTTCGATCATGCTGTCTCCTTTGCTTTGTCTACAAGCCGCCCGGTACTCACGGGCAGCGAAACCGCTGGCTCAAGCTCAAGCTCAAGCTCAAGCTCAAGCTACCCAGGCAAGTGTCAACACTCAAAATTAAGTCACCCTTAAGGGCCGTCTGCATCACCTGCGCCATCCGCGTTCGAGGTTCACACAGGGTGAATGGCGTATGTGCTTGTCGCGTCGCGTGCTCGGCGGCAGACGCCTGCTTCTGGCCTGAACCCGAAGTGGACCATGCCTTTGAGGTCGGGGCACAGGATGCCCAAGCAATTTGAGAGCCGATAAAAGCACCTGCCCGATCAGCGCATCGATTCGGCGACCAGAGGCGCAACGGAAACCACATTGGTGGCATGCGGCACAGCATCGGTGCTCCATACGTTGGCAACGCCCGCTCGCTTGAGTTGCGACAGTGCATCTCCCGCAAACAACGCGTGTGTGACCGCCACATCCACTTCGCGCGCTCCCGCCTCCATCAGCAATGAGGCGGCTTCCAACAGGGTTCGCCCAGAGCTTGCCACATCGTCCATCAACACCACGTCTCTGCCCCCGACATCTATCCCATCTGGCAAAGAAATCTGCACCTCGCGGTCACCCAAGCGCTGCTTCTGACAAACCCAGGAGGACCAGCCATGCGGAACGGCTGCCTGCTGCACCCATTGCGCTGATTCTTCATCGGGTCCAATGATCACGGGATCGCTTCGCCTGGTGCCTATGTATTCAGCCAATAGCGGTGCTCCACTGAGGGAAATGGCCGCTTTCACCGGAATGGCTTCCTGCAACGTGCGCACTCGATGGAGATGGGGATCTATGGTGACGACCCTGTCAAACAAGCCAGCCAACCACTCGCCGACAATCCGCTGGCTGACCGCCTCCCCTTCATGGAAAGCCATGTCTTGCCGCATGTAGGCCATATAGGGCGCTACCAATGTCAGATGCCCGGCACCGAGCTGACGCGCAGTTGTTGCAGCCAGCATCAAAGTCACCAGCTTGTCGTTGGGTTGATCCAGAGACTGCCAGATCACCACTTCAGCTGGCAGCGGCGAAGGCAGCCGAACCTTGATCTCACCATCAGGAAATCGGTGAACATCCATGCGTGCATATGACCATCCGTTCAGTTGAGCGCAGTGGCAGGCACAGGCCTCAACGACTCCGTTCGAAAGCAGCAACACCTCTTCACTCATCAAAACTCCACAAAAACCTTCGGGACTTGACTCTCTTCTCCGATACCGAAGCCACTGTCTGAGGCGCTGGCCTGCGACGCGAATGCCAGGTCCGCAGGGTA
Source organism: Hydrogenophaga sp. (assembly GCA_050293865.1). Classification (GTDB taxonomy): domain Bacteria; phylum Pseudomonadota; class Gammaproteobacteria; order Burkholderiales; family Burkholderiaceae_C; genus Hydrogenophaga. The sequence goes on along the minus strand of JBNKNN010000010.1, from coordinate 9,970 downwards.
ACTTGCGTAAATTCGATAGAGAACGTCACCAGTTTTCACCGAATCGCCCAGCTTGCGGCAAATGTCCACACCCGCTTCCTTGATCTTGGGCGCACCTGCCAACCGGGCGATTCGCGCCACCTGCAAGTTGTCGATTCGAGTAACCACTCCCGACGACGGGGCCTTCACATCCAAACACAATTTGCCCAGCAACGGGTGCTTCCAGTCAAACGCTTGCGCCCCCTGAGCCTTGATGATGGCCTGCATCTGCGCAAGGGCTCTCCCGGAATCGAGAATGTCCCGCGCGATGGCGAAACCGTCGCCGCCTCGCACGTCCGGGCTGCACTCGATGAGGCGACCCGCCAAACGGAGAGACTTCTGGCGCAAGTCGTTGGGAGCGTCTGCATCGCATTCCAGCACTTGCATCACATCCCGGGCCTCGAGCACTGGCCCAACGCCCCGCCCTACGGGTTGCCGTCCGTCTGTGATCACCACGTCAAGTGACAGTTTCATTCTGTCGGCCACGTACTCGAACAGACGCCTCAACCTTTGCGCCTCTGGCATCGAGCGCACCTTGGCACTTGGCCCGATGGGAATGTCCAACACCAGGTGCGTTGCCCCTGCCGCAATCTTTTTGGACAAGATGGAGGCGATCATCTGTCCCGGCGAATCAATGGACAATGGCCGCTCCACTGAGATCAGCACATCATCCGCCGGAGACAGATCTGCCGTCCCGCCCCATGCCAGACACCCCCTGTGCTGATGAACAATTCGTGTGAGCTCCTCGAATGGCAGCTCTACCCGGCTCAGTACCTCCATCGTATCGGCCGTGCCGGCCGGCGACGTGATCGCCCGAGATGATGTCTTCGGAAATACCAGCCCGTAGGCCGAAACGATCGGCACCACCAGCATGGACGTCCGGTTGCCAGGAATGCCGCCGATGCAATGCTTGTCCACCACCAAAGACTCACGCCAATCCAGCCGGCGGCCAGTCGCCACCATCGCGTCTGTCAGGAAATAAACCTCTTCCCTGTCCAGTTCAGACCGGTTGCATGCCACCACAAAAGCCGTCAACTCGATCTTGGAGTAACGATGCTCGGCAATGTCCCGGACAATCGAACCGAAATCTTCCCGGTTCAGGCGTTCCCCATTGAGCTTGCGAAACAAGGCAGGTATCGATTCGGCCGGTTCAGCCTGGGCGATGAAAGCCTGGTGACCATCGGGCACTTCCAACTGCGCAAACGCATCTTCGGATACGCCCAATTCGTCGCACCCGACGATTGAAGTGTCGTCCACCACGTTCAAAGTGGCCAGAATCCACTTGCCGTTGGCGCGGATCTCGACCTTTGCCAGCGCTTGAAATCCCTCGGCGCGATAGACCGCACAGTCTCTGTGCAAATAGGCGACGTTTTCCCGATACGTGTCGATGGCCACACGTTTGAGGGAGAGTGACTCACGCTCCTCAGTGACCTGTGCCATGCCATCGGGTTCATTGTTGTGCTCCATCCCCAGACAATACACCCGTCAGGCTTGCTTTAGCGTTCATAGCGCAAATGCCACACAATACGGGCGCTGAGGGTAATACCGGAGGACGCAAAAGCGCTCCGGCGTTACGGTAGCCATGGGACGTAGGTCTACGGCCCGATCACGCCAACAACAGGAGTTAGTCAAGATGATTCAGCGACGCACCTTGCTGCAGTCCGGCGCGGCAGTCGCCTTGGGCGCCCCCGCGATTGTGGGTCTTGCCCAGCAGACCGTCACACTGAAGTTCCACACCTTCATGTCACCCCAATCCAATGTCTGGAAGAACATGCACCAGGCCTGGATGGAAAAAGTGACCAAGGAGTCCAATGGCCGCATCAAATTCGAGGCCTACCCGGCCATGCAACTCGGTGGATCGCCCGTGCAGCTGTTCGACCAGGCCAAAGACGGCGTGGTCGACGTCATCTGGACTTTGCCGGGCCTCACTGCTGGCCGCTTCCCCCGCATTGAGGTGTTTGAACTGCCCTTCATGATGAACAACGCCGAGGCCACCTCGCGCGCGTTCTGGGAATACACCCAGACCATGGCGGCGGACGAGTTCCGTGGCGTCAAACCATTGGCTCTGCAGGTTCACGGGCCGGGCATGTTCCATACCCGCAGCAAACTCATCAAAACTGCCGACGATCTCAAGGGCATGAAATTGCGCGGCCCTACCCGCCAGGTCACCAAGATGCTCGGCTACCTGGGAGCTGCACCTGTGGGCATGCCACTGCCGCAGATTCCGGACGCCCTGTCCAAAGGCGTGATCGACGGCTGCGTGATTCCCTGGGAAGTCGTCCCAGCGGTCAAAGTGCACGAGCTAGCCCCCAACCACAGCGAATTCGATCCCGCAGGCGGCGCCCTCTACACCACCACCTTCATCATGGCCATGAACCAGGCCAAGTACGACTCAATGCCCGCCGACCTCAAGGCCGTCATCGACAAAAACAGTGGCGTGGAAACCTCGGCGTGGCTGGGCAAGGTTCAGCAGAGTGGCGACGTTCCAGGGCGCGAGGCCGCCGTTGCCCGAGGCAACAACATCTACACCATACCGGCAGCCGATGCGCAGGAGTTCCGCCGCAAGGCACGTCTGGTGGAAGTCGAGTGGGTCAAGGACATGGACCGCCGCGGCTTCAAAGGCGAAGAGCTGCTCAAGAGTGCCAAAGAACTGATCGCCAAGCACGGCAAAAAGTGATCCAGGTCGACCGGCCAAGCGCCATTCGACGCCAGGGGGCTTTCCAGCCCCCTTTTTCATGCCACATCTCGTAAACTGCACTTCATGCTTCATGACCCCATCAAGTACTGCCGCAGTTGCGGCTCATCTGTGGAATACCGGCTTCCACCAGATGGCGATGAACGAGAGCGCGCCATCTGCGTTCAATGCGAAACTGTCCACTATCAGAATCCGTTGAACGTTGTTGGGACTGTCCCAGTTTGGGGTCAAACTGGAGAATATGTACTCCTATGCCGTCGAAACATCGAGCCCCGGCGGGGCAAATGGACACTGCCAGCAGGATTCATGGAGCTCGGAGAATCCACACAAGAAGGCGCCATGCGCGAGACTCGGGAAGAAGCCGGTGCCAACATTGAGCTGGGTGATCTGATCACGCTCATGAGCGTGCCCGATATTGGACAGGTCCACATGTATTTCCGAGCCAGAATGCGTGACACGACCCTGAGTCCCGGGCCGGAAACCATCGAAGCGCGATTGTTCCAGCAACACGAGATTCCCTGGGATGAGATCGCATTTCATACGGTCAAGCACACCCTGGAGCACTACTTCGACGATCGCGCGAAGGGCCAGTTCGGCTTACACGTCTTTGATATCCTGCACCACAAGCGCCCCGCACCTGCCCCGGTCGGCTAGCGACGCAGGCAGCACGGTACCTAGTCCTTGCCTGCATCGAAGTGACGGAAATGAAAAAAGCCCGAAGCGCTTGTGCTTCGGGCTTTCTTTGTATCAATGGTCGGCGCGGCGGGATTCGAACTCGCGACCCCTTGCACCCCATGCAAGTGCGCTACCAGGCTGCGCTACGCGCCGACAAGCCTCACATTATAGCGCCGAAAACACGCCATCCCGAAGTGAGCCAGATTAATTTGAAGCAGACTGCCTACTTGGTCTGAGGCCCAGGCTGAAGCAACTCTCTGATTTCACTCAACTCGCGTCGAAGACGAGCAAGGCTCACCGAGCCCATCGACGCATTGTTCGTCATGACCGGCGCTGAGGCCACCTGTTCTTGTGGCTCACTCACGCCTAACTCAATCACCTCCACGTCACTCTCGGGCAAGGCACTTATGTCGAACGCATCCTCTTCCCCGTTGGTTCGCAGACGCTCTTTATCCTTCTCCGACTGGGCAATTTCTTGGAGTTTGTTGCGCGCTCCACTGATCGTGAACCCCTGGTCGTACAACAGCTCACGAATGCGCCGAATCATCAGAACCTCATGGTGCTGGTAATAGCGCCGGTTTCCTCGACGCTTCATTGGACGCAGTTGAGTGAACTCTTGCTCCCAGTACCGCAGCACGTGAGGCTTGACGCCACACAGCTCCCCGACCTCACCAATGGTGAAGTATCGCTTCGCGGGAATGGGGGGCAACGCTTTTTCCATACAAATCAAGGCGGTACGGCCTGAACCGATGAATTTACTCCAAGTTCAGGTGAATACCATCCCCGTCGACCAATTTCATCTACTTTTTGTTGCAAACAACGCGACTCACATTCGAGAGCACATCAGTGCGAGCGACTCCTCACCCAGCCGCAAACCAGAAGTAAAGGATGAACAAGCCACCGCCCAACCCACCTCCCGTGGGCCGCCGTGGCGATGTCAGACGCCGCCGCCGATCACGGCAGCTTGTACCTGCTCTTTGAGCTTGGGGCTGGCGTGAAACGTCACCACTCGGCGCGCGGCAATGTTGACCGGCTCACCCGTACGTGGATTGCGACCCGGGCGGGCTGCCTTGGTGCGAATCTGGAAGTTGCCAAACCCAGAAATCTTCACATCCTGGCCATCCACCAAACTGTCTGTGATGAGGTCAAAAAAAGCGTCGATCATGTCTTTCGACTCCCGCTTGTTCAACCCGATCTGTTCAAAGAGCAATTCGGCCAGTTGCGCCTTGGTCAACGCTGGGGTTTCCAGGCTTTCGACGGCAAGTTCCATTCTTCGTCTTCTCCTACCAGTTGGATACCTTTGTCCTGGATTGAGCCAAGACTCAAGCCCTCAAACGCGCCTCGACGCGTGCGCCAAGTTCGGCCAGAACCTTCTTGACAGTCGCATCGATTTCCTCCTCGGTCAGCGTGCCATCGTCGCGGTTGAGCACCAGCCGCACTGCCAAGCTCTTCTCGTCCTCCGCCAGCCCGCCTGCCGCCGCTTTGGGACGGTAGACGTCAAACAGCACCGACTGTCGCAACCACTGACCTCCACCAGCCTGCACAGCCGCCATCACCTGAGCATGGGTCACGGCTTCTTTGACCACAATGGCCAAATCGCGCTCTACTGGCTGATACCTGCTTACCCGCTCAAACTTTGGCACATCACGCTCGAGCAGGGCATCTTGATCCAATTCAAACATAACGGGTGCCAACGGAAGATCATACTCCTGGCGCCACTTAGGATGGAGTTCACCGACATGACCTATGCGACGCTCACCCAACCAAACCTCGGCACAGCGACCTGGATGCATCGCGGCATGCTCGCCGATTCTGAAAGTCGCCTGCCGGGGACTCAGTAACGACTCGACATCACCCTTTAGGTCATAGAAATCCACCCTGCGCTCTGGCGCAGCCCATTGAAGCCTGTCGTTCGGCCCATAGGCCAGCCCGGCGACACGTAGCGGTTGGTCGAAGCCCGCTACTGTGGTGTCAGAATCCTGCACCGAAGCATCCTTGCGGAACACTCGGCCAAGCTCAAACACACGTACTCTCGACGCCTTTCGGTCCAGGTTGTACTTCAGGACGGACACCAGGCTGCCAAGCAACGAGGAGCGCATCACGCTCATCTGGCTTGCGATCGGGTTAAGAAGCTTCACCGGATCGGCATTGCCGGCCAGGTCACGCTCCCATTTCTCTTCTACAAAACTGAAATTGATGGTCTCCTGGTACCCGAGCTGAGCCAATTGTCGGCGCAGTTCGTGCGGGCTGCGACGAGCTTCCTTGCGCACTTTGGCCGTCACAGGCGCCTTGGGCGGCGTCTGGGGCAGGTTTTCATAGCCCACCACGCGCGCCACTTCCTCGATCAGATCTTCCTCGATCTCCAGATCGAAACGGAACGAAGGCGGCAGCACCGTCACGACCGCAGTATCACCCTCACCGGACGCGCTGGCATCCAGACCCAGTCCTCGCAGGGCCTTGAGACATTGGGCCTGTGTCAGAGGCATACCCAGCACTTTGCCGGCCCTCGCCACGCGAAGCACCACGGGTTTGGCCTTGGGCAATTCCGTGATCTTGTCAACGATCGGCCCGGCCTGCCCTCCACAAATCTCCAGCACCAACTGCGAGATGCGCTCAATGTGCTCCACCGTCTGCGCAGGATCGACGCCACGCTCGAATCGGTGACCGGCATCGGTGGAAAAGTTGAAACGACGCGAGCGCCCTGCCACGGCTTTCGGCCACCAGAAGGCGGCTTCAATGTAGATGTTGGTTGTCTCGTCCGAGACGGCGGTTGCCTCGCCGCCCATGATTCCTGCCAGCGATTCAACCTCGCGGTCGTCAGCAATTACGCCAACCTGCTCATCGACCTCGATGGTGCTGCCGTTGAGCAGTTTGAGCTGCTCCCCCTTCTTGCCCCAGCGAACCTGCAGGCCGCCGTGGATTTTGTCCAGATCAAAGATGTGGGAAGGACGGCCCAGCTCGAACATCACATAGTTGGAAATGTCCACCAGCGGCGAAACGCTGCGCTGCCCGCATCGCGCCAACCGGTCCACCATCCATGAAGGGGTTTTGACCTGGGTATTCACGCCCTTGACCACTCGGCCCGAAAAGCGACCACACAGGTCTGCATCCTGCACATCGACCGCAAGCGTATCGGCAATGCTGGCAGCGACAGGGTGGAACGTTGGTTGCTGCAATGGAGAACCCGTCAACGCAGACAGCTCGCGCGCCACGCCGTACACGCTCAGGCAATGCGCAAGGTTCGGCGTGAGCTTGAGCGTGAACAGCATGTCGTCCAGGTTCAGCTGTTCGCGAATATCCTTGCCGACTGCGGCATCATCTGCCAATTCGAGCAAACCATCGGCCTCTTGCGAAATGCCAAGCTCGCGCGCAGAACAAAGCATGCCAAAGCTCTCCACCCCCCGGAGCTTGCCTTTCTTGATCTTGAAAGGCTTGCCATCTTCGCCCGGAGGCAGCAGTGCGCCAACCGTAGCGCAAGGGATCTTGATTCCAGCGCGTGCGTTGGGGGCACCACACACGATGCTCAGCGGCTCGGCGGCACCCACATCCACGGAGCAAACGCGCAACCGGTCGGCGTCGGGATGCTGCTCAGCCGCCAAAATCTGACCGACCACCACACCGGTGAACGGAGGTGCTGCAGGCTTCAGCTCTTCGACTTCCAGGCCGGCCATGGTCAGAGTGTCGGCCAATGCTTGGCTGGAAAGCGGCGGATTACAAAAGGCTCTTAGCCAGGACTCGGGAAATTGCATGGTCTTTTCTCAACCGATCAGTATCGAGTGTGGGTTTCAGGCCCCGCCCCAACGGGGATTTTTTGTGGGCCAGGCAGCAACTCATTCACACCGGGTCAATGAGCTGCCACGTTCAGTTGAACTGGGACAGGAACCGAATATCGCCGTCAAAGTACAGGCGGAGGTCGTTCACGCCATAGCGCAGCATCGTGAGGCGATCTGGCCCCATTCCGAAAGCGAAACCTATGTACCGCTCTGGATCAAGCCCCATGTTTCTGACCACATTGGGGTGCACCTGACCGGAGCCAGCCACCTCCAGCCACTTCCCGGCCAGAGGGCCGGCCTGAAACTGGATATCGATCTCCGCGCTCGGCTCGGTGAACGGAAAGTAACTGGGGCGAAAGCGCAGCACCAGATCATCCGATTCAAAGAAAGTGCGGCAGAAGTCCGTGAAGACGAACTTCAAATCTTTGAAACTGATGTTCTCCCCGATCCAAAGGCCTTCGCACTGGTGAAACATCGGCGAGTGCGTCGCATCGCTGTCCACACGATAGGTCCGTCCCGGCGCAATGACCCGAATCTCCGGCATCGAGCCTCCGGCATCAATATCGCTCTTGTAGCGCTTGACGTGCTGCACAGCATGGCGGATCTGCATGGGGCTGGTGTGCGTGCGCAGAAGGTTGGGCGCGTCGGCAGACCCACCCTCCACGTAAAACGTGTCGTGCATTGAACGCGCAGGATGATCCGAGGGCGTGTTCAGTGCCGTGAAGTTAAACCAATCCGATTCGATTTCGGGGCCCTCGGCCACATCGAAACCCATGGAGCCAAAGATGCCTTCAATGCGCTCAAGCGTCAAACTCACAGGATGCAAGCCTCCACCGCCGCGTTGTCGACCTGGCAAGGTCACATCCAGCGCTTCCTGCTTGAGTTGCTTGGATAGCTCTTCATCGGCCAACGCCTGGCGTCGTCCTGTCAGGGCTGCCTCAATTGCTTGTTTGGCCTTGTTGATGGCAGCGCCACGCGACTTTTTCTCGTCCACGCTCAGGCTTGCCATGCCCTTCATCAGCTCAGTGATCCGGCCGGACTTGCCCAGGAATTGCGCCTTGGCATTCTCCAGGTCATTGGGCGTGGCAGCAGCCGCAAAGGCAGTGGTGGCGCTGCCGATCAAGGCTTCCAACTCGTCGTTCATGTCAATCGTCTGGTTCATGGGAACAAAAAAGGGGTTGAAGCCAGCGAGGGAGAGTTCCCTCTCAAGCTTCAACCCCTTTGAGCGACTGGCAAGGCAAGCCAAGGCAAGCCCTGCGTCGTGAATCAAGCGGCCAGCTTGGCTTTGACTTGCTCCACGATGCTGCCAAAAGCAGCCGGGTCGTTGACGGCCAGATCGGCCAGAACCTTACGGTCGATCTCGATCTGAGCCTTCTTCAGGCCATTGGCGAACTGGCTGTAGGTCAGACCACAAGCACGAGCACCGGCGTTGATACGAGCGATCCACAGTTGGCGGAACACGCGCTTCTTGGTACGGCGATCACGGTAGGCATACTGACCGGCTTTCATCACCGCCTGTTTGGCGATGCGATAGACGTTACCGCGGCGGCCGCGGAAACCTTTGGCCAGAGCCAGAACTTTCTTGTGTCGGGCGCGAGCCGTGACACCACGTTTGACGCGAGGCATATGAGTTCTCCTTGTTCGTCAGTGATTACAGGCCAGCCATCGGCAGCATCTGCGCCATGTGTCCCAAGTTGGACTCATGCACATTCACTGCACCACGCAGGTGACGCTTGTTCTTGGTGGTCTTCTTGGTCAGGATGTGACGTTTGAAGGCTTGACCGCGCTTGACGGTTCCACCTGGACGAACACGAAAACGCTTCTTCGCGCTGCTCTTCGTTTTCATTTTGGGCATTTAAATGCTCCTTCTTGGTTTGTGCTCGTGAGGCGCCGCGAACCATCCGCGGACTTGAGGGCCCCGAGCCACTTTTAGACAGACCACCCGAAGGCAGTCTGTAACGGCAGCAGGCTTACGCCTTTTGCCTCGCGCCGATGTTTCGTGTTGCCACGAACCACCGGCTCGAACCGGTCATGTGGAAGCTGTTTCCTGCGGCTCGTCGGCACTCTTGGCCGGCTTGGCTGCACCACCGGTGCCACCGCCGCTCTTCTTGCGGGCCGGGGCGATCATCATCACCATCTGGCGGCCCTCAAGCTTGGGGAACTGCTCGATCAGCACCGAGTCACCCAGCTCGTCGCGAATGCGGTTAAGCAATGCGAGGCCGAGTTCCTGGTGAGTGATCTCGCGGCCACGGAAACGAAGCGTGACCTTGCACTTGTCGCCGTCTTCAAGAAAGCGCCGGATATTGCGCATCTTGATGTTGTAGTCGCCTTCGTCCGTGCCCGGGCGAAACTTGATTTCCTTGACGTCGATCGTCTTCTGCTTCGCTTTGGCTTCCGCTGCCTTTTTCTGTTCCTGGTACTTGAACTTGCCGTAGTCCATCAATCGGCAAACAGGCGGCGTCGCGGTGGCAGCGATCTGGACCAAATCGACGTCCAGTTCACCAGCCATGCGCAGGGCCTCCTGCAGACTGACAATACCCAGTGGTTCATTCTCGGGGCCATTGAGGCGGACCTCAGGGGCCATGATTTCCCGGTTCAGGCGATGAGCACGCTCTTCACGTTGGCGGCGGTCGCGGAAATTGGTAGCGATGGTGATTCCCTCTTTGATTCAGAAACAGCAAACACACAATAGACTGAAGGACTCCAATTGGAGACCGCAGCCTGTTGAGTCAGGTAAAACGCCGGCGGTCACCCGCCGACACGCGCCATTTCGGGTTGAAGGCAGGCCCGGGCAACAATCAACGCTTGT
>JBNKNN010000009.1:0-5457 GCA_050293865.1 Hydrogenophaga sp. | reverse complement strand
ACGCAAACCCTGGGCCTGGTGTACCTGGTTGTAGAGGGCGTGCAACTCTTCTTGGCGGGCCGCCATCTCTTCCGCGCCCATGGTTCTGAAGACAACGCCGGCTTCTGCGCAGGACTTTGCCAGCTTTTTGCAGTTGCTGCGATAGCTGCTGGTCAAGCTGGCCAGATAGTCTTCAAACGTCTTCCACTCAGGACGAAGCGCTAGCACCATATCCGGTTCGGTCTCGACACTGCGGTAACCCAGCAAGCGCAAGGCTTTCGGCGCAGTGAGGTTGTCGCCCGGAAAGTCCTTGATCATCGCGAAGTCCGACTGTCCCAACAGGCGGTCCGCCCGCCTCACACGGTACAAAGCTTCGCCAACCGCTCGCCACAGTTGCGCTTCGTCTTCGCAGTCTGGCGCAAATGCCACAGCACGAGGCCCCCACACAAGCAAGTTGCCGCAAACCAGCATGTGCTCCTTGTAGCCGGACATCGGCTTGGCCAAAAAACTCTTGCCTCCTGGCTTGCGAAGCCGTTCTCCATCAACCGCCAGGCGCTGAAATAGCATGATCGCCATCGGCTTGCCTGCATTCGTCGCCAGCACGTAGCGCAAAGACATGTTCACTGGCGCATTGGCCTCCAGCGCACGGAGATAGCTCCGGCTGAGAAACACCGTTTCCTGCTCGGCCAGTGCATCCCACAAACCAGGATTGAGTCCGTCAATGTGATCGGCCATGGTCAGCTGCAAGCCCGTGCTCTGGCGACGCGCCCTGCGACGTTCTTTCACGTTGGCCAGCACAACCCTCGGTGGCGCGGCTTTGGGAGTCAGTTTGCGGATGACCGAGCCCACCCTTCGAAGGCGGGAAGCGGTTTTGCCGGGGCGAGTGGCTTTGGGGTCGTTCATGACAAGTCTCCCTTGGACTCTTCGATTTTCTTCGGCTTGGCAAAAGGGGCACGATTGGTGGTTCGCTTCCCCGCTGTGGGTCCGAATCTACCCGAAATCATCCTGCCGCTGTCCCGTCGCTCGCGTTTCTGTCTACCTCCAGGCTGCAAGTACCACGTTGCTACCTTTATCTTTGGGCCTCTGTACAACCTGGATATTTGGCCCAAGTCCATCAGCTTTGCCAACATCGTGGTTGCAGTCCGGGTACTCTTGCCCTCTTTCAAAGCCAGGCGCTGGCCGATCTCGCGCCCCCGCTGGATGGCCGATACGACACTCCCCGATGGCCTGCGAACAGACCAACGACGCTGGCCTGACCGACCCGCCGCTGCGGCGGCTGTCGCAGCCGCATTGATCATCACGCTCATCAATGCGCTGCTGGGGGAGGCTTTCGACCACTTGGGTCCCTTACTGGAGTAGATCCGTGAGTTGCTTGTGAGCCCTGCCTTCACCGCGTTGGGCAGGATCGTTGCCACCGTTCTGGTGTGGTCGATCAAAGCTCAGGGGGCCCATGGAAGAAGATGACCCGACAAGCACGGCGACCTCGCGTATCGGGTTGGGCATGTTTCGTGCACCTGCGGGTTCTGGGTATTGCCCTGATCTGGCTTTTTGCCCTTTTTCCTTGCGAGTTTCGCTCTGACCATGTTTGTTTCGCCATCGTTCTACGAATACCCTTGAATCCACGCCTGCGGATAGGGTCACTGCTCAGCCAGATTCATAGGCATGGCCAAGCACATGGCCCTGGCCCGCTCACGGCCATGCGAGGAACACGCTCGCGGTTGGCCATTTCTCGCCACAATCACGGCATGAGCACCGCCGACCGCACTACGCCCCTCTTCCCGTTTGACAATCAGTTCGCCCGCGACATGCAAGGCATGTTCGCGCCGTGGGAGCCAGCCAAGGTGCCAGCACCGCGCTGGCTGCGCTTCAACCGCTCGCTGGCAGTATCGATGGGGCTGGATGCTGAACGGCTTGGCAGCGACGAAGGCTTGCAGGTGTTGGCAGGCAATGCGGCGCCTGAAGGCGCCACGCCATTGGCTCAGGCCTATGCCGGACACCAGTTTGGCGGGTTCTCGCCCCAGTTAGGCGATGGACGCGCACTCTTGCTTGGCGAAGTCGTGACGCCGGACGGTAAGCGGTTGGACATTGCCTTCAAGGGCTCCGGGCGCACACCCTTCTCTCGCGGTGGCGATGGCAAAGCGGCGGTAGGGCCGGTGCTGCGTGAATACCTCATCAGCGAAGCCATGCATGCGCTGGGCATTCCCACTACGCGAACGCTGGCGGCCGTGGCCACGGGCGAGACGATTGCGCGAGAGCGCCCATTGCCCGGCGCCATCCTCACCCGAGTGGCGTCCAGCCATGTGCGCGTTGGCACCTTCCAGTTCTTTGCCGCACGGGGTGACATTGACAGCTTGCGCAAGCTGGTCGAATTCGTCGTGAACCGCCACTACCCGGAGCTGGCTGACGCACAGGGTGCGGAGCGGGCACTGGGTCTGCTTCGCGCCGTCCAAAGCCGTCAGGCGAAGCTCATCGCAGAGTGGATGGGCGTGGCCTTCATCCATGGCGTGATGAACACCGACAACATGACTCTGTCTGGCGAGACGATTGACTACGGCCCCTGCGCCTTCATGGAAGCCTACGACCCACAGACTGTCTTCAGCTCCATCGACCATGGCGGCCGTTATGCCTATGGAAACCAGCCCGGCATTGCCCAGTGGAACCTGACCCGTCTGGCCGAAACATTGCTCCCCCTGATCGACGCAGAAGATAGCGACAGGGCCGTTGCATTGGCCACCGAAGTGATCGAGGCATTTCCTGCGCAGTTCGACGACCATTGGCTGGACGTTCACCGACGAAAGCTGGGCTTGCACAAAGAGCGAGACAACAGGGCTGGCCTTGCCAGTATGGCCGAACAGGACCGAGCCCTAGTCAACGACTACCTTCAACTGCTGCAACGCCACGGCGTGGACTTCACACTGGGCTTTCGCCGACTATCGGAAGTATTGCGTGCGCAGGGTACGCAATGGACGAACCTTTTTGCTCCCGAAGCCGCGCCCGAGCTTGACAGCTGGTCCCAGCGCTGGCTGGCGCGCCTATCCGCGCAGGACCAGGCGACACACAGCGAGGTTGCCCAGTCGATGGACGCAGCAAACCCGATTTACATTCCTCGCAATCATTTGGTCGAGAACGCGCTGGACGCCGCGACCGACAGCGGCAACATGGCGCTCTTTGAACGGCTGCTCGCCATTGTCACCCAGCCATTCACGGAGCGAGAGACCGATGCCTTGGCAACGCTGCCCGGCACTCCGGAGCAAACGCAGGGCTTTCGCACGTTCTGCGGGACTTAGGTGGTGGCAAGCAGAGGCGACCACCCTTCATACCTCACCGGAAACAAAGCGCACTGCATGACCTTCGCCAGGCCATGGCGGCTCCCAGCGCGTGAGCATGTCGATCAGGCGAGCATTGCTCAAACTGGTGTCTCGGCGCTGGTTCCGAGAGAGCAACACGCGCAAAGACTGTTCGACATGGACGATCTCGACACGAGCGCCGTAGCGATAAAGCAGCGAGAGTGTCTTGGACCGCATCTGATCTGACAAGTGGGTAGCGTTCCAGACAAAGTCTTTTTTGTCGCGTAGCAAGCTTCGTGCGCGGTCAGTCGCGTGATGCGCGACTGCTCCCTCGTTGCGCCCATGTGCCAAACCGAGTTCACGCCGACTGTCATCGAACGACACCACAGGCAGACCCGCACAGTGCTTGTCTACCCAGGTGTTCTTGCCGGCGGCCGGAAGGCCACTCATCACGACCACCGTCGATCCGGCATCCGCGAACAATGGCGTGGCAGGATGAACTCGCCCTCCTCGGAAATAGGCCACAGCGGTGTGAGCATCTGCAAACGGCGCTGCGCATCCCCAGGCGCTCTCCTCCATTGCCAATTGAGCGAACAGTTCAATGTCCTGCAAATGTTCTGCTTGGGAGACACATATTCGGCCTGCCATATCAGCGCGGGCCACGGCCACGAGCTCTCGAAGGTCAAGCCCCCAGGACAGCTTGCGCACCAGGTATTCGGGGCTTTCTCCTCGTCGACTGTCAAACGCAAAGAAGGGCACTTGATGCACGGCGATGATTCGACAAATCGCTTCGCGCAGGCGCCAGGGCACGTCAGCCTGCCAGAGCAGCAAACGGGCATCGACAGCGCCTCGCCTGGAATGTCCTGGCTGTGATATCCGGCCGGAATCAGGGTCGACGCGAGTCGTATCTGGCTTGGCAATGTCGTGCAACAACGCGGCCATGAACATCACCCATTGGCGCTCGGGTACCGAAGCTTGAAAGAAGCTGTCTTGGAACAATGCATCCACCACCATCCGGGTGTGCGTACCTACATCCCCCTCGGCGTGATAGATCGGATCTTGCGGCGTTTCGTCCAGCCGGGCCAAGGGTGCCAAGCGCTCGCAGCAGGCTGACCAATCGAGCGGCTGGTCGCTGCCCGCCGGCATTAGAGCCTTCAGGTCTTCATACCGAGTCGAGCTTTTTCTAAGAGATTGGATCCAGTCTTTCATCATCTCATCCTCCCCGGCGCTTGAGGCCGTTGTTGTTTCGTCGTGCGTGCGGTGTCCCATTCTCGGACTTGATCCGCGACGCCAATTCGCCAAGACCACGCACCGTCTCCAATCCCAACTCGGCCCAGGTCAGCGAGAGTTTCGGGCCGTACAGGTCCACGTTTTCAGCAAGTCTGTTGGGCAGGATCGGACGTTCACTGTGATGAGAGCCAGAGTCCAGAATGGTCTGCACAAAATCGGCACGCACCCATTTGTAGCGACCCAACACCACATCGTCGTCTTCATGCTTGACGTACAAGCCTTCCGACAAGCTGGAGCGGTCGGTTTGCCGCCAACACAGCTCGACGGAAAGTCCTCGCCGCGATGCCTCTTCCTCCAGAGAGGTTTCCCATCGAGGAGACTTGCCCAAGGCATCGCGAACCAACCCCATGAGCCACTTGGGTCTGGTTGGCATCTCTCCTTCGTACAACACCGGCACAGACAAGACTGGCAGTCCAGCCAACAGTGCCAAACGACGTCGTGTCGACAGGAAGCATGCCTCCTTTCGGTCCCACACATCAAACTCGTGAAAGAAGTGCGGCAAACAGTCGTAATAGATCGAATGTTTGGCATACGTCCATTCGCCATACATGACATAGCGATCTTCAAGGCGTTCCAGCAACCTGCTCCCGTGCGTCTGCGCCCAGGTGTGCAACATGGAGAACTGCTGCTCGCGCGAGCCCCCAATCAGGTAGTGCCCGCGGGACTGCAGGCGAAGCTCCCCACTGGCGTCAAACGACACAGCGCAGTTTGCGCCATCGAGCTTTTCCTCAATCGCCACGAAGGCGTCTTTGAGGGACATGAGAGGAACGCGTTCAGTTGCGTCGTCGGCCTGTAGCCGCGACGACTGCAGGTGAGCGGTGCGCGGATAACGCAACAGCTCAAGCGAGGCCAGCGGCTGGCCAGCGGCAAGGGTTTTCATGGTGATCTCCTGAAACCAAAG
>JBNKNN010000008.1:0-8541 GCA_050293865.1 Hydrogenophaga sp. | reverse complement strand
GTCTCCACGACGCCGTCCGATCGTTCCGACTGTTCCCGCCCCACCAGCCGAAAGCGCTTGCCGCGGAACGTGCCGGTCTGGCGCATGTACAAGCCGCCGCTGGGCGAAAAGGATTTTTGCGCTCTTCCCCGGTAAATCCAGTCATCCGCCGCTCTGCCAAGCACAGCCTGGCACTGACTGCAGACCAAGGCACGTGCGTCAGCAGACGCAGCCCACAAGCTCAGGCCACAAGTTGGGCATTCAACTGCCTCGTTGCTCGTCCCCATCGCAATACCTTCCTTTGTTTGCGATACGTTCCCGCCTGACTTTTTTTGTTGGAGCTTGCTTCGGCGGTCGTCAAGTAGCGCTTAGTTTATCGGGCTTCTTTCGGCTTGCTGTTGTCTTTTCGCTTCGCTCCTTCTCTTACGACACGCGACAGAAAGGTCGCAGCAAACTCCTATCCTTAACCGAGCGACGCCGCAGAGGACCTTGAATGGCCCCGGATTCACTGGACAGTCCCTCCGTCGCCGCTCAACCTCACCCGATACCGCTGACTTTTTTCGAAATTCGAAGGGGAGGGATGGCGACCTTCGAAGCTCAGCTCACCGGTTGAAGGGTCGAAAGGCAGTTCCTCCCCGGTGTAGGGGTTCATCAGACGATGAGGCTCCAAATGCCACGTTTGCGCCTGTAGGTTTGAAGCTTGCAAAGCAACCATGCGGACGTAGGTGTCCACATCAATCTGGCGTTCGCGATAGCGTGGAAAGTCAGGATCGGAGACTTGAATCATGAGACGCCCCGCAACATTCTTCTCGCTGTAAAAACTGGCATCGGTCCAAGTGATGCTCTTCCAGCGGGCTTTATAGTGGCTTTTGGCAGCGTCAAGCGCGTTGGCGGGAGTCAGGGCAACGTCCCTGAGTTCAGAGGTGGCGTCATACATGCGGTTCAGCGTCCCATAGCGCAAGTAGAGAAGAGATCCCACCGCCTCTTTGATTGGCGATTCTTCCGGTGGTGTGGTGTCTTCAAAATTCGTTCTCGGTAAATTTCTGATGAGATCCAGAATCGACTTTTGCTCATGGGAAATGATCCCGACCAGTCCCGACAATTCGCCATCGATCGGTTCCAGAAGTGCTCCGTGTTTGGAATTCAGTTGGTTCGCCAGGCTTGGATGGGCCTCAAGCTGCTCACTCAAGATGCGTGTATCCCGGTGAATCTGATTCAGCGCATACAAGTACGAGTTCAAGCTGCCAGAACGCTTAAACCACTGGCGCGACCGCGCTGCATTTGCAGCCAGCACATCAAGCGCTTCCTCGCCTCGTCCACCGGCAACCAATAGCACAGCACGCACTCGCTCCAATTCGCTCCCCTGCGCCACGCGGCGGTAGTCAGGAAGACCTGCAGCCCAGTAGGGTGGTATCGCCTCAACATACTCTTTCGCCTTCCAGATGGCCGTATACCGCTCAGTCAGTGGTTGAGCCTCCTCCAGCATTTCTGCCAGCTTGTCGGCTCCCTGCCGAACGTAAAAATCCGAGCAACTGGCATGCTCGGTGTAGCCACAGAGGCGGTCATCCAGACGCTGCATGAGCCGGCTTGCATCAGTTTTCACCTCGGCCTCTGCCGGCGGCCGCATACCGGTTTTCAAGCGAAAGCTGTACCGCTCCAGTTCTTTCTCAAGCTGCAAGCGGCCATACGCCGACGGATCGGCATCAAGCGGAGCGTTGATACCCCATTCAATCAGGTGGCCGTTGTCCCCAAATGCATTTGGCGGAGGTTCCCATGCAAGGGCTGCGCTAACCTCTGGCCTGAGGTCTTCATCCCATCCGTACCAGACGAGCGAAGAAGCAATGAGCAGCACACAGGGCAGTAATAACCACCAGAGGGATATGGAACGTTTCGCTGGACGGTTTTGAAGCTTTTTTTTCAAGGCAGTGGGGAGCACAACAAGCGAACACTGGTTGTTGGATAGACCTCATATTCTGCACAGCGAACATGTGCACACCGGGGTCGTACGATGGCTTTTTCCTGGCTGCTTGGTCGAGAGGTAAAAAGGCAAAGCCTGGCATCGATGAACTCGGCCAGATGATCGATGAGAAAGTCAGCCCTCACCAAGCGCGTCTGACACCTTCTGCGCGGCGGCGAGGAGGTCTTTGACCAAGCGTTCGTCTATTTCGAGCAAGCCTTCATATTCACCCAGATTGCGCTTGTTGTGGCAGAGGTCCAGCACGCGCCAAACATCTGGCCCAAGGCCCAACGTGTGTGGAAGCACCTGGAAGACGACGTAGCGGTTGGCCGCACGGTAGCCCTTGGCGCGCAATGCTGCAAGGCACAGCGCGTGCGCCGCGTTGTAGGCCAAATCGAAGCGGCTTTCCAGTGCCAAGGACGCATTACCTGCGTCGATCAAACGAGCACGACCAGTGCGCAGCAGGCCATTGATTTCGGCTGCGTCGGGTGGCTCGGGTTTGAGCGAACCGCCGGAACGGCTCAGGTTTTCAAGCGGGTTTGTCGGCGGGCTCATGTGCGGGTGATTCCTCCTGACCGATCAGCCATATCCTTGGCTGTTGCATCACACGATGGATGAACGCATTGTCGCCTGCCTGGCGGCTGCGGAAATCGCTGAGGGTGTAGAGCGCAGGGTTGACAGGGCGCCCCAAGGTTTGGCTCGCACTTTCCAGCGCGCCAAACAACTCGCCATAACCCAGCGTATCGCTCACCACCATCAAGTCCACGTCGCTGGCTGCGGTGTCCTGCTGTTTGGCCAAGGAGCCGAACACAAAGGCCTGGTCGATCTGCGACGCCAGCGGAGCGAGCGCCGCACGTAGAACGTCGGCCAGCCCCATGGTTTTGAGCACCAGGCCACGCAACTCCGCAAAGACAGGCGAGGCCGTGTTGGCCTGAAAGTGCTTCTGGTTGCCCTGCTTGCGCACTGTCAGCAAGCCCGCGTCGGCCAGACTGCCCAACTCGCGCTGCACCGCCCCCGCGCCCGACTGCGCCAGGCCAATCACTTCATTCGTGTAGAAGCTCCTGTCTGGTGCACCGAAAAGCACAGCCAGCACGCGTTGCCGCACTTTGGGAAACAGCGCGTCAGCGACGGACGAAGAAGCGACAGCAGCAGCAACAGTAGAAGGACGAGAACGAGAAGGTGTTGATCGCGAGTTAGTACCCATATTGGGTTTTATCATACCCAAAAATGGTTTGCTGGGTAGAGTGGATGACGATTGAAAGCCGACGAACGACGGTCGACTGAACCACTGGCGGACTGACCGGGAAGGCCGCAAGCCCAAGGCCGTGGTCCTGGCCTGCATGCACAAGCTGGTGCGAATCATCTACGGTGTGCTCAAGTCAGGTCGGGCATTTTATGCCCGATTCCTGGATGGAAGGCTTGACTTGCAAGACGGTATCTGACCCCAATGGTGTTACTTTGACTGACCTTTACTGAAATAGGTAGAGCGGCTCGACATTTTCGAAAACTCGAATTGACCTAAAAATAGCGCACATGTCCGCCTCTGCATCGGATAGCATTAATAGGCCTTCTGGGTTTCGACTCAAAGTAAGATGTGGGCGCCACCACTTAGTGTCCATCTTAATATTTAAAACGCCATTGCAAACAATATGCATATTCTTAGTCAAATCCTTCCAAGCTACTCTTAAAACCATCTCCTCCAAGGAGATTGAGTAACTCCAAAGGCACACCACTCCTGAACCAGCCTCGTTCAGTGCATTTTCGATGTCATAAATGCGCACCTTTCCGCACTCCTTCAAAACAACTGGACACCACCTCCAGTCATTTAGCCACATCCCATTCCTCCATAATTTCGGGGTCAGGTCTTGTCTATTGCCTAGCTGCTGAGTCGAGAGGGCAAAGGGCAAGACCTGACCCTCAATTCGTCTGACAAATTGTCAGCGTTGCGCCTTGAACGCCAAACACACCGTTCGAGTTGATGTCATCTCAAAATCGCATAGATCGGATAACCTATAGTAAGGCAAGCTGATTCCCCCTGCCAGTCACGAAAAGGGGGCTCCAAAACAAGTATCGATAAACAGTACTGCCGTCATGCTGACGCCACTTCTGCCAAGGGGCGTAGGAAGTGAATTTCTCTAAACGCAAACAGTATTGAGAATTGACCCTGATGATTCCCTACAAACTCATATGCAAAAGACAACCAAACGCTTTTTTTGGCTTCCTGTAGTCACAATCTACATGGTTTCCCTATTTCTCCCAGCACTGCATGGCGGAGGCACTTCGCTGGACGGGGCAACTCTCTTAATGTTTGGCTGGGTCCAGGTACTTACTGGACAGTGTTTTGCCTGGCTCGCGAACCCCATATTTGTGGCTGCTTTAGCTTCACACATTTTCTCAAGATTCAAAACGGCGATTGGTTTATCTGCGTTGGCCATCCTATTAGCGGCAGACACTTTTCGAGCTAAAAGGTTCCCTCCGAACGAAGCATACGACGTTGCCATTGATGCAATTGGGACCGCGTTCTATATTTGGATTGCCAGCTTCCTGCTGCTGGCCATTGCAAGTTTCTATTTCGCGAGGGTAAAAATGGGACCAAGTATGGGCGTCGACTCCGGTCACAAGAATTGATATCGACCATCGAGCCATGGAAATGGTGCCACATCAGTTTTTACACAGCACAGAATAGACATAGAAGATAGAGGCTAAACGTCAAATTGAGCACACAATATGGAAAATTGATTATTCTCCCATCTCAAATGACGGTTTTTTCAAATCCAGCATGAGCCTCAAACAAAAGGCAAACCGCAAAATATGTTGAATCTATTGAGTCGTCCCTGAAGAAATCCAGGAACCTGCATGAATGCTGACATGCATGGTGGCTTTCCATGCCAAAGCCGAAATCCGAGCCAACACCAACAAGTACCCAACGAAAACAAAAAAGCCACCCGAAGGTGGCTTTTCCTTTGTGAGGTTCAACTCACACATCATCAAGCATGCGCAGCCCTCAACCGGATCGAGAAGTCCCTCAAGCCGGCAATGCCGCTATCCTCAGCCCGTTTGCACCACGCCGCCAGATCAGCTGCCAGTTGCTCGCGGGTGGCGTTGGTGCTGCTCCACAGGGCGCGGAGTTCTTCGCGCATGGTGACCATTTTGTCGAGCACAGGGTGCTCGGCGCGGACCTGGGCCAGTTGGGGCTTCACGTCGGCGGGCACTTTGTCGTCGTCGCGGTGCAGCCAGCGGCGGGCCAGTTTGGCTTGGGAAGCACTGGCGCCTTCCTTCATGCCTTGCAGTTCGCGCTGGCAGGCGGCGCGCAGTTGGGTGGCGTAGCCGGCCATGACTTCATAGCGGTTGGCGATGATGGCTTCCAGCGTTTCTTCCGTGGGCACAGCCCGGACTTCGCCGTAAGCGAGCTTGGGCGGAGTCTTCTTGACCTTGGCCAGGCCCACGGCTTGCATGATGGAGATGTACATCCAGCCGATGTCGAACTCGTAAGGCTTGACCGACAGCTTGGCAGAGGTGGGATAAGTGTGGTGGTTGTTGTGCAACTCTTCGCCACCAATGATGATGCCCCAGGGGGAGATGTTGGTGCTGGCGTCGGTGGCTTCAAAGTTGCGGTAGCCCCAGTAGTGGCCGATACCGTTGATGATGCCGGCAGCGGTCACGGGGATCCAGGCCATCTGGATGGCCCACACGGTAGCACCCAGGGCGCCGAACAGGGCCACGTCGATGATGAGCATCAGGCTCACGCCCAGGATGGGGAAGCGCGAGTAGACGTTGTTCTCGATCCAGTCGTCCGGCGTGTTGTGGCCGAAACGGTCCATGGTTTCCTGGTTCTTGGCTTCGGCGCGGTACAGCTCGGCGCCTTCCCAGAACACTTTCTTGATGCCGAAGATGACCGGGCTGTGCGGGTCGCCTTCGCGCTCGCACTTGGCGTGGTGCTTGCGGTGGATGGCGGTCCACTGCTTGGTGACCATGCCGGTGGTCATCCACAGCCAGAAGCGGAAGAAATGGGCAGCGATCGGGTGCAGGTCCAGGGCGCGGTGGGCCGAGTGACGGTGCAGATAAATCGTGACGCTGGCGATGGTGATGTGCGTGAACACCAACGCTACCAGCAGGATTTGCCACCAGGTGAGATTCAGCAGGCCTTGCGAGACAAACGCAACGACGCTGTCGAACATGGAGGCAAAGGAGTTAGCAGATTCGTTCATTCAGTTCCTATGGACTGGCAAGGCTATACCCGCCGTGCAGGCGGCTGCAGTGAGGCAGCGTTCGCGTGCAGCAGGAGTGCGCCAGCAAGTGTCAACCACATGGCCCGGCTGACAAGGCATCAGGGCATGCTCCATTTTAGCGAAGCATGCTCGATTCGGCGAATGGAATTTGTGTGACAAGGCCTTGAAAAACAAGAACTTTCTGACTCAGATCAGCCTTTTCGTTGTGAGTTCAAGCATTTTTCTGCCAGACGGCGGCGAAAAAGCCGTCGGTGCCGTGTTGATGGGGCCACAACCGCAGGTAAAGATTCCCCGCCTCTGCTCCGCTACAGAGAGCCTCTGGCGTGGGCACTTTGGCGGCGGCCAGCGCCTCGGCAGCAGGCATCTGTGCAAAGTCTTTGGCGTGGGCGGCGGAGAACGCCTCGGCCACGTCTTCGTTCTCGGCACGCAGCAGGCTGCAGGTGGCGTACACCAGCCGGCCGCCGGGTTTGAGCAGCCGGGCGGCGCTTTCCAGGATGGAGTTTTGCAGTTGCGCCTGGGTGGCCACGGTCTCGGGTGTCTGGCGCCATTTCAAATCGGGGTTGCGGCGGATGGTGCCCAGGCCGGAGCATGGGGCGTCCACCAGCACGCGGTCCATCTTGCCTTCGAGCTTGCGCAAACGCTCGTCGTGCTCATCGTTGAGCACCATGGTGTGCACGTTCGTCAGGCCACTGCGCGCCAGGCGCGGCTTGAGGGCGTCGAGCCGGTGGGCCGAGGTGTCAAACGCATACAGGCGGCCGCCGTCGCGCATGGCGCCGCCAATGGCCAGCGTCTTGCCGCCGGCGCCGGCGCAGAAGTCCACCACCAAGTGCTGGCGGCGGGCGTCGAGCAGCAGGCACAGCAGTTGGGAGCCTTCGTCCTGCACTTCCACGCCGCCATCGGTGAAGGCCTGAAGGCGGTTGACGTTGCGTTTCTTGCTCAGGCGAATGCCCAGGGGTGAATACGGTGTAGGAGACGCTTCCCATCCCATTTCGGCCAGCGCAGCGAGCACGGGTTCGCGTTTTTTCTGCTTGATGGGGTTGATGCGCAGATCGAGTGGCGCGTTCTCCATCAGGGCCTGGGCCAATGCGGAAAAACCTTCAGCGCCGAGTTGTTCGGTCAGGGCGCCGGCCAGCCAGGCGGGCAGGTTGTGAACAAGTTCGGGACGGTCAGCCGGCAGGTTCTCTGCCGCAGCCAGGGCGCGGGCCCTGGCCAGCCATGCCCATTCGGCTTCGCTCACGCCTGCTTGCAAGGTGGCGTCGTCACCGGCAAAGCCGAGCAAGGCCAGCTTGCGGGGCAGCGGGCATTCGCTGCCATCCATTCCCTCGGGGTTTTTGGCGGTTTTGGCTTGCCATTGCAGCAACAGGCGCTGGCGCAGCACGCGAAACACAGTGTCGGCCAGCACGCCGCGCTCGCGGGGGCCGAGAGATTTCTGGGTGCGGAAATGGCGCGCCACCACGGCATCGGCCGGATGGTCGAAGCTGAGCACCTGCTCCAGCAGGGCCGTGGCTTCCTTGAGAAGGGCTTTGGGGTGCATGGCGCGTATTGTCGCCTGCCCTTCGGCTTGCGCGGTTGCTCAAGCCAAATCGCCGATAATCGAGGGTTATGTCCGACATCGCACAACAGGTCAAACGTCGCCGCACGTTCGCCATCATTTCCCACCCTGACGCCGGTAAAACCACACTGACCGAGAAGCTTCTGCTGTTTTCGGGCGCGATCAACATCGCCGGTAGCGTCAAGGCCCGCAAGGCCGCCCGCCACGCCACCTCCGACTGGATGGAGATTGAAAAGCAGCGCGGCATTTCGGTGGCGTCGTCGGTGATGCAGATGGAGTACCGCGATTGCGTGATCAACCTGCTCGACACCCCAGGCCACCAGGACTTCTCGGAAGACACCTACCGCGTGCTGACCGCCGTGGACGCGGCCCTGATGGTGATCGATGCCGCCAACGGCGTGGAGCCGCAGACCCGCCGCCTGCTGCAGGTTTGCCGCGCGCGCAACACGCCCATCATCACCTTCATCAACAAGCTGGACCGAGAGGTGCAGCCGCCCCTGGATTTGCTCGACGAGATTGAGCGCGAGCTGGGCATGACGGTGACGCCCTTCACCTGGCCCGTGGGCATGGGCAAGACTTTCCGTGGCGTGTATGACCGACGCACCGACCAGATGCGCGTGTTCGCTGCCGGTGAAGACCGCCGTGGCGGCGACGAGGAAGTGCTGGCAGGCCTGGACAACCCCGAGAGCGTGAAGCGCTTTGGCGCCGACTTTGAAAACGCCAAGGACGAGCTGGAGCTGGTGGAAGGCGCGTGCGAACCGTTCGACCAGGCCGCTTTCCTGGCCGGCCAACAAACGCCCATGCTGTTCGGCTCGGCCGTGAAC
>JBNKNN010000007.1:0-20744 GCA_050293865.1 Hydrogenophaga sp. | reverse complement strand
GGCGGCATCGAGGCCTGGAGCCGAGTGCCCGCCGAGGAAATCCTGGGTGCCGAAGACGCACAGCACTACACCAAGAGCACCGACATCCTGGAAGTGTGGTTCGATTCCGGTTCGACCTTCTGGCACGTACTGCGCGGCAGCCACGCCGACGCATATCCGAATGGTGCCTTCCACGCTGAAGGCCCCGAGGCCGATCTGTACCTTGAAGGCCATGACCAGCACCGCGGCTGGTTCCATAGCTCGCTGCTGCTGGGCTGCGCCATCTACGGTCGCGCTCCGTACAAGGGCCTGCTGACGCACGGCTTTGCCACCGACGGCCAGGGCCGCAAGATGAGCAAGAGTCTGGGCAATGTGGTCGTTCCGCAAGAAATCAGCGAAAAGCTGGGCTCGGAGATCGTGCGCCTGTGGGTGGCCGCGACCGATTACTCGGGCGACCTCAACATCGACGACAACATCCTGGCTCGCGTGGTGGATGCTTACCGCCGGATCCGCAACACCTTGCGTTTCCTGATGGCCAATACGTCCGACTTCAACCCCGAGACGGATTCGGTAGCGCCAGAGCAGATGCTCGAGATCGACCGCTACGCGCTGGCCCGTGCGGCCGAGCTGCAAGCCGAGATCCTCAGGCACTTCGACGTTTACGAGTTCCACCCCGTGGTGAGCAAGCTGCAGGTGTATTGCTCGGAAGACCTGGGTGCCTTCTACCTGGATGTGCTCAAGGATCGCCTCTACACCACCAAGGCTGACGGCCTGGCACGCCGCAGCGCCCAGACCGCCCTGTGGCAAATCACCCAGGCGATGCTGCGCTGGATGGCTCCATTCCTGTCATTCACGGCAGAAGAGGCATGGGCCGTGTTTGCAGGCCAGAAATCGCAAGGCTCGATCTTCTTCGAAACCTTCTGGTCGTTTGGCACCCCTGACGAAGCCCTGCTGGCCAAGTGGAAACGCATCAGCGAGATTCGCGAACTGGCCAACAAGGAAATCGAGGTGCTGCGCGAATCCGGTCAGGTCGGTGCGTCGCTGCAAGCCACCTTGGAGATCACGGCCGGCGCCGACGATGCCGCGCTGCTGCGCTCACTGGGAGACGACCTCAAGTTCGTCACCATCACCTCTGCGGTGAGCGTGGTCGATGGCGAGCATCTGGCCGTGAAGGTCACCCCCAGCACGGCCATCAAGTGCGAGCGCTGCTGGCACTACACTGACGACGTGGGCCAAAGCGAAGCACACCCGACCGTCTGCGGACGCTGCGTGACCAACCTCGACGGCGACGGCGAAAGCCGCACGGCGGCTTGAGGCATGCTGCCTGAAGGGAAATACATGAGCAGCAAAGCGCGCCCCTCGATGTGGATCTGGCTGGCTGTGGCGGCCACCTGGGTTGTTGTCGACCAGATCACCAAGTGGTGGATTCTGCAGAACTACCAACTGGGTGACCAGACCGTCATCACCAGCTTTTTCAACATCGTCCGAGTCCACAACACAGGCGCAGCGTTCGCCTTCCTGGCCAGTGCCGGAGGTTGGCAGCGCTGGTTCTTCATTGGCATCAGCGTGGCCGTGGTGATCTTCATCCTGGTGATGTTGCGCAACCACTCCAATCAGAAGCTTTTCTCCTTTGCCCTGGCCAGCATCATGGCCGGCGCCATTGGCAATAATCTGATCGACCGGCCACTGCATGGCTATGTGGTGGACTTCCTGGACTTCCACTGGGCATTCCTCTCTGGGTTGTTCCCACGCGGACATTTCCCAGCCTTCAATGTCGCCGACACCGCCATCACGATCGGCGCGGCATCGCTGATCCTGGACGAATTGCGGCGGGTGCGCCAAAGTCGCGGCTGAACACAACCTGGCCAGGACGGAGGCCCTGGTCTGCCCCAGGGCTCTCTCAGAGTGCGACAATGAAGTCCAGCGTCACGGGCTAGCCGGCCTGGTGACGGCTGTGCCGGTGGCTTGGGCATCGAAGGTGCCGAGCCGCACAGCACGGCACCCAAACTCTCGAACACTGCAAGGAGACACCCATGCCCGGCCTGCTGCCCGATGTTGATCCTGATGGATTGCTGGAGTTCTCGGTCGTTTACACCGACCGCTCGCTCAACCACATGTCCAAGCGCTTCCAGGGCGTGATGAATGACCTGTCGAGCCACCTCAAACGGGTCTACAACGCGCACAGCGTTGTCATCGTGCCTGGCAGTGGCACCTTCGGCATGGAAAGCGTCGCCCGCCAGTTTGCAGCCGACCAGCATGTGATGGTGATCCGCAATGGCTTCTTCAGCTTCCGCTGGAGCCAGATTTTCGACATGGGCAAGATCCCCGCCAGCCACACTGTGCTCAAGGCTCGACGTCTGGACGAAAGCGACGCCCAGTCGCCCTGGCAGCCTGCTCCCATTGAGGAGGTGAAAGCCGCCATCGCCAAGGAAAAGCCCGCGGTGGTGTTTGCACCGCACGTGGAAACCGCCGCTGGCATGATGCTGCCCGACGGCTACCTCAAAGCCGTGGCAGACGCCGTACATGCTGCGGGGGGCCTGTTCGTGCTGGACTGCATTGCGTCTGGCGCCATGTGGGTGGACATGCAGGCCACCGGCGTGGACGTGCTCATTTCCGCGCCGCAAAAAGGTTGGAGCAGCTCGCCTTGCTGTGCCATGGTCATGCTCAGCGAGCGTGCCCGCACGGCGATTGACAGCACCAACAGCAGCAGCTTTGCCATGGACCTCAAGAAGTGGCTGCAGATCATGGCCGCCTATGAGGGCGGTGCACACGCGTACCACGCCACCATGCCGACCGACGGACTGACCAAGCTGCGCGACACCATGCTGGAGACCGAAGCCTACGGCCTGCAAAAGGTCAAGGACGAGCAATTGGCCCTGGGCCAGGGCGTGCGCGATTTGCTGGCACGGCATGGCTTCGTCAGCGTGGCCGCCGAGGGTTTCCAGGCCCCAGGCGTGGTGGTGAGCTACACCAGCGACCCTGAAATCCAGAACGGCAAGAAATTCCTGGCTCAAGGTCTGCAAACCGCTGCCGGCGTTCCTCTGCAGTGCGACGAGCCGGAAGGCTTCAGCACTTTCCGCATTGGCCTGTTTGGCCTGGACAAGTGGCACGACGCCCAAGGTTCGCTATCTCGCCTGGAGCAAGCCCTGAAGGTGGTGGCGTCAGCGGACGTCGCTACGGCCTGAACTCGGTTCTGACAACCCTGGAAACCCCGGCGCAGGTCAATACTGCTTGCGCTATTTCGCCCTCTCAGTCAACCGAAAACCCATCGGTACCATCCCTCATTTTGAGGATACCGTTTGGTGGAATCTGGGTTGCAATAGGTACTTTATGTCACACGCTGCAACGCGGCAGGTAGTTTCAAAGTTACAAAACTGAGATCAGGGTGCGAGTGAAACCCAGGAGGAAGAAAAAACGCAGGCCGGTGGCCTGCGTTTTTTCGTTTGGCGCGGTTGAGTGCCCGGCCAGTGCGCACCGTATCAAGGCAGCAAAATCGTACAGCCCGTGGTCTGGCGAGCTTCCAGGCTGCGGTGGGCATCCTGCACGTCGGTCAGGGCAACGCGTTGATCGATGCGGATCTTCACCGCGCCAGAGCCCACCACTTCGAACAGATCGTCGGCCATGGCCTGGGTGGCTTCGCGGCTGCTGATGTGGGTGAACAGCGTCTGACGGGTGACATAAACCGACCCCTTGGGTCCCAGGATGCCAGGCGAGAAGGGATCAACCGGGCCGCTGGCGTTGCCAAAGCTGACCAGGAGGCCGAAGGGCCGCAGACAGTTGAGCGAACCTTCCCAGGTGTCTTTGCCCACTGAGTCGTAGACGACCTTCACACCTTTGCCGCCTGTGATCTCCTTGACGCGCTCGGTGAAGTTTTCGGTCCGATAGTTGATAGCAAATTCGGCGCCATGCTCACGAGCAAGCGCACACTTTTCATCGGTGCCAGCCGTGCCGATCATGCGCAGCCCGAGGGCTTTGGCCCATTGGCACGCAATCAGACCAACGCCACCCGCCGCCGCGTGGAAAAGCACGAAGTCGCCGGCCTCCAGGCCCTCCACAGGCTTGCATTTTTTGAGCAGGTACTGCGCCGTGAGGCCCTTGAGCATCATGGCCGCACCCGTCTCGAAGCCGATGCCGTCCGGCAGACGGCACACGCACATGGCTGGCATGACGCGGACATCGCAATAGCTGCCCGGCGGCGCAGACGCGTAAGCCACTCGATCACCCTCGGTCAAATGGGTCACGCCCTCTCCCACCGCCTCGACCACGCCCGATCCCTCCATCCCGATACTGTGCGGCATGGGCAGCGGGTAGAGACCTGTGCGGTGATAGACGTCAATGTAGTTCAGTCCAATGGCATGGTGGCGGATGCGGACTTCACCGGGCCCAGGAGCCCCTACCTCAACGGTATCCACGACGAGTTGATCGGCGCCGCCTGGCGCATGGATGCGCACGGAACGGCTGGTGATGTTGGCCTCTGACATGGGCTTGTCTCCTTTGGATGAACAACTGAACAACTGAACAACATGTGCTCGATCAGATTGGATCGGATCGAACTGGATCGGATTGGTTTGCATGCTGCCACGAAATTACAAGACTTGCAGTCTTGGGGGGTGAAACCTGGGCGTCAGCCGTTTCAGGCCCTGAGCCGCTACAGTGCAACAGAATATGTCTTCTTCCGATTCCTCCCACCGCCTGACGCCAGGTGCCGTTGCACTGTTGGTCATTCCTCCGCTGATGTGGGCTGGCAATGCCGTCGTGGGGAGGATGATGCAGGGCACGATTCCGCCCTTCACGTTCAACTTCTTGCGCTGGGTGCTGGCGTTCGCGATGCTGTTGCCTCTGGCGGGATGGGTACTCAAGCCAGGCAGTGGACTGTGGACCAACTGGAGGCGCTTTGCCTGGCTGGGCCTGTTCGGCGTAGGCACCTACAACTCACTGCAATACCTCGCGCTCAAGACCTCCACGCCCATCAACGTGACGCTGGTGGCATCGAGCATGCCGGTGTGGATGCTGCTCATCGGGCGCTTCTTCTATGGCGTGCCCGTGGCACGCAAGGCAGCCATCGGCGCCGCACTTTCACTTACTGGCGTGGCGTTTGTGCTCTCTCGCGGAAGCCTGCAACAGTTGCTGGCCGTGCAGTTCGTTCCAGGCGATGCCTGGATGCTGCTAGCAGCAGCGGCCTGGTCAGGCTATAGCTGGCTGCTGGCCAAACCACCTGCAGGGTCTGAGCCCCCAGCCATCCGCACCAACTGGGCTGCCTACCTGATGGCCCAGATGGCCCTGGGCTTGATGTGGTCGGGCGCAATGAGTGGTATCGAATGGGGTGTGCTCAGTGCGACGTCCGAAGCAGGAGAGGCGCCTGTGCAGATCACCTGGGGATGGCCACTGGTCCTGGCCCTGGTCTATGTGGCCATTGGGCCGTCCTTGATCGCCTACCGTTGCTGGGGAGCCGGTGTGGCGCGCGTCGGCCCGGCTATTGCGGGCTTCTTCCCCAACCTCACTCCGCTGTTCGCGGCCATTCTCTCTGCCACCATGCTGGGCGAAGTACCGCATTGGTACCACGGTGCAGGTTTTCTGTTCATCGTCGCGGGCATCTGGGTGAGTTCGCGGCGCACTTGAAAAAGAAAAAGAAGAAGCACAGAACTACGAAAACCAAACGCCCTGACCATCTCGATGCAACTGCCGCGAAACGCCCGGATCATGCCCGGTCAACTGCCCCGCTCGCCAAAGGCGCATCCTCCGTCTTTGGCAAAGTCAGCACCATGAGCGCGTCGGCATACCAAACGCAGTTCAAGCCAAGCGATTCGTCCGTCGTGTGATCTCTGGGGCCGATATCCATGCGAGTGGAATGGACGCCCAGCAGTTGCCAATCCATGTCCGAATCGGTGCCTTGGTTGGCTTGACCTTCGTCACTGCTGTTGCGGCTTTCGCCTGCACCGCCCGTTCCCTCGCTTCTCTTGACATCAGCGCTGTACTCGCTCGGAACGCGTCGGCGCAGAACGGGCGCTCCGCTACTGCCGCTGTGCGTGCGAGCGTCGGTCAGAAAGCAACCGCGCTGCTGGAACCTGACACCGTAGGCAGACGCAATG
Organism: Hydrogenophaga sp.; assembly: GCA_050293865.1. GTDB lineage: Bacteria > Pseudomonadota > Gammaproteobacteria > Burkholderiales > Burkholderiaceae_C > Hydrogenophaga. Next base: position 14,676 of record JBNKNN010000007.1, on the reverse strand, counting down.
GTTGCGCTGCGTGCCACCGCCAAGTGGTGGATGGTGTCGTGAAACCCGAGCGGGAACCCCACCACAATAAGTGCAGACCCAAGGCCGAAGTGCTCGCCGCGGGATTGCAAGTGTCCGGGGTTGAAAGCTCGAATGACGCTACTGGCAGGCAGCTTGCCGCGTTCGATTTCAATGACGGCAACGTCGACCACGCCACCTGAATCCAGTGCGCCGTTCCAAAGAGCCAGACCGTCGGCATACAGCGGGATCGAAAACACGGTGATACGCGTGAGGTCACGAGGGTCGGTGTGAATCTCGATCTCGACGCGGTCAGGGGCATGGCCCGCCGCTTCGTCTTGAAACACGTGCCGATTGGTAACAAGGTACAGACGCTCATCTCTGGCAAAGAAGAAACCGCTAGCCCCCGTCAGAGGCGTTTGCCCCAGAAAGGTTTGCACTTTGGTGGTGGCAAACAACACCGGTTCCGCAGAGGGCGCAATGCTCTCGGCAGAGGAAGTCAAATTGAGAATGCTGGCGTCAGGCACGGCTGGGGCTCCCTTTGGGTCGGTTGTGTCGCCGAATCAGCAAACGGCGACCTGCTGCATGGCCATCTCTCGCCCTTGATGGGCAGCAAAGTCCAGAGCGGCTTGCTCGTTGGGAAACAAAGGCAGCAGACGAAACACGCGATCGTGCGAGGTCGACCCGAAACCGCTGCGAAGAGAAATGCTGGCAACGTATTCACCATTGTCGGTGCGACGGCTCAACGGCGAAACCCTGTAGCGTCCGATATCGAAGCTCAGGGGTGAAGGCCGAATGGGCGATGCCGTGGTCGGCAGGTTCATGGATTCAGTGGTGTGGATATGACTCATGTTGAAATTGTTTTCGATATTGATATTGATATTGATCTCGTCTTTTTGTTGACTTGTCGGTGACGAGACCGAAGTTGATGCTGGCAATCGCCCGAGCCACCCGTGACCAGAACCATCTCGACTCGGAGGGCCTTGAAAGCGCCTGTCAGGCTCTAGTGCACTCTGCGACCTGTTGCGGTTTGCACCGCAGCCCATCGATCGCGCCATCGGCCTGCGCGGAGCGCCAGGTTCTCAAGCGTTGGGCAAAAAGGCGCTCATTCATGGGCTGGGGTCGCTCCCAGATGTCGGACATCGCTGCCATTACCTGAGGACAGCCGTCCAGAGCACGGCGAAACGCCCAAGAAACCAAGACTTGCCGCAGCGTTCGCCGCGTCAGGGCCACTGGCTGACAGAGACCGTTTACGCAAGCATTGCCAGGCAACAGGCGTGCGCCAACACAAAAACATTCACCCGCAAAACCGGGCTATGAAAGAAAAAGCTCGCCTAAGGGAAGGAAGACCAGAAAAGCTTGCGGGGAGGCAAGATGGTCATTGTGAGACGACGGGTAAACCGTCTGACATGTCTGACAACGGTGCACGCAATGGAGAGCAAGTTGCGAACCGTGAAGACATTGTAGCCGCGATTCGCGTTTCGTGCTTGCCTATGTCGCAGTAAGCGCCGCTATGGGCATCAGCGGGCTGTCGTGCAGACACGGCGGCGCGGCGTCGCAATGACTTCTGCCGTCGATATATCCAGCCCTGGTCAGTATGACGATCAACGCAACGCCGGTTGAGTTCCACCAGCGATATTGACTTCAATACGTCCCCGGATAAGCCCCGCCATCGATCAGCACGTTCTGCCCGGTGATGTAACCGGCGTGCACACTGCAGAGGAAGGCACACAGCGCGCCAAACTCCTCTGGCTGGCCGAAGCGTTTGGCCGGGATGCCTTTGCGCCGGTTTTCCATGAGGGTTTCGATGGGTTGACCGGTTTTTTGTGCGGAGCCTTCGAAAGTGGCTTTCAGGCGATCAGTATCGAATGCGCCTGGCAGAAGGTTGTTGATGGTGACGCCTTGTGCTGCCACGCTGCTGCGCGACACGCCAGCAATGAAACCGGTGAGGCCACTGCGCGCGCCATTGGACAGGCCGAGGATGTCGATGGGCGACTTCACCGCACCGGAGGTGATGTTGATGATTCGACCAAAACCACGCTGCGCCATGCCGTCGACGGTGGCTTTGATCAACTCGATAGGGGTGAGCATGTTGGCGTCGAGCGCCTTGACCCAGGCATCGCGATCCCAGGCACGGAAGTCGCCCGGTGGAGGCCCGCCAGCGTTGGTGATCACGATATCGAATGCCGATCCTGGCCCACCAGCTACCGACAAGGCAGCCGCACGGCCCTTTTCCGTGGTGATGTCTGCGGCCACGGTGAGCACCTCGGTGCCCGCCGGGGCCACCGCCCTGAGATGCGTGGCAGCGTCATTGAGTTCGCTCTGCCTGCGCGCCACGATGACCAGATGGGCGCCTTCGGTGGCCAGTGCTCGCGCGCAGCCCAGGCCCAGCCCCTTGCTGGCGCCACAAACCAGTGCCCATTTGCCCTTGATACCGAGATCCATGCGAATACTTTCCTTCCTGCTGTTTCATCCAATCCGGAGTGTGCTCTCCGGAACGCGTGTTGCTCTGATCTGCCCTGGTGCGCGGCGCTGCTGCGTGCTCAGGCTCGTTCAGCCGCAGGCCCAATCAAAGGCCATATCTTTGAAGTCTAGTTGCGCATTGCCACCACCGAAGTTGTAGCCCCCCATGCTTTCTTCAAACTCCACATAGAAGGGCGAGAAGTCCGGTTCAGCCTGGACTGGCCGCATGGTGCCGCCAATGTGGTTGTCCAGATGATCTTGTGCCCACCCGTGCAGCCTGTAGTGGTCCGCATCCACCACGTTGTCCAGCCAGAAGAAGTGCTCCTGATAACGGCCGTCTGCATCGTTGACTGCGACGCCGGCGTTGGGGTCCTGCTTTCGCGGAGACCAACTCAGGGAACGATTGAGATAAAGGCCAGCATTGGGCTGCTCTTTCATACCGCTCAGCCAATCCTGATCCGGGTCTGTTGTGCCTTCCTTTGGACTGGCCATGACGGCATTCCATTGCTTCCAGTGCGGCAGTGAACCCGTGTCCCGAAGCCAGCCGGGCGGCGCCAGCGACTCGCTCAGCGGGTGGCTCTGGCCTCGATCACCGAGCCAGTCAGGGGGAAGGCACAAGGGGCCATCGAATTCGTCCTGGGTGAGCAAACGCACGGCGTAACGGCACCCCAGAATGTCTTCCATGAAGAAGAGTTTGTCGTCTCTGGCCTGTTCGTCCATGGTGTGCCAAATGGACAGCAAGTCAGCGCGTTCGGGTGGCGTGTCCATTGTGTCCGCCCACCGGACAATTTCGTCAATCTCAGCCGGGCCACCATCGTTGAAGTCTGGGGGTGTGGCAAAAAAGCTGATGGCGATCAGGTCGGCGCCGTGCACGCGATAGTCAGGCGGGAGCAACAGCGTGAACCCATGCATGAGCGGGTAGCCATTGCCGCGATCCAGGGGCCATTGCTCAGGAGAGATGCCGGGCGGTAAGCCGAAACACCAACCCTGGAGGCTCTCATCGTCGAAATTGGCCGGGGTCGGTCCAATGGTGAGGTCGTAGGCAAGCATATGGTGCACCCTCCCGTGTGCGTTCAGGCAAAAAAGCCCGGTAGGCTGCTCATCAGCCCTGCCGATTCTGCACTGAATCGCGGCACTTGGGTTTCAGGGTAATCAACGCTATCGGGACACCCGTCCGAATCGGGTGACCAGGAACACACCCGACAGCACCAGAGCGGTCCCGGCCACGATCCATGCGTTGAAGGTTTCACCCAGGATGATCACCCCCATGGCAATGGTGGACATGGGGCCAAGCATGCCGGTTTGGGAGGCCAGGCTGGCGCCCAGGCGCTCGACGCCCAGCATGACCAGCACCACTGGAGCGAAGGTGCAGGCCACGGCGTTGAGGACGGACAGCCAGATCACCTCAGGCGCCACCATGGCGGCAGACAAGGGCTTGAGCAAGGCAAATTGCACCAGGCAGAGCACGCAGGCCACACACGATGCCAGGCCTACCAGGCGCAGGGAGCCGACGCGTTTGAGCATTTCTGCGCTGAACACCAGGTAGATGGCATAGCTGACCGCACTGGCAAACACGAGCGCCGCGCCCAGCAAGACGTTGCTGCCATTGAAGTCCACTTCGTGTCCGAAAACCAGCAGTACGCCGGCATAGCTGACACCCATGGCCAACCATTGCATGCCCGACACACGCCGGCGATAGACCACCCAGCCAAGCAGGAGAACCAAGGTGGGATTGAGATAGAGAATGAGGCGTTCAAGACTGGCACTGATGTATTGCAAGCCAAGGAAATCGAGAAAGCTGGCCAGGTAATAGCCTGTGACGCCCAGACCGGCAATACCCAACATGTCGCGCACGCTCAGAGGCGCTGCCAGCTCACCGGCTGCATTTCGCTGATGGCGCGAGGCCCACCAGGCCAGCCCGACAAACAGCGGCAATGCGAACAGCATGCGGTACATGATCAGGGTGACGGCATCGACGTCGTAGCGATAGGCCAGTTTCACGATGATGGCCTTGCCAGAGAACGCAATGGCACCGGCGGCAGCGAACATCAGCCCGGTCGCGAGTTGAGGATGCGCCTCAATGGACGCAGCACTGTCGGAAGAGGATGTGGTTGCCGAGGGTGAAGCCATCGCTTCGATTATGTCGATGGCACAGCGGTTTCAGGCTGTGAAGAGGCTGACGGAGCCTACTCTTTTGGCGATGCCAGCTGTTCCGGATCGACAACCCTGTACACCCGACCTTGCTTGTCGATCTGTTCAAGCAAACCTTCACGAACAAACGCGTTGAGCGTGCGGCTGACGGTCTCCAGCTTGAGGTCGAGCATGGCGCCCATGTCTTCGCGCGAGAACAAGGTGGCCACACCCGCATCGTTGCCAACGCGCATCTTGAGCACCAGACCGGCCACACGTTGACGTGCGTTGCCAAAGTTCAACTCCGCCAGCCAGTCATCGGCCTCCTTGAGGCTGCGGTGCCACTTTTCCAGCAACCGCTGGTGCAGACGCGGCGTTTCGTTGTTCAGCCGCTGGATCACCTGCAGGGGCAAACGGCAAACCCTGATATTGGTCAACGCGATGGCGTCGGCGTCGTAGGTGGGGCCCATCAGGGCTTCGAGGCCGATCACGTCTCCCTGCCGCAGGACGCGGACAATGCGCTGACGGCCGTCCACTGAGTTGCGCACCAGCTTGACCATGCCCGAGCGGAGTGTGAACAACGACGTCGCCGTTTCCCCCATCCGCACGACCGGCTGACTGGACGCGATTTCCAGGTCGTCAATTGGCGCATGGATGAGATTGAAGTCCGACTCATGCAAGTCGGCAAACAACACCATGTCACGGATGCCGCAATTGCGGCAGTCAGCAGTGCCGCGCCAGGCGGACTCGGTCTTGACGGGAATCATGGTGTGGGCATTTCGCTAGTGTGTCGCTTGGGTGCCGCAGTGGCGCGCTTTGGTGCGCTTTGGGGCCGCTGCACAGTTTGGACGTCTCCAGAACCGAATATAAGGCAAGCCTCATACGCCCTGTGATGAAAAGGGCAATCGCCGCGCAACGCCCCCGCCACCGGCCGCCATTGCGACCGTCAAAACCATGCCGGGGTCGCCGCCAGCACTTCTTCCACCGTCGTCACCCCTTCGGCCACCCTCGTGGCACCGGCCAGACGCAAGGGGCGCAGCCCCTCCGAGACGGCCTGTTTGCGCAAGGCATCGAGGCTGGGTTCGCGGTTGACCTGCTCTCGCATGCCCTGGCTCATGAGCATGAGCTCATACAGGCCGGAGCGCCCCCGGAAGCCCGTCATCCGGCACTGCACGCAACCCACCGGCCGAAACGGCTGGTATTGGCCGTTGACTTGCCAGGGCTTGACCATTTCTGCCACCGCTGCCCGTTCGGCCTCTGCCTTTTCCGGCTCCACAGGTTGGCGACACGCCGGGCAGAGCGTGCGCACCAGCCTCTGGGCCAGTACGCCAAGGATCGTCGCGTTGAGCAGATAGGGAGGCACGCCGAGCTCCAACAGGCGCATGACGGCTGATGGCGCGTCATTGGTGTGCAAGGTCGAGAACACCAGGTGCCCGGTCAAGGCCGCTTGAACCGCCATCTCCGCGGTTTTGAGATCGCGGATCTCGCCGACCATGATGATGTCCGGATCCTGGCGCATGAGCGCGCGAAGGCCGTGGGCGAAATCGAGATCGAGGTTGGGCTGGACCTGTGTCTGGTTGAACGAAGGCTCGATCATCTCGATCGGGTCTTCAACCGTGCTGACGTTGACCTCTTCCGTGGCCAGACGCTTGAGTGTTGCGTACAAGGTGGTTGTCTTGCCCGACCCGGTGGGGCCTGTGACCAGCACGATGCCGTGGGGCTTGCGCATGAGCGATTCCCACCGCTCCGCATCACGGACGTTGAAGCCCAGTGCGCCGAGGTCCTTGGATGTCGACTCCGGATCGAAAATCCGCATGACCAGCTTCTCGCCGAAAGCGGTTGGCAAGGTGGACAAACGCATTTCCACCTCTTCATCCCGCCCGGTGTCCGTGGCGCGTACGGTTTTGATGCGGCCGTCCTGCGGACGCCGCCGCTCGACCACATCCATGCGTCCCAGCAGCTTGATGCGGGCTGTCATGGCGTTCAAGACCCCCATTGGCATCTGGTAGACCGGGTGCAGCACCCCGTCGATACGGAAGCGGATCACGCCTTGATCGCGACGAGGCTCCAGGTGGATGTCGCTCGCGCGTTGATCGAAAGCGTATTGCCAGAGCCAGTCGACCACCCGCACGACACTTTGATCGTTGGCGTCCAACTGCTTGTTGGACTTTCCAAGTTCGACCAATTGCTCGAAAGAGTCAAGGCCGCTCTGGTTGCCCTTTTTGGCGGCGGTCTTCACTGACTCCGACAAAGCGAAAAACTCGCCAGTGAAGCGCTTGATATCGATCGGGTTGGCCAAAACCAGCTTGACACGCTTGCCGGTCTGCCGTTCGACCTCAGCCACCCAGTCTGAGACATAGGGCTCGGCTGTGGCCACCGTGATTTCGCTGAGCCCGACCCCGACCGGCAACACTCCGTGCCGCTGCGCATAGGCAGCGCTCATGGCATCGGCCACATTGCCTACATCGACCTTGAGCGGATCGATACGCATATGCGGTATTCCCACCCTGGTGGCCAGCCATTGCGTGAGCAGTTCCGCATCAAGCACACGGCCGTCGCTCTGTCTGGGCATGGCCAAGGTGGCCAGCCGCTGCAACGGAAGCTGCGAACTGTGCGCAGCAGCAAGCCGCTTAGCGGTTTGCTTCGCTACCTGGTGGGAAATCACACCGTCTTCTTCAAGCCACTTGACCAGCACGTTGGAGGTCAGGGGTCCATGGTGTGCGCTGCGAGAAGATGAAATTCCGGTCTTGTGAGGAGCGTTCATGTCGAAGTTGAGGTCAAAGAGGCGAGACCGATGGGAGAGAAGACCCTCAACCATTTGGGAGCAGGCAAGCCCCAGCGCTCTCGGATGGCTTCAGCCCGGGTCGAGAGTTCCTCCGGCGTCGGACGGGATGGCGTGCGTTGGGCCAACACTACGGTGTTGCCTTCGTGCGTCGGAGCGAACGCCCACAACGCATCTTTTCCAAACGCCTGAGCCAGGCTGTCCAGAGAGCGCTCATAACTCGACTCCCGGCCGAAGAGGTTGACGGTCAGGCAGCCATCATCGGTAAGCAGATTGCGACACGAAGAATAGAAATCCGGATCATCCAGCACCGGCGCAGCCGCCTCATGGTCGTACAAATCCACTTGCAACGCATCCACCGTCCCAGCGTACTCGGACTTCAGTATCTCCAGGCCGGCATCGGCCAATACGACGCGAAGGCGGTCGCCGTCCGGCGGCAGCTTGAACCACGCCCTGCACACGGCCAGCACTTGCGGATTGATCTCGATGGCAGTGGTGTCCATGCGAAGCTTCTTGAAACAGAACTTGGTCAGGGCGGCGGAACCCAGACCCAGCTGCATGGCCTTGCGGTCAGAGACAGTCTCGGGCGCCACAAAGAGCAACCAGGCCATCATCCGGCGAACGTAGTCGAGTTCGATCTCAAACGGCTGCTTGAGCAGCATGGAGCCTTGAATCCACTCCGTGCCAAGATGCAGAAAACGCACCTCGCCGTCTTCAGAAATACTCACATCCGGCAAGCTGTCCTGCGACGTTTTGCTTGCACCGGCTTTGCGTCCGCGACTGAGCCGACTCATAGCAAACCTCCTGCTGGAAAGCAGGTAAAGCCAGCCACCGAGGCGCTCGTATCAGGCTCTGCATGACCACAGAAGCGAATGCAAGCGCCAATGTGAGGACAAGTGGGTTGACGGCTACGTTGGCGAATGCAATGACAAAAGGGCATGTGTATCTCGTGGATCAAACACGAACATTATCAGCCCATCCTCAGACGACGTCCGTTGCATCGACCGCTCAGGCGTCACACACTCCGTAGAGGCTGAGCACGTCCCTCCATGCCGCGAGCTTGCGCTCGAACGACCAACTGGCGTTGGCGGGGCTGGTGGATGGCAAGCGATGGACCGGCAATCCGAAGCGCAAGGTGGCTTTCGCGTGGCGGTAGCTTTCGCCACCGTTATGGCCAATCGCCTGCAAGCCAGGGCAACGCGCCACCAGAGCCCCAAGGTCATTTGGCTCGGCCTGACGGATGTTGGTATCGAGACTGCCTTCGCGCTCGCACGAACCATACACATCCCACACACCCAGACCATGGCGCAGAAGCGCGTCGATTCGCGCGGCATAAGCCATGTCTACGAGCGGCTCTCCCCAAAGCTGGCCCAGGATCTTCCAGAAGTGGTTTTGCGGGTGGCCGTAGTACTGCTGGGATTTGAGCGATGCCACGGAGGGGAAGCTGCCCAGGACCAGAACGCGCGTGCCCCGGTCTGCCACTGGCCCCAGACCCTTGAGTCGCTCAGTCATGCGCTCCCTCGCCGGGAGTCACCGCCCCCGGCTCCAAGGGACCAAGAGCAGCCAACCGGGGCAACGCACGACGAGCGTTGGAGGTGGTCTCCGCCGCCCACTGTTGCACTGGCACGCCCCGCAGCCGGGCGACCTCCTGCCCGATCCCAGGCAATTGCTCAGGCGCGTTCACCGCTTGCGGAGCACCTGACGCCCGTTCCCCAGCAGTCACGTACAACCAATGAGGCGGCATGTCCGGGGCGTCGGTTTCCATGACCAGGGCGTGCGCGGGAAGCTCCGTTGCCAAGCGGCGCAACTGCAAGGCGCGATCAAAGGTCACTGCCCCCCCAAATCCAAGACAGAATCCCAAGGCCATGAAGGCCTGAGCTTGCTGCGAGCTGCCGTTGAATGCATGGGCAATACCGCCTGCCACGGGATTCGCCCGCAGGCCCTTGAGCAACATGTCGGCGCTTCGGCGAACATGCAGAATCACGGGCAGCTGATAGCGCCTGGCCAGGGCCAGTTGCGCCGTGTAGAACTCCCACTGCTTGCGTCGCATCGCTTCAGTGCAAAGGCCCGGAACGAAGTAGTCCAGACCAATTTCGCCCACGGCCACGAGCCTGGGGTCATCGTGCCACCTCTCAAGCAGCGAGGCCATCTCCGCCAGATCGTCCTCGCTGGCCCCAGGGACGTAAAGCGGATGGATGCCTAGCGCATACGCATCAGCTGTTTCGAGGGCCAAGGCCCTCACTTTGCCCATGGAGCCGGTATCGACCGACGGAATCACACACATCCCGACACCTGCAGCGCGGGCGCGATCGCGCACTGCGGTCGCCTCAGAGCGGAACTCGTCGGCGTCCAGATGACAATGCGTATCAATCCAGTAGGTTGTCATGTTCCCGGGATAGCTCTGAAAGGGCGACATGAAGGCGCCCACCGCGATTTTCCTTGAATTTTGTCATCGCGTTTCCGCACGCACGCAACTTGTTCTGCGTCAGCATGGCTATTGGACAAAGGTGGTACGCTTTCATGCATGCGTGGGCCATTGTGAAGCCAGTGAGCCTCTGCATAACCTGCGCCGTGCATGCCATGGGCTGGGCGGGTTGAGGCGAAAGGCGCGAATACCAAGGCTTGCCTGGATTCGCAACAAAACGCATCGCCCGCAAAGTCATGGCCCGCCTCGGGTTCGAAGCCAAAACAGGCGTGTGGAGCAGGTTATGCAGAGGGTCCCCAGGCTTGGAGGCCCCAAAACACTCAAGGAGTTGCCAAAATGAAACTTATTCCTGGTTCCACCCGCCCATTCTGGACGAGTCTGGTCGGCGCCCTTTCTTTGAGCATGGTGGCTTGCACCAGCAACGGTGCGTCGTCGTCTCCTTCCGAGCCAAAGCTGGCAGGCTCCGCTTGGACAGTGCAATCTGTGGGCGGACAGGCAGTCAATGGGGGCAAGCCGCCCTCGCTGACATTCTCGGCATCGATGGGCGTGAGCGGCAATGGTGGTTGCAACAATTTCTCGGGTCAGGCCAAGCAAAATGGCATGGCACTCTCGATCGGCCCTATCATGGCCACAAAGATGAGCTGTGGCCCTGCGCAGGACAAGCTGGAATCGAGCTTCCTGGGCGCGCTTCGAAACGCCAAGCACGCCGAGGTCAAAGGCGATCTTCTTGAGCTCAAAGGGGAGGCCGACGCTCCTGTGGTGGTGCTCGTGCGGGTCAAGCAATGAACCAGGAACGATGACGGTCGCCCGTCGGTCGAGGCAGATCGATCGAGCCAACCGGCAAGCGGAGGTTATGCAGAGGTTCCCTAGATCTGGAGGTTCGACATGGGATTGTTCAGCCGCTTTTTCAAACGAGACAAAGAGGACGAGGCGAGGTCCGACCTTGAGGTTGAGGAGGCCGCTGGCGACGAAGATCTCAGCGACTCGCTACTGGACGACGACCAGATTCGATCTGCGCTGGACGATCTGAACATCGACAAGGCCATTTCCTCGCACCAGCAGTGGAAAGAACGGCTCATGCAAGCGCTGGATGGGAGCTCTCCCGAGATTCTGGACCCCGAGGCAGTCTGCAGGGATGACCGCTGTGACCTGGGTCGCTGGTTACACGGCACTGGCCGCGATCGCCTCGGCCACCATGTCGCTTTCACGGCACTGGTAACCAGCCACCAATCTTTTCATCGCCAGGCTGCCAAGGTGATCGAGCTGTCCCAGGCCGGCAGAACGCAAGAGGCAGAGCGGGAACTCAACACCTCCTACAGACACGCCTCGAATCGTGTGGTGCTGCTGCTCAAGGCCATTCGAAACGCGATCCATCAGGCGCCTTGAGTGAGACGGCTTGAGTTCAATGCCACCGGGTAGGCGCTGCGCATTCAGCCCCGGCCCTCTGCTGCACCCCTCAGGCCAGAGTCCCCATGTTGAGGCGCAGAACGCGCGAACAACGCGCTGCCAGCGCTTCGTCATGCGTCACCATGACGAAGGCCGTGCCCTGATCACGGGCCAGCTCAAGCATCAAGTCAAACACCCCATCGGCGGTGGAACGGTCCAGGTTGCCGGTGGGTTCATCCGCCAGCACGCAGGCCGGGCGGGCGACCAGTGCACGTGCAATGGCCACACGCTGACGCTCGCCACCTGAGAGTTCTGCAGGCCGGTGCAGCGCACGCTGAGACAGGCCTACCCGCTCCAGCATCTTCACTGCAACTTCACCCGCTTCGGCGCGATTCTGACGCCGTATCCACAGCGGCATCGCCACGTTGTCACGGGCACTGAACTCGGGCAGTAAATGGTGAAACTGGTAGACGAATCCCAGATGTTGGTTGCGCCACACGCCTTGCGCAGAGGGGCTGAGCGCACCCATCCGTTTCCCCATGAGGTCGACCGTCCCCTGGGACGGCGAATCCAGGCCTCCGAGCAAATGCAACAAGGTGCTCTTTCCCGAACCCGAAGCACCCACGATGGCCAACGTCTCGCCCCGCGCCACCGTGAGATCGACGCCGGAGAGCACCTTCACATCCAGAGGCCCCTCGGAGAATCGTTTGGACAGGCCCGACGCATTGAGTACAAGGTTATTCATAGCGCAGTGCCTCCGCAGGATTGACACGGCTGGCACGCCAGCTTGGGTAAATCGTGGCCACAAAGGAAAGCAGCAGGGAAAGCAAAGTCACCGGGAGGATGTCGCCCTGTTGTGGATCGCTGGGCATGCGGCTGATCAGGTAAATGTCTTTGGGCAGGAACGAGGCGCCAAGCGCGTTCTCGATGGCAGGCACGATCGTGTCGATGTTGAATGCGATGCCCAAGCCCAACAACAGACCCGCGCCGGTTCCTATGATGCCCACCGTCGCGCCCTGCACCATGAAAATGCCCATGATGCTGCGAGGGCTCGCCCCCAGGGTTCGCAAGATGGCAATGTCAGCCCGCTTGTCGGTCACCGTCATGACCAAGGTGGACACGAGGTTGAACGCTGCCACGGCCACGATCAGGGTCAGAATGATGAACATCATGCGCTTTTCCAGCTGGACGGCGGCAAACCAGGTCCGGTTCTGGCGCGTCCAGTCACGCACCACCATGCCCGGCGGCAGGCTGTCGGCCACCTCCATGGCGATGCGCCGGGCCGCGTGGACGTCGTTGGTCTGAATACGTATGCCGGTCGGCCCCGCCACCCTGAAGATGCGCGCAGCATCGCGCACGTGCAACATCACCAGGGTGGAGTCATATTCGTAGTGGCCAGAGTCGAAAGTACCCACTACGGTCATCTGCCGAATGCGGGGTACCACGCCAGCGGGCGTCACCTGCCCGGTGGGTGCGATCAGGGTGACCCGGTCGCCCACATAAACGCCCAGACTGCGAGAAAGCTCACCGCCGACCACAATACCGAATTCGCCCGGCACCAGGTTGCTCAAAGGAAGAAGGTCTCCATGCTGGGCCAGTTGGGTCACCTGAGGTTCAAGGGCCGGATCGACGCCTCGCACGATGACGCCTTTCATGTCCTCGCCGCGAGCAATCAGCGCCTGTGCGCCCACGAAAGGCGCCACGCCCACGACCTCAGGGTGCCGACGGATGATGGCCACGTCTGCGTCCAGATCGGCAATAGCCTGTCCGCTCGGATCAAAGACCTCGATATGGGAGAGCACGCTGAGCATGCGGTCGCGCACTTCCTTCTGGAAGCCGTTCATCACCGACAGGACGATAATGAGCGCAGCGACACCCAGGGCGATGCCCAGCATGGACACACCTGAGATAAACGATATGAATCCGTTGCGCCGCGTGGCTCGTCCAGCGCGGGTGTAACGCCACCCTAAGAGCAGTTCGTATGGGGAATGCATGAAGACCTTTCGTCCCGGATTGTCTCATCCCTGACAATAGGGAATTATGGCAAGCGACCATACCCATTCATCCACTACGTTTCCCACGCCAGAGCGACACCTGCTGGTGCCGTTCGCGTTCGCGGCTGCGCCCGAGTGTCACGAACTGGTCAATGTGATGCGCGTACCCATGCTCAACGGGTTGCTGACCAACCTGCGCTTGAGCCACGAGGAGATCGGACAGGACGACGACGCCTCCATGCCGCATGAGCGTGTGCTGGCCAACGCACTGGGGCTGTTCCCGGACGCACACATCAACCAGGATGTGCTGGCGAGCATTCCCTGGGCTGCGGCAGACAGCGACACACCTGAAGAGCCGCAAGCCTGGTTCACGCCCTGCCACTTCAAGGTCAGCATGGATCAGGTGCAATTGCTGCCAACAGGGCTTCTTGCCCTGGACGAGGACTCTTCTCGCTCCCTTTGCTCGGCACTGACGCCGCTGTGTGAGGAGGACGGCATTGAGCTGAGCTTTGTCTCGCCGCTGTATTGGCGCGCCAAGGGCGAAGCCTTTCGCCAGTTGGGCACGGTCAGCCTGGACAGAGCCTGCGGCCGCCCCATGCGCCCTGAGATGCTGAATTTCGAACGCTCCGGCAACGCGCCTGGTGCGCGCGTGATCAAGCGTTTGCAGAACGAGGCGCAAATGTTGTTCCACACTCACCCCATCAATGACGAGCGCGAACTGCAGGACCTGCCACCCATCAACGGATTCTGGGTCAGCGGTGCCGGTTGCCTGAGTCAACCTCCGCAGATCGAAGAATCGACGCCCTTGATGGACAACTCTCTGAGGGAAGCCGCTTTGCGGGGCGACTGGGCCGATTGGCGCGCTGCCTGGGAGGCGCTGGACGCAGGCGAAATTGCCAAGCTGCTGGAGCTGCACCGCCGTGGCACCCCCGTGGCCATTACGCTGTGTGGGGAACGCCACGCACGCACCTGGCGCAGCAAGCTCGCAAAATCCAGCCCCTTGGCCCGTCTGAAAGCGGCCCTGACGCCTGCCAGCCGGCGCCTTGATCTGCCTCGCATGCTGCAAACCCTATGAAAATCATCGACCGAGACGTACCGCCCCGCGCCGCCTGGGCGCTGGAGCAGGCCGGCCTGCACCCCTTGCTGGCCCGCTTGTTCGCTGCCCGCGGCATCAACAGCCGCGATGAACTGGATGATGCCCTGGCCAAGCTGCTCCCTCCTCTGACCCTCAGAGGCGCACAGCAGGCTGCGGTGGCACTGGCAGATGCCATGGCCGCCGGCCAGAGCATCTGCATCGTTGCCGACTACGACTGCGACGGTGCCACCGCCTGCGCCGTAGGCGTCAGAGGTTTGCGCCTGCTGGGAGCGTCCATGGGCCACGACAAGGTGCAATACCTGGTTCCCGACCGTGTCAATGACGGCTATGGGCTGACGCCGACCATCGCCGAACGCGTCAAAGCCCAGGGGGCCGACTGGCTGGTCACCGTGGACAACGGCAT
>JBNKNN010000006.1:0-19591 GCA_050293865.1 Hydrogenophaga sp. | reverse complement strand
CGCAAGTGACATGTCTCCTTTTTTGTCGCTGGTCAGGGCCTGGCTCAGTTTGCCCTCCCGGGGAGTCAGCCATGTTCCCTGCTCGCCCTCAGGTCCAACCGCTCGCCACTGTACACCACAGGATACCTGGCGCCAGCGTCGGTAACGCTCCCGAAACGGCAGCCAGCTCAAGCTCAGGCCGAGCGCTTGCCCGGCAAAGTGCCCATGATCTTGCTGATGATGCCCAGCATCACCTCGTCCGCGCCACCGGCAATCGAGACCAGGCGGAAATCCCGGTAAAAGCGCGAGACGATGGACTCCGCTGCATAACCCATGCCGCCCCAGTACTGCAGGCACGCGTCCGTCACCTCGCGCGCCAGCCGCCCGGTCTTGAGCTTGCACATGGACGCAAGCTTCACCACCTCCTGGCTGTCCGGGTCTTGCGTGTACAAGCTCGCCGTGCGGTAGACCAGGGCACGCAAAGCCTCGATCTCGGTCTGCAATTCGGCCAGTCGGAAGTGAATCGTCTGGTTGTTCAGCAAGGGCTGCCCGAAGGCCTGGCGCCCACGGGTGTACTCGATGGTTTCATCCACCACCAGCTCCAGCCCTTTGAGCACCATGGCTGCGGCAAACATGCGCTCTTCCTGGAACTGCTGCATCTGCATGGCAAAGCCGGCGCCCTCTTCGCCAATGCGGTAACGCTGCGGCACGCGCACTTCATCAAAAAACAGTTGCGCCGTGTCTGATGCGTGCATGCCCAACTTGTCGATCCTGGCGGCTCGCTCCACACCCGGGGTGTCCATCGGCACAATGATCAATGATTTGTTCCGATGCGGCGGCCCGTCTGAAGTATTGGCCAGCAGGCAGATCCAGTCGTTCTGCATGCCATTGGTGATCCACATCTTGGTGCCGTTGATCACGTAATCGCCGCCGTCCTTGCGGGCCGTGGTTTTCAGGCCCGCCACGTCCGAACCGGCGCCGGGCTCACTCACGCCCACCGAGGCCACCATCTCGCCCGCAATGGCTGGCGCCAGGAACGCCTCGCACAACTCGGGCGAGCCAAAGCGGGCCAGCGCCGGCGTGGCCATGTCGGTCTGCACACCTATGGCCATCGGTATGCCGCCACAGCGGGCGCGCCCCAGCTCTTCCGCGAAGGCAATGGAAAATTCGAAAGGCAGGCCCATGCCGCCATAAGCCTCCGGCTTGCTGATGCCCAGCAGGCCCAGATCGCCCAGCTTCTTGAACAAGGTCTTGGCCGGAAAGGCCCCGGCCGCTTCCCATTCATCCACGTAGGGGTTGATGTCCTGATCCACAAAGCGCGCCACAGTGCGGCGCAACTCGGCAAGTTCCTGGCTATCAAACATGGTGTCTCCGGATGTTGGGTTGTTGTTTTTGATGGCGTTGATTACCTGACGGCCTTCTTCACCTCGGCCATGCACCACAGGCGATCACACACTCGGCGTTCCATGCTACCAATAGAAACTAGACGACAATCACGCATGAACCCCAAAGACGCCTCCCGCACCGACACCGCCGATACCACCGACACTACGTCCGGCACCCAGCCCTTCAGCCGTCTGCCGCTGACGCCCGCCACCCTGTCCAACCTGGAGCAGCTTGGCTATGTGGCCATGACGCCCATTCAGGCCGCCAGCCTGCCGCTGTCGCTGGCCGGGCACGACCTGATCGCCCAGGCCAAAACCGGCAGCGGCAAGACCGCCGCTTTCGCCCTGCCCCTTTTGCACAAGCTGGATCCGCGCCGCTTTGAGGTGCAGGCCCTGGTGCTGTGCCCCACGCGAGAGCTGGCCGAGCAGGTCACGCAAGAGATCCGGCGCCTGGCGCGGGCGGAAGACAACATCAAGGCGCTCACCCTGTGTGGCGGCGTGCCGCTGCGCAACCAGATCACCAGCCTGGGCCATGGCGCACACATCGTGGTGGGCACGCCGGGCCGCGTACTGGACCACTTGTCGCGCCAGACGCTGGCGCTGGACGCGCTGAACACCCTGGTGCTGGACGAAGCCGACCGCATGCTCGACATGGGCTTTGCCGAAGACATGGCCAAGGTGATCCAGGCCTGCCCCGGGGAGCGGCAGACGCTGATGTTCTCCGCAACCTACCCGGATGGTGTGGCCAAGCTGGCCAGCCGCTTCATGCGCGAGCCCAAGGAGGTGAAACTGAAAGAAGGCCACGCCGCCCACAAGATTCGCCAGCGTTTTTACGAGGTGGATGAAAGCGACCGCCTGCACACCGTCGGCCAACTGCTCGCGCACTTCCGCCCGGCCAGCACCCTGGCGTTTTGCAACACCAAGCAGCGCTGCCGCGACTTGGTGGCGGTGCTGCAGGCCGAGGGCGTGGTGGCGCTGGAGCTCCATGGCGACCTCGACCAGCGCGAGCGCGACCAGGTGTTGGTGCAGTTCGCCAACCGCAGTTGCAGCGTGCTGGTGGCCACCGACGTGGCCGCACGCGGGCTGGACATCGCCCAGTTGGAAGCCGTCATCAACGTCGACATCACGCCCGACCCCGAGGTGCACACCCACCGCGTTGGCCGAACCGGCCGTGCCGATGGCGATGGCTGGGCCTTCAGCCTGGCCAGTATGGATGAGATGGGCAGCGTGGGCCGCATCGAACAGATGCAGGGCAGCGAGAGCGAGTGGCACCCCTTGAGCGAGCTGACCGCTCCCGCTGACGCCGAACCGCTGCGTCCACCCATGGTCACCCTGCAAATTGCCGGCGGCCGCAAGGAAAAGATCCGCGCCGGCGACGTGCTGGGCGCCTTGACCAAAGACCTCGGCCTCAAAGGCGATCAAATCGGCAAGATCAACGTCAACGAGTTTTCCACCTATGTGGCCGTTGAACGCAGCGTGGCCGACCAGGCGCTGCGCGGGCTCAATGCGGGGAAGGTAAAGGGAAAGAGCGTGAAGGCGCGGCGGCTGTGATGCGGCTCGGGGGTGGGGCTGCTTAGGATTTGCTGTTCAGCTCCACAGGCAAGGCTTTGCACTCACCCGGCCCCCATTCATCACCAATAGCCTCAAGCCATGGATCTGGCAGAGGCTTCCGCGGCCATCAGAAGAGCATCGTCGTTCGAGGGCTGAAACTGTTGCTGGCCGTCTCGCGCAACGTCGGCTGCCTGCAGCTCCATGTGCTCCGCGCCCGAGCGTTGCAGCGCCACAGAGATGTCAACTTCCCGCATCACTCCGCTGCCGTAAATGGCCGCGACCCGCTGACCGTCGTTGCTGACGAAATACCGCGCGTCGTGGGACGACAATTCGCCATCTTTCACGGTCATCACCGCGGTTGCCGAACTGACTGATCCAATTTGCGCCGGGCTGTAGCCCAACTCGGCCAATTTGGGACCAATCGCCTGAGAGACGATGTCCCGCTGGGCTTGCCATGCCGCAGGGACGGGCGCCAGCTGGGCAGATTGTTCTGGCGCGATCTGCTGAAAACGCCCCATTGGATCCACCGCCGTGCCTGAAAGCTTGACACCCGGGGTGGCGTTCTCCCGCAACTCAAAATGCAAATGGGTGTCGCCCGCTGAGGGCACATTTCCAGAGCGACCCATCGTCCCCAGGAGTTGGCCTGCTTCAACCGTGTCGAGTTCTCGAACCGCCCGGCTATCAAGGTGGGCATAGAGCGTCTGCGTCCGGTCCGGGTGTTCCACCACGACGTAATGGCCGTAACCACCTCCGCCACTCTGCTGGCCCGAGAAAATCACCCGCCCAGCCTGGTAGGCGACAACGGGGTCTCCCACCTGCCCCTGGATGTCGATGCCTTTGTGGGTGCGGTTGCCATCGCCCCGGCGGGTTCCAAATTCGCCTGCACCTTCACCCGCCTTGTCTTTCTCGTTGAGCTCCATGTTGCCCGGCGCTGGCCAACGGACACCACCTTCGCCCTCCTCTACCAAGCTTCCGGTCAGCACTGTTGGTTGCCTTGTCGACAGGCCAGCGAGCTGATCAAGGGTGACAGGGCCTGCGATACCGTCGAGAGGCAACCCGTGTTGACGCTGGTAGGCCTCTACTGCCAGGCGGGTTTGCGGATCAAATCGACCATCGGCTTCCAAAGGCCGCCCCGCCACTTCGCCGATGCCCGCCGCAATCAATCGCTGCTGCAAACGCTCGACGGCAATGCCGCGCTCACCGAGCCGCAACACACCGTCCTGAAGCGCAGGGTCGTTCAAGGCATTCCAAGTGTCTTTGCCCACCACACCATCGGCCTCAAGGCCAAAGCGGGCCTGAAAGTGCTTGACGGCGTTATCGGTTCCATGGCCAAAGTCGCCATCCACCTCCAGCGCACGCCCCTGAGGGCCAAGGATTCCATGACTCACCAACGCTCGCTGCAGGCGCTCTACGTCAGGCCCTTCGCTGCCTTGGCGCAGCACTGGCTGTGCAACCGTAGTCGCGGTACCCGCAGACAGCGGTTCGACGCTGTTTCCTGCAACGCGGGGCTCAATGCCCTGCGAAGGAATGGCGATCCGGTCGTACTTCGTCTGCCAGTAGCTCACAAAAGAGCGCGCCAGATCCTGATCAGAAAGGGTCCGCAGATCATTCAACGTGTGCCCCGTCAGGGCCTGCACATCTAAGGAGCTGATGTTGGAAAAGATGTTGGGACGCGTGTCTTCACGGCTGAAACTGCCATTGACCAGCGCCGCCTGAATCGATGCGTATCCCCCAGC
This sequence comes from Hydrogenophaga sp., assembly GCA_050293865.1. Classification (GTDB taxonomy): domain Bacteria; phylum Pseudomonadota; class Gammaproteobacteria; order Burkholderiales; family Burkholderiaceae_C; genus Hydrogenophaga. The sequence goes on along the minus strand of JBNKNN010000006.1, from coordinate 14,940 downwards.
CCCTTGCTGGTGGGCGATATACATGTCAAGGCCGCCTGGCTGGGAGGCGCCGGACAAATAGGGGTGTCCTGTGCGGTTGTGGCTGTTGACAATGGTGCGCTGGTTGTCCAGGTAAAGCCGTGCGGCCGCGTCCGCACTGACAGCAGGATCGAATTCTCTGCCCCGAATGCCATAGTCACTCGCCGTGCCCGGAATGAACTGGAACAAACCCGCCGCACCCGAACCGCTGTTGTAGGCGTTCTCATCGAACCGGCCGCCAGTCTCAATGTACGAAGCCCTCAGAAAATCGTCTTTCGGTATGCCCCTCGCTTGCGCAGCATCCGCAACGATCTGTATCACTTCGTCGTCTGAATAGTCTTTCGTCGCCATGTTTCACCTCTCCCAAGATTGTTTTGCGCACCCCTCAAAACCCTTTCGGGCCTGGCTACTTCTGCTGACCGAATTCGTAGCGGTTTGAATCCGGCTTGAATGGGTACACCACATGCCCCTCCACAGGCACAACGCGCCCCGAAGCGTCGTCGTAGCGGCTGCCTTTGCGGGTCACCGCCAGCGCAGGCCATGGCCCGCTGGAAGGTCCGTCAACGACCGCCAAGACGGACTTCCATGAAAAGCACTTTGTCCGAAGCTCGGGTGTCTCTTTGGACTTGCAGCCAGCTTCGTTGGACGCGCCTGATTTGAGCGTTCCCAAGTGGGCCAACTTCCCTTTCGCGGCATCAACCCCGATCAGTTCATACGATTCGAATCGCGCGCCGCCCATGGCTGGCACCACCGTGGGAACCGCCCAGACCCAGCGCGCCTGGCCGGCGTTCAACCAGACGCTGGCGGCGCCAACTGCGTGCTCGGGGGGCTCTTCCTTGGCGCCCATCTGGCCCGCCGCCAATTGCTTGGCCTTGAGTTGCCATGCGCCCTGCGCGCCTTGCTGGTAGATTGCGCCCGAGAGATTGACCTTGTCTTCAGGGCGCGGGTATTCCTGCTCCGGGCCAGGCGTCTCGTGGGTCAGGGCCACATAGACGGGGTTGGTGCCGCCGGAGGGAGCGGTTTCACCCAACCAGAAACCGGCTCGCGCACCGCCTGGAATCTCTTGCCCCTGAGCGGTCTTGAACGCGATGCCGTAGACGTCTTTCAGGACGCGCAAAGGTTTGGGCGCTGGCGGTGTCTCTGTCGCTGCAGCGGGCGACGCCACAACCGGCTGCGCCGGCGGAGCCCCAACGGCCACCCCGCATGCAGACAGGGCCAACAACGAACACAAAGACAACAAACGCAATCGCATGGATTTCGCTCCGAAAAGACTTGGATTCATACAAGCAAGGGCCGCCCGCCCCGACTGAACCCAAATGTACTACATCGAATCCAGGCGCCCACCCTCTTGCAGTGGTCTCTCCTGAAGAACCCTCTGGCCCCGCATAGGTGCATAAGCGCATAGGCACCCATGGGGGAGAGGGCAAGGCTTGCCTGCGGCCACGTTCTCCCATCCCTCAACCAGGCTGCTCTTCGGCCCTTGCTCAGTCAGAGTCACCCCATGCTGACATCTCGTCCAACTCGAACCACGCGCCATTGCGCTGGTAGTAGAAGTAGACCGGGCCTCCCGTTGGCTCAGCACGTCCGGGCAAGGGAGCCAACCACACGCCAATCAGGCCGGTCGGACTCTTCTCGACACCAACCACATCGTGGGCGCCATGCTTTGATGACACCAGTGCCTGAATTGCCGACCAGTCTTCGCCGCTGATCTGCAGTTTCTCCACCAGAGCGGTATCTTCCGGCGACACCTTTTCGGATGACGACGCTTCGGTCGAGCACGACAGCGCCACAAGCAGCGAAAGCAGAATGGGTCACGTGTGCCCGGGGTCAGGTCTTGTCTCTTGCCTGGTACAAGCGCAAAGGACAAGACGCAAGACCTGACCCTCGGCACCACGCAGGGTGGTGCTGCCCTCTAATGCGAACGCTCCGCCAAACCCAGGTGCTACAGTCAACCCAAGTATCGTTCATTGAATTTGAGGCCGATGGATGGAGCAAGGCGTTAACCTTTCTTGGTATTTTTCGAAGCTGCCAAGCGCCGTGCAAATGGCCGATCTTTTCGAAGCTTTGGCGGGCACCATGGCGCAGAAGATCAACGCGACCTCGATGTTTGATGATGCGCTCAAGACAAAGAAACCCCGCTACAGCAAGGCGGCGATTGCGGCGTTTCTTGACAGCACGCAGAGCGATAAGGCCCTGTTCGTGCAGGCCTATTCTCGGCTCAAGGACGAGGATAACCGGCTGCCGCACTCCGAAATCATCCTGCGCCGCGTCTCTGTCACCGAGGTCCCGGTCTTTGCGTTGAGCATGAGCGCGCGGGGCGGCGAGGCGGACCTGCTCGCCAATTGGGCAGAGGTTGTCGCGGCGCAAACGGACTGGGTCGCGGGCAGTGGTGGCCGCGCGCCCGTGGCGATCGAACTTGAGTATTTTGGCCTGAGAATCTCTGGCCTTCCACATGGCGCAAAGGACACGCGCCATGCCACGGCGCTCGCCAACATCCGGGCCGCTGACCGCACGCCCGAGACCTTCACGCCGGTGCTTTCTAGCGACATGCTGCGCGGAGTGTTCGCCGAAAACATTCTGACGCGGGCGCTTCTTGGGCGCATTGCCGAGCTCTGGAACGGGCCGCTGCCCGGCACGCTCACGGAGCTGGACGAGACCCGCCTGCGCTGGTCGATCCCGGAGGCGCCAGCACGGGCCGCGCTTTTCTCAAAGCTCAAACCTGCGGGGCTGGTGTTTGATCCTGAATACTTCGATCCCGCCGCCTATGAACCGCAGATCAAGGCGTTCTCGATCCCCTTTACCGGGTAAGGCTCATTCCGAGGAAATCTCGGCCATGGCGCACCGATTCCAGCTTGACACCCTGCTTGTCGGCCCGGCCGGTGATACGCTCAATGGCGGGGGTGGTGACGATTTCTACGAAGTCGTCTCTCTCTTGCATGAGGCGTTTTCATCCTCCACCTGAAAGCGCCATGGAAGCCAGCTGTCACCCACCATCGCCACCGCAGCCCATTCCAAAGGTGGCCATTGGGTGTCATGGAGCGCAGGGCAGTGGTGTCGCCATCGGCGGACGAAGCGCCCCGCGGCATGGGGTACCGAGGGCAAAAGGCAAGACTTGACCCTCGGCATTCTCGGCGTCGGCAGGATTCACTGCTTCGCCCGCGCTGCGGCATGCCTCGCCGAACGTCCGGAATACCCGGCGAAAAGCACACCCAGCAGCGCACAGGCCACGACAAACTGGGCAGCACCAGTCGATTCAAATATCGCGTCCCCAGGGGTCAGCCGAACAAATGCCCAGCTCATGCCGTTGTCCAGGCTAAGGAGACTCACCACATTCAAAGCAACATGATTCCAGAATCCTTCGTAGACACCTACCAGCAGCACCCAGAGAAGAACCGACCAGACCGTGAACATCACCGTTCCAGTTTTGCTCTTGTGCAGCCACAACGGCGCGAACGTCAGAAGCAGCGCCAGCGGGGCAAAGATTGCGATGTGCAACCTCGTTCCATCCTGATAGAGAAAGAACTCACCATACAGATGGTGAATCACCGTCAACGCAAACTGAACCAGAACCAGCGCAGACAGCGCTCGACCGTACTTCATCGCCATAGAGACAAACCTCCTATCAATTTGTATGCAGATCTCACGCATTGGCGTGATTACCTCCGACCGCCAGTGCATCGCCAGAAGAGTCTTTGTACATCAAACAGCGCCGGCGAGCGACTGTGCCGGCGGGCGTGCAAGACAGGATTGAGCGCCCCATCGATTCACAGCTGCCGCCCGATTCGCAGCTGCCTGCCTACTGCTTGCGCAAATTCTTTCTTTGCAGATTTGATGTAGCGCCCAATGTGCCCGGGGTCATGTGCCCGGGGTCACAACGAAGGCATTCTCACGTGCTGCTGACGAATGCCTGCGCATAGGCAAAGCTCCTGTAGAGCAGAGGTTGAATCGACCATCGCTCTTGGACGGTAACGGTTGCGGGCAGTGCGAGGGCCTTCTTCAATGATTCCTGACCAAGCGCGAGCAGATCCGAGCACACCTCTTTGGCAAGTTCGACTCCGCTTGGCCTGGGCATGTCGTTGTCGCCCCACCAGATGGTGCTGTCGAAAGCGCAGGGGCCCGTGGCAAACATGAGCTCAGAATCAATGATGACAAACTCGTGTTGCTTCGTGAATAGCCGGCCGGGAGGTTCGTTTCCGCCAAATAGGCAAGCTGCCATTTCGCTCTTGGGCCAGTCGAGGATGTGCGCAATTGCTAGGTCGGCGATGTCTTCAACTTCACCGACACGCTTTCCTACAAGCGGAGCGAGGTTGCAGTCTTCGCTGCAGGGAGGATGGGCGTGTTCGTCCATAAACCAGTGTGCGGCGTGGAGTTCACCTGGCTTTGCTCCGATTATTCTTGCGCTCTGGTCATCGAGTCGCATGAACACGGTGGTCTGGCAAGACCAGCCCATCTGCTGTGCGAGCCTTCCAAAGACGATCTCTCGATACGCATAGAAGTCGCCCCTCAGTTTGGTGAGCCAGCGATTGCCGTCACGATCCGTACCTATCCAAAAGTTCATCGACGGCGCAACGGGGGCCTCGAACGAGCACCATGCCCAGCCTACTGTGTCGACCACCGGTGGCAAATCCCGTACGAGAGGGAATGAGGGCATTCTGTGGGGCCTTACGAAGCTGTGCAAAAACCCCATCAGCAGACGCACTGAAGGTCTGCTCACGAAAGTGGATGTGCGGGCGTGTCATGGCTGCGTTCCTCCTGATTCGCTTTGTCGTTTGCGACGCCGCTGGCGACTTCGGTTCGACCCTGCACCTTTTTTTGAATGGCGCTTTGAGTGGGCTCTGGATGGCCGATTTTGGGCCTGTAAATGCCCTTCAATTTACCCAAAATCGCGCCAGTTTCGCAATGTTGCGCACCAGACAATACAGTGGCCACTGCGTGCCCACTTTGCGCTGTCCGCGCAGCGTTCAGTGCGAGGAAGAAGCGTGATCGCCAGAAGCGGGCATACCGCTGTGCTCCATGCTTTGTTCATGCCATCAATGGTGGCCCGCCACCACAACCCACTGCTCAAGACCTTTGGTGACCGGCTCGCCGCTGAAGGCCTCAGGCCCAAGGCCGTGGTCCTGGCCTGCATGCACAAGCTGGTGCGATTGATCTACGGTGTGCTCAAGTCAGGTCGGGCATTTGATGCCCGATTCCTGCTTGAGGGACTTGTGAATGATGACCGGGGTCAGGCCTGGCATCTTGCACCAGAGATATTCCGCCCGCGTCTGTGCATTTGTTCGCTTGCGGACATGGGGGCCTTGGTGCATGAGGGACGGTTTGGAACCGGCATAAGGACAGGCCACACGCCGATGAGTGCGAATCACTTGGCCGGATTTCTCCGGTCGAGTACCTTGCGAAGCATTTCCCAAACCGCTACTTCTGACTGGTACAGGAGGTCGAGGAAGCTTCAGCGTCTCATCTTTTTGCGGCCCTCACTCGGAGCGCTCCTTGAGCCAACTGTCATGCAGCCATTTCTCGGTCTTGCGGTGTCCTGGGAAGGTGATCCAGGCAATGTCGCGTTCGAAAACCATCGGCTTTTCATCGCTGCCGACGATGACCCAGAACCAGCGTCCGTCGGCCAAATTGCGGGCCTTGACCTTCATGCCGGTCAGCGTGACGGTTTCGATGCGGCCATCTCGCTGCACCTGGATTGGCTCGTCGTGCGGATCGATCCAACTGATCTCCATGCGTTGCAGCAGGTCAGGCGCGGCTTCCTGCAGAAGCGCACGCGCGATCTGCTCGCTGCGCTCACGCGATGGCAGCGGTTTATCAACCAAGTCCAACGATATGTTTGCAAAACCCTTGAGTGAACCATCAGTCGCCACGACTGCGCTGAAGTGCTCGCCTTCCAACCCGGCATTGCGGCCATCACTGCGCTCATGGCGGATCAAGATCGCGGTTTCGCCATCGACTGAGACAGCGCGCTCAGACACCTGCGCATGAGTATCAGGAACGAAACGGGAGACAGCGGATGAGATACTGGCGGAAGGTGTCGTCATGGCTGGACGCTCCTGGCTGGCTGGATTGGAATGAGCGAAAGCCGTGCAGCCTGTGCCAAGCACAAGCGCAGTCACCAGCGCGGTGGTCTGAAGACGGGGCATGAGTGAATCTCCTTTCAATGGATCTCGGTGAACAAGGGAAAGTCAGACGCCGGGGGGCAATACGGCGACGGCATCCACTTCGACCAGCACGCCGGGATGGAACAGCTCGGCCACACCGATCAGTGCGCTGGCAGGCGGTTTCTCCTGATTGATGAAGCGGTCGCGCGCACGACGAATGACGGGCAGTTGATCCGGTTGAAAGTCCCGCACATAGATCGTGATGCGTGCCAGATGGCCCGGTGTTGCACCAGCCGCATCAAGCGTTGCTTCCAGGTTCGCGAAGACTTGATCCAACTGGGCCTCAAGGTCGGGTGACAGCACGGCTCCGTTTGCATCCATCGGCACATGCCCGGACAGGAAGATCAATCGGCCGTTTTCCACGACCATTGCCGAGGAAATACCGGGGATGGCAGCACCCGGCGGGTTCACGGGACGAAGCATGGCGTTGACACCAGGCATGATGGGTTCCTTGTGAGTAGAAAGCGTGGGGTTGGGCTGGCTGGCATGGGCACTGACTGAGAGCAACAGCGCCGCCGACAGCACATAAGGGAAACGAATGGATTTCATGAGTCGCGGTTCTCCGATGAGGGTTGAAGGGGTGAATTCGAAGGCGCCCAGCCATTGACCACCAAAGCCGCGCACAGCAATGCCGCAATGGGCGTCAGCATGAGCGAGTTCCAGCCAAGTGGTGTCAAGGCTTGTGCTACAGGTGGCGCAACGCTGGCTCCGACGAACAGGGAAAAGGCGTAGAGCGCGACGCCCTGCGCACGGATGTCAGGTGTGGCGCGGTTGGCAACGGTGCCAATCAGCCCCGGTACTGCCAACGCCACACCTGCTGACAAAAGCACGCTGGCCATCAGCAGCCAGCCGAATGTCGCGGGCAACCCCAACCCCAGCCCAATCGCGGCCAGCACCAAGCCAGCCCGAGCGGTTGCCACCGTACCGATGCGACTGACCATCCGCGCTGCCGCGATGCTGAGCAACAACGGGGGCAGCCCCCCCAGGCGCATGGCCTGCAGATCCCCCGCAGATATCCCGACTGTCTGCGCACCGACATGGAAAACAACGAAGGAAAACAGCACCGAGACAGCCGCCAGCCATACGCCCAACAAGTGCGTTTGCCGCCACATCTGTAACGGTGCCGTTGCAGTGACAGCAAAGTCCGCCGATGCAATACCAGCAGGCATCGAGCGATGGAGCCCAAGGGCCAGCAACCCATACGCTGTCGCCAAGAGCAGCATGACAGCGGGCAGGCCCAAGCCAGCTAGCTGCGCAGCAAGAAGCTGGGCAAGAGGGGCCGCCGCCAGAAAGGCGAAGCTCATCAGCGATATCCCAAGGGGCCGACGTGCCGGCGGCAAGGCGTCCGTTACCAGTGCCAATGCAGCGGGCGGATAAGCTGCTGCCACCAGCCCCTGCAGTGCCCGCGCGACCAACAGCATGCCGAAGTGCATGGACGCGGCCACCAGCACGCTTGCCACAGACGTGGCCAGCAAGCTGAACAGCAGTATTGCGCGCCTGCCATACCGATCCGACAGCCGCCCCAGCAACAGGAGACCCGCCGCGTAGGCAAAACCAAAGGCACTTCCCACCCAGGCAGCTTGACCGGTCGTGATTTGCCAGCGCGAGGCCAGTGCCGGCGTCAATGGCAATGTGACGTAGAGTTGGCCGACCACCAGCACGGCTCCTAGCATCAGAAGCAGCAGCAATCGGGTGTTCTTCGATTTCGTCAAAATACACCTTACGTTAACTGTAGATTTATCCTAAAAAAGGGGCGATCCAATGCCGCCCCATCCTGGTCAGGCCTGTTTGCGCGCCACTTCAATCAGCGTTTTCATGCGCGCAATATTGGCGACCAGATCGCGCTCAAAGACCTGCATCTCGCCCAGCTTGCTACGTATGGCCTGCAACTGCGTCTCCAGAATCTTCAGCACCTCTTCCTTGCCCTTGATGCCGCTTGGATCATCAAAGTAGAGGTCAATGACTTGGCCGATTTCATCCAGGCTCAGGCCTAAGCCCTTCAATGCGGCAATCTTTTCCAACCGCTGCACGGCCTGTTCATCGTAGTAGCGATAGCCAGCGCCCTCACGCTCTGCCGGGCGCAGCAGGCCGATGCGCTCGTAGTAGTGGATGGTGCGATGGCTAACACCTGCCCGTTGGGCAAGCTCACCGATCTGCAACAGAGCATGGGAATGCGACATGCAATAGCAATCTGACGTTAAGTGTAGGTTTGATTGTAGACACTCCCCAAGGTCCGGTCAAGCGCGATCTACCAAACCAAACCAAACCAAACCAAACCAAACCAAACCAAACCAAACCAAACCAAACCAAACCAAACCAAGCCATGCATCAGAAACTTGGTGGCGATTCTGTGGAGCGTGCAAGGCACCCTGCAGTCACTGAAAAGCGCTTGTTTCTTTATTCAGCCAAGCAACAGTGCTACAAGACGCCAAAGCCACGCTGCCGCCCAAGCTCCCACGACGCGCCAGCACCGCAGACCGTCGCGACGCCCCGTTGCCCCAGCCTCTGCTCTATGGGTTGCTTCCACGGCACCAGGCAGAATCCAACGCCGGCATTCCAGGTATTGGCAGCATCGCGGCAGCCAAAGTGTTGGCCTATCTGGGCGATGTGCAACGCTTCAAGAACGCCAAGGCCCTGGCGGCGTTTGTGGGTGTCACGCCCAAGCTCAAAGAGTCGGGTACATCGGTGCGAGGAAGAAGCGTGATTGCCAGAAGCGGGCATGCCGCTGTGCGCCATGCTTGGTTGTTCAGGCCATCAATGGTGGCCCGCCATCACAACCCATTGCTCAAGACCTTTGGGGACCGACTGGCCGCTGACGGACTCAAGCCCAAGCGGTGATCCTGGCTTGCATGCACAAGCTGGTGCGGATGATCTACGGTGCGCTCAAGTCAGGCTGAGCATTTGATGCCCGACTCCTGGTCAGAAAGCTTGACTTTCAAGCCGGCATCTGAAATCAATAGCCTCTGTTCCCAATGGACGGAACCAGCAAAATTGTGCAAAAATGAAATGAGCATTTCTGCATAGTCGAAAAGTTGACAGGTACGATTTCTACTGAGACTACAGGGGGGAACCTATGTCTGGAAGTGGCGGCGGCGGTGGTGGCGTCTATGACGATGCGCCGTGTGAGCGAGTACGTTTTGAGGCCCAGATCACCAGCCCACAAGGGCCTGTTGTGGCCACGATTGCTGTAGGCGACGTGCTAGATGTAGTCACCGCCACGATGCAAAACGTGCTTGTAGTCCAGGTTCTAAAGAACGGCCAGGTTGCCGGCGGCCTAGCCGGTCCGGATGCTAGCCGTCTTCGGAACTGTATGGAGCAGGGTTACACATACCGCGCTACCGTGGTATTGGTGCTGGGAGGTCAGGTTCGTGTTCGCGTTGAGCTCGCCTGATGACCATCCACGTTATAGGCGGTGTTTACCGCGAATACTGCGTGCACCCGCGCTGGAATCAGGTGTATGGATCTGCTGGCCGTGCGGCCATGGCGATTGCCCAAATGGGTTCGTCAGTCATGCTCCATTCCTATCTCGACCCGACTACTCTCGAAGTATTCAATGGCGAGGCCGTCTGGCAGTCTAAGTTGAGCGTGCTGCCGACGACCGTGTCCGGTGTTGTGCGCTTCGACTACCTGCACGACATAGCAGCCCCAAGAATCTCGGGGCGCCCGGGGGCTCAGCATGCTGCCATTGAGCTGACTGAAGAACGGATCGTACGCTTTGGGATGCTTGAAGGGACCGCGGTTGTGCACGCCAAGTGGGCAGTGTATGACCCTCAAAACCAGAACAGCGCTGAGCGGTTCGGCGAGAACGGATCCACTGCAGAGCATCTGGCGCTCGTTCTCAATAGCTGGGAAGCGGCAACGATGGCCGCCATGCCAAACCAGCCACCTGCCATCACCGCACCGCGTATAGCAGAGATGCAAAGCGCCGAGGTAGTGATCGTGAAGATGGGGCCAGAAGGTGCATTCGTCTGGACTGCGCAAGGCACTGCCCAGGTGCCCGCATTCCGGACCGACAACGTGTGGAAGATCGGCTCCGGCGACTGCTTTGTTGCCCATTTCGCACACGGCTGGATGCACGACGGGTTGGCTCCGGCCGATGCTGCTCGAGCCGCGTCCCTCGCAACGGCCTTCTATTGCGCCGAGCAGCGACTGCCGACGCGCGATGACCTCGAGACCTGCACCTTCCCGCCAATTACCGTCTCGCAGAACTACGCCTCGGGCCTGCGCCCCCAAGTGTACCTAGCCGGTCCCTTCTTTGACTTGGCCCAGGTCTGGATAGTTGAGCAGGCCCAGGCCACACTGAAGGCGCTTGGGCTCAGAGTGTTCTCACCTTATCACGACATCGGGCTGGGCTCTGCAGACGATGTTGTGGAGAAGGACCTGCAAGGCATTAGCGACTCTGACATGCTGTTCGCCATCGCTGACAGCCTCGATGCCGGCACGATCTATGAGATTGGCTACGCACGGGCTATCGGCAAGCCCGTCGTGGTCTATAGCGAGCGTCTGACCGAAGAAAACCTGAAGATGATGCTGGGATCGGGCTGCATCATCTGTAAGAACTACACGACCGCGATGTACTCCGCGCTCTGGGAAGCAGCCAGGCTATGAAGACGGCGTTGCTACTGTCGGGAGGTATGGATTCCACTGCTATTGCCTGGTGGAAACGCCCTGACCTTGCCATCACCATCGACTACGGACAGAAGGCCGCCGGGGCTGAGAAGCATGCCTCCGGCCAAGTGGCCCAGGCGTTGGGGATACCGCAAGAGGTCATCACCGTGGACTGCAGTTCTTTGGGGTCGGGTGACATGGCACACGCGGCGCCGAACGTACACGCGGCGACGTCGGACTGGTGGCCCTATCGCAACCAACTGCTGCTGACGCTGGCCAGCATGAGGGCGATTGCGCGCGATGTAAAGCTGCTGTTCATCGGCACGTTGAAGTCCGACGGAGACAGTCACCTCGATGGTACGGAGCGGTTCGTGTCGCTCATGAATGGGCTGATGGAGTACCAGGAAGGTGGTCTCCGTATTACTGCCCCTGCTATCAACATGAACGCTGTCGATCTCATCAGGGCATCCGGAATCCCGCCCAGCTTGCTGGCCTGGTCTCACAGCTGCCACAAGGCGAACATCGCCTGTGGCAACTGTCGCGGGTGCAACAAGTATCTGGAGACCTATGCATCCCTGGGGCCGGAGTACTCGGGTGGTGCGTGACGCGCATCCCAGGGCTCGGCCTCAGCGATACGAGCCTATCCAATGGCCTGAGGGGCGGAAGATTCAGCTGATGCCTAGGTTGTCTGCGCTCTCGGTCGATCTGGTCGAACTGATGGAGCAACGCCAAACGCGACGCGACTTCGACCGAGAACTTAGCCTTGAGGACTTAGGCGACTTCCTGTGGCTGGCGTGCCGCAGCAGGTCATCTCACCCCAGCGAGTATGGACCCACACAGGAGTCGCGTCCTCACCCCTCAGCTGGTGCGCTGCATCCGATACACGTCTTTTGGGCGTCAGATGCTACTGCATTGCTTCGGTATGACCCAGTTCAGCATGCGTTGCTCGAGCTCCCGGCATCCACCTCAGGCGCGCGCCATGCACTTGATGCCGCGAGGTCGTCCGTAAATCTAGGCCGCGGCAGCGTGCTTGCACTCGTGGCCGAACCAGGCAAGACGGGTTCGAAGTATGAGGCCCCAGACTCGCTGGTTCTACGCGATGCAGGCGTCGTTCTGGGCTACATGTCGTTCATCGCGGAAGCGCTTGGCCTTGCGTTCTGCCCACTGGGGATCACCGGGAACCCCAGCCTGACGCAAGGTTTTCCTTCCGCCGAGGCGGTTCGTGCCGTCGGCTTGGCCGTTCTTGGCAAGGCCTAGCTCACCAGTTTCAGACCAGCACTAGTTGGGCCGTGAATGGCTTTGCCCGCCGCCTGCGGGACGCAGCCTCATCTGCGGTTTCGAGGCGATCCATGACGAAACCAGCCGCCGACGGCGATGAAGCCATTTCGTGCCACATTACGGCGTCGAGCTCGGAGGCCCGGACGCCGAGTGCCCTGCTGAACTTCAGGAACAGGTCCTCCAGTTCAAGATAGTGTCGCTCTACTGTGTAGTGCTTCGGGAAGAGGCCAACGACTTGGCCAATGCGCATGATGTGTATGTCAAGGATTGCGACGTCGTCAGCATCAAGCCAGTTGCGGGCAATCCAGGACGCGGTCTTTGGGCCGATGCCGGCGAGTTGCAGCAGCCAGTCGCGCAGGGCCTTGCCCTCCTTGAAGGCGGGCGCCGTGTGGAGCATGGGCAGTGCGGCCGCGAGGTACTTCGCCTTTTGAGCCGCAAACCGGTAGTTCACTTGGCGGTCGTCTACCGGCAGCGGCTCTCGCAGCCAAGCCTCTATCTGCTCCTGGGAATGGTGAAGGCCAGCGAAGGCGCCCTTGGCCCGCAAATGCTCGTAAGCGGCCAAGCCGACAGTCGCAGGTATTCCATGACCTCCCAGCAGGCAGGCGCCGACCTCCTCGGTGAGCGAGCGCCCCAAACGGTACGGGGCAGGTTGGCCTGCCAGCCGGCGGGCGACGACCTGATAGTGCCAATAGGCTGGCGTTGGAAAGGCTTCCAACGCGCCCCATCGGACACCATCCATCACTTCATGCTGCGGGTGCGGAAGCTGCACTTGGACAGTGGCTGGGTGCGTCAGAAACACGGCCGATTGCGTCATTGAGACAGGCTCCTAGAGCTCAAAGGACTTCTCCCCAATAAGTCCGATGCATGGGACTTTTTTCACTTGACCCCACCATAAAACACGTGAACCACCGCCATAGTTGCTTATCCACGCAACATGATGCCTATATATTCAAACCTCGGGCTATGGGCTTGGACAACACGGAGAACTCGAAGGCTTCACAAGTGTAGCGTCCTAGGCCGTCATCATCCGCAAAACCCTTGAAGCTGAAGCGGCTCTGAAGCGTCCTCGATCATGGGATTTGGTCGGGTCATCGGTGTCAGGCCTGTCATTTTCCACTCCGAAGGGGGGGCCGCAAGGAAACCACCATCAAGTTCAGTCCCATTTTTCTCTTCCTCCTTCTCTCCTGATCACAACAACCTAGATTGCACAAGTATGCATTGGATCACAAGAGTCAACTCTTGCTTTTTGCTTCCCAAAGCAGCCAACGCCCCTGCCCCCGTCATCCTTCACAAACGCTCCCACCCTCGTCCTCACCCCTCCCGCCGCTTGATCCGATACTCCACCTGCCCCCGCCTCAACTGCAGCATCCGCGCCACCGCTGACACATTCCCTCCACAGCGGTCGATGGCTCGGTCGATCAGCATGGATTCAATATCGTTAAACGAGGCCTGTTGATCGAGCAGGCGGTCAACCAGATGGGGCAGATCGGCCAGATCAGCCAGATCAGCCAGGTCTGGCAGGTCAGCCGCCGCTGATGGTGTTTCGGCGGCAGCGCAGCCAAACGGCATGTGGTCAATGCATCGAGTTCCGATGCGCACCGATCCCCGCCATTGCCCCATCGGCCACCGCCAGCGTGACATTCCCCGCCATGCGCGCCGCATCACCACAGGCAAACACATTGGGCACGCTGGTGGCTTTGAACTCATCCACTTTGATGAACGGCCCCATGGGGCTCTCTTCCAGCGAGCACCCGAGTTGTTCGGCGATGGGACTGCCCATGACCGTTTGGGGCTGCGTGAAGAGCGTGTTCATGGAGAGGGTACGGCCGTCTTCAAGCACCACATCGGCAAGCCCTTCGATGTGGGCAATGGGTGTGGCCTCCACCTGCGTACCGCGGCGGGTGATGGCCTCCAGCTCTTCAGGCGTGGGACTGAAGGCACCATTGAGGAACAGCGTGGAGCTGCCCCAGTCTGGCAGCATCACGGCATGGTGCAGGGCCAGGGGTGATGCGGCCACGATGCCAATGGGCCCTGCTTCCGCCTCGTATCCATGGCAATAGGGACAATGAAAGACACTGCGGCCCCAGCGCTCGACAAGCCCGGGCACGGTTGGCAGCACGTCGCGTACGCCGGTGGCAATGATGAGGTGTTGCGCCTTGATCATCTCCCTGCCGACGCGAAAGCCCAGCCAGCCCTCAGGCGCCACGTGAGCGTCGTCGGCAGTGCCGTGCAGCCAGTCCACGTTGGGGTAGTTCATGAGTTCCTCGCGAGCATCGGCCGCGATCTCGGCAGGCGGGCGCCCATCCTGCGTCAGGTAGCCATGAGAGGTTCCGCCGTTGGCGTCCACACAGCGGTTGCGGCGCTGTGCAGCGTCCACCACCAGCACGTTTCGGCGCGCACGGGCCAGTTGCAGGGCGGCGGCCATGCCGGCGTAGCTGCCTCCGATGACGGCAAAATCAATGGTCTTCATGGGTGTGATCTTCCAGTTGATGGGTGAGTGAGTGGGATTGGCCATTTTTTTGGCCCTCGTGCTTGTTCTTGTGCTTGTTCTTGTGCTGGGCCATGCGGCGGTGAAAGTCGGCGGAGAGCGCGGCCAAGGTGACCGCCCCAAAACGCTTGAGCAACAGCGCTTCGGCCTCTTGCTTGGCACCGGCCAAAGCTTCATTGACAGCCAGGGCTACCAGGCAGGAGGGGTTGTCCTCCCGAAAGCCCAGTGAAACCAGCGATGGGGCGCCCAGCGCCTGGTACACATCCCCCAGCGTGATGCGCTCCAACGCGCACGACAGCGCCCAGCCCCCGCCATGGCCTTTTTCCGAGACGACAAACCCTGCGTCGCGCAGGCCACCCATGAGACGGCGCAGCACCACCGGGTTGGTGT
>JBNKNN010000005.1:0-6432 GCA_050293865.1 Hydrogenophaga sp. | reverse complement strand
GATCCTTGGAAATCATGAAGGACTCTCGCATAGGCTCGTTTGGGGCCATTGCCTTGATCTTGATCCTGCTGGCCCGAGTTGGCTTGTTGGCGTTGCTCATGCAGGCGTTGGGGGTTGCAAACGCCGCTGGTGTGATGCTGGGCTCGGCTGTCTTGTCACGATTCTTGCCCTTGTGGTTGATACGGCTGCTGCCCCACGTCGGCAGCGAGGGCAGCTCCAAATCCAAGCCTTTGGCTGACCAGATCTCCGTATCGTCACTCTTTGCGGCGGCTCTGTGGTTGCTGCCTGGAACGGCTTTTCTCGGGTGGGCATTTCCTGACTTGCCTTGGTGGGGAGGTGTGCTGGCAGCCAGCATTGCCTGGGTCTGGATGTGGCGGCTTCTGGTTCGGCGCATTCAAGGCTTTACCGGCGATGCCTTGGGGGCTACGCAGCAGGTGTGCGAAGTGTCCTTCTACCTGGGGGTGGCGCTGGTTTGCTCCCCGCGCTGGTAGAAGTTTCAGCTTACGTCGCGGGACATGGCAATGAAACTGTGGTTGTGGAGACATGCGCCTGTGTTGCTCGACGCAGGGCTTTGCTACGGGTCGACGGACGTTCGGTCCGACGATGTTCTCACGGCGGAGGCTGCAGACCAGCTGGCGGCCCTGGTGCCGCAAGGAGCGTTCCTTTGGGTGTCGGCTATGCTGCGCGCGCAGCAACTGGCAGAGGCTGCGCTTCAACGGCGACCAGACTTGCGGTTCGCAGGTGCTGACGCACGCATCAACGAAATGAACTTCGGTGCCTGGGAGTTGCAGCGTTGGGATGACGTCCCCCGTGCGGCGTTTGATCGCTGGATGGCAGATTTTGGCCGTCATCGTTTTGGGGGCGCAGAAAGCACGGGCGATTTGCTGGAACGCGTCGGGAGCATGCTGGATGAGTGTCGAACGACTCAGGCGGAGCACGCAGTATGGGTCACCCATGCAGGTGTGATCAGGGCCGTGCAGTACATTGTCAGCAGTGGTGGCACCGAAATCTCAAACGTGTCACAGTGGCCTGAGGAGGCGCCGTCGCCCGGTGGCCATATTTGTCTCGACGTTTGAGCTTGGTGCCCTGCTGTTGATCCCCATCTTTTTCTTCGACTGAGAAAACGCACTTGTCGAATCGATTGAGCCTTGCGCAGATGAAGGCGGTGGCCTTGGGGCTGCTGTTCGGTGCTTTTGCGCTGTATGTTCTGGCCACAGCCATGGATGGCCGCCATGCCCTGTGGGGATACCTCGGGGCCGCGGCCGAGGCTGCCATGGTCGGGGCGCTGGCCGACTGGTTTGCCGTCGTCGCCTTGTTCCGGCATCCGTTGGGCTTACCTGTGCCGCACACGGCCATCATCATGGCCAACAAGGACAGGTTGGGAGATCAACTGGCCCGTTTTCTTGACGAGCACTTTCTCGCACCGGATCATTTGAGTCAGTCCCTCTCTCGCGTGGATGTGTCTGCGGCAATGGCCGACTGGCTTCAGAAAGATGAAAACACACAGCGATTGGGCGCCTGGCTGGGCGAGGCTGCGCCTGGTATGTTGGAGGTACTGGACCAGACAGCAGTCAGACAATGGGCAGCCGACTTGGCTCGCAAAGTGCTGGAGCGCGTCGAACTGGCGTCGCTTGGCGGGCAGGCGCTCGAGGCCTTGGTGGCCCATCAGCACCATCAACAATGGTTGGATCAGTTGCTGCATCAACTCGCTGAATGGGCCGCGCAGGAGAGAGTGCAGGAGCACTTCACCGACGCCATTGCCAAGGAGTTGCGTCAGCTGAAATATGTCGGGCTGGATCAGGCGGCTGCGCGTTTGGCCACGCGTAAGCTGGTGGCTGCGCTGACGACGATGCTCGAGGAAGTGGCAAAGGACGCCGATCACCCTCTGCGTCAACGCTTCGATCAATGGATGGTGGAGACGGCGGACCGACTGCAGCAAGACCCAGCTTGGCAGGCGAGGGTGTCCTTGTGGCGCGATACCTGGATTGCTCAGCCTGGCTGGCAAGCACCGATCGAAAAGGGCTGGCACGAGCTCATGCTGAAGCTGCGAGAGGAAGCTCGGGAGCCAGGTGGCCGCTGGCAGGCCAAATGTGCAGAATTGGCGGGCATGTTGGGGCAACGTCTGAGAGACGATGATTCATTGCGCGACTGGGTGAACACCCAGGCCCGACGAGTCTTGCAAACCTTGCTGCAGGTCAACCGGGGGCGAATTGTGGGCTTCGTATCCGACCGCGTTCAGGCATGGGATGCGCGTGAACTCAGTGATGTGCTGGAGACGCACATCGGGCGTGACCTGCAGTTCATTCGGATCAATGGCACAGTGGTGGGTGCCTTGGTCGGGCTGAGCCTGCATGCCATCACGGTGGGTGTTTTGTCATTGCCGGTGGTACAGGCCTGGATGCACGCGTCCTGAATGGCTGACAAAGTGAGCCTTTGGAGTATCCCGCACCACGGGCGCTTGAGGCCAAAGAGGCGTGCTTGGTTTTCCTCCTTGGCGCGAGCTTTGTCCTGCGGCACACGGCAGATACTGCATGGGTGAGATGCCCCTCTCGACCAGAACCCGCACCGGGCCATGGCTCAGAACTCGCGGACTATGCAGAGGCTGCTTGGGCCTGGCTCTCAGCTTTTTGTCTTTGGTTTGAAGTCGCACCACTGTGCCACCGCGCATTCCGGGCATTTGGGCTTGCGCGCCTGGCAAATGTAGCGGCCATGAAGAATCAGCCAGTGATGCGCATTCACGAGGTAAGCCTTGGGCACTCGCTTGAGCAACTGCTTCTCGACTTCGAGTGGGGTCTTGCCTTTGGCCAGTCCGGTGCGATTACTCACCCTGAAAATGTGCGTATCAACTGCCATGGTCGGTTCACCGAAGGCGACGTTGAGCACCACATTGGCTGTCTTGCGGCCCACGCCAGGCAGCGCTTCAAGTGCCTCGCGGGATCGGGGAACCTTGCCGTCGTGCTCTTTGACCAGAATTTCGCAAGCCTGCATCAAATGCTTTGCCTTGCTTCGGTACAAGCCAATCGTCTTGATGTAGCTCTCCAGTCCCTCCAGACCAAGGTCCAGAATCTTCTGTGGGGTGTTGGCCACCGGGAAAAGACGCCGGGTCGCTTTGTTCACCCCGACATCAGTTGCCTGTGCAGACAACAGCACCGCTGTCAGCAGCTCGAAGACGCTGGTGTATTCCAGCTCGGTGACCGGATTCGGGTTCGCTTGCTGGAGGGTGGAGAAGAACGATTCAATACTGGCGCGGTTCATGGCTCCATTTTGCCCGCACTCTGCTGCGATATTTCGACGCAGGCCTACTGGCCCAACCAGCCCAGCAAGTCCTTAAGGCGCTGCTCAGTGCCGGTGTCGAAGCCTTCGATACCAATGGTTCCCAGCACTTTTTTCCCTTCGACAGTGGTCTCCATCTCAACGAGCGCCTTTTGCATTGACGCAATCTGCTCGGGCTTGATCTTGCCCGAAGCGACCATTGGAAAATAGGGCTGAGGGATGCTGGCATGCAGCACCCGCATGCCATCCTTTTCCAGGCGTTTGGCCACGCCGGAGTAAGAGGCGACGCCACCGACGTCGGCGAACTTGTTGTTGAGGAAGAACGGCACTGCCCCTTGCTCACGCACACGGGTCACTGTTTTGTCGTTGACGGTGATACCTTCGTTGCGAAGCATCGCGGTGCAAAACTTGGTCATGTATGCGGCCGGATTGGGCAGGGCAATGCGCTTGTCCTTTATCTGGTCGAGCCTTTGAACCTCCGAATCCTTTGGCACGATGATGAGGCAGCGCCCCTCTGGCTTGGCAGTTGCAACATATTGATAGCCATAGTCCCGCATTCCTCGCGCAGGGTAGTCGCTTGGTCTGGCCATGGCGAGGTCGTAGATGTTCTTGCGCAGACCGTCCTCGAGAAACTTGAACTCACGCACAAACACCACGTTGACTTTCTGCCCGATGGCGCCGCTCAGTACCTTGGCCAGTCCCTGGTACTTGGCAATCACGCGCCCGTGATCAGTGCCGCCGGATGAGCCTTCGCTGATGGCCAGTACCAAGTCTGCCGCGTTGGACGCGCCCGCGGTGGACAGCAGGACAAGAGGCACTGAAACAGACAATAGCCAGCGCGCCGCCACGCGTTGAAGGAATTCGTACATGGTTCCATCCGTGAAAAGCGATTGAGCAATCACTTTAGGCGGATGATGCGGTGCTTGTCATCCTCGGAATCCCAAACGAATGCAGGAAAGCAACATTTGTGCCTGCGAGTAAAAGTTTCCCCCTGCCTTAGAGGCGGCGGAATCGGGCATCAATGCAGCAAACAGTGTCCCGCGTGTGCGTGGGCTTCTGGCAGGTGAGTCGCCAGCCAGTTCGTATCGATCTGCAATGCCATCAGGAGTTCGGGCGGCAGCTCTTCCACGAGTTCTGGCGATGCCGAGGATCCGGACTCAGCCAGCAACTCAGCCATGTACAGAATGGCTCCCATGCGCGAAAAGGGTTTCGCAGCCATGGGGTCAGCCGCCGTTTCCAGTGCCCGAACTATGGCTTCCGGAAACTTCCAGCGCCTGGCCAGCTCAGCGATCACCTGACCTTCCGTGAATCCCACTGCGGCCATTTCTCGCTGCCATCTCGCTCCAGGGTAGCTGGGCAAGCGTTCGATGCTGGGGACAATTTGTGGAGCTGCCTGACCCAAGATCAGTTCTCCCAGCCGCACCATGAAACCGGTGAGCCACGCTTGATCAGCGTCGGATCCCAGGTGCTGAGCGAGCCATTGGGCGTAGCCACCGCACATCTGACTCTCAGTCCAGAACACGTTGTGATCCAGCCCCTTCAAGGTCGGGAAGTTGTCGCTGAGGCAAGATGCCAGAACCAGCGTTCGAACCTGGTTGGCTCCTACGATGGTGATGGCTTCATCCACTGTCCCCACTTGCCGCTGAAGTCCATACCTGGCGCTGTTGGCCAATCGCATCAGCTTCAACGCCAAAGACGGGTCCTGGCAGATGGCATCCCGGATCTGTGCCAAGGGCACGTCCTCATCGTTGAGAGAATGAATCAGTTCGTGGGCCACTTGCGGCATGGTTGGCAACTGAACCGAATGGAGAATTTCGTCGAGTGACGGCATGCCTCTACCTTTCTTGTCGTTCGAAAGCTGGAGACCAAGCGGCAGACCCTCTCGACTCCTTGAACATTGCATCGGCTCTCTTGGCAAGATCTTTAGAGACCCTCTGCTTGACATATGCCGTGCGCGCCCGAGCGCAAAACGGGACGGATGGCGTGCCTGCTTTTCGCGTCGTGTGCCCTGTAGTGCACACAAGGCGACAGGCGCGGCAAAGGCCTGCTTTTGGTCCAAACCCTGAGCGGGCCTTGGCATTCGCGCCAGAGCGCCTCATCCCGCATAGTCCAAGGCATGCACGGCGCAGGGTCTGCAGAGGTTCCCCAGGAATCTTGGTGGTCCTGGGCGACTGGTCAGATGTCGATTCGCGCTAACATGCCGTTTTGGCCTGAGGCCATCGTTCCGCTTGTTCATTGAGCACTGCTCTTTCATTCAGCCTTTTTCTGAGACGACCATGACCGCAGTCCTTCCATTTGCCAGCCGCCTTGGCAATGTCGAAACCTCAGCCATCCGTGAACTGTTCAAATTGCTGGGCAAGCCTGGCATCATCAGTTTTGCTGGGGGCTTTCCCGATGCCGCCATGTTCGATGTCGAAGGCATACGAGCGGCGGCGAATGCGGCGTTGGAGCAAGAGCCGGGAGCTGCTTTGCAATATGGCGCTACCGAGGGTTACGGACCTTTGCGGGAGCAAATTGCCTCCCTGATGGCTGGCAAAGGAGTGCGCGGTGTACAAGCCAGCGATCTTGTGGTCACGACAGGTAGCCAGCAAGCTCTGGACCTGATAGGCAAGACCATGATTTCCCCGGGTGACAAAGTGATCGTGGAAGGGCCAACCTTCCTCGCCACCATCCAGTGCTTTCGTTTGTACGGAGCCGAGCTGATTACCGCTCCAGTGGACGGCGACGGCGTTCAGGCAGACGCGCTGGAGGACCTCATTCGGGAGCATCGACCCAAACTCGTGTATCTGATTCCCACATTCGGAAACCCGACTGGCGCCACGCTCTCGCTTGAGCGTCGCAAGCAAGTTCTGGCACTGGCTGCCAAGTACCAGACGCTGTTTGTAGAGGATGACCCCTATGGCGACCTCTACTTCGATGCGCCACCTCCACCCAGCCTGCTGGCGCTCTCGTCGGAGGTTGACGGCAGTCGTGAGTGGCTCGTGCATTGCGGTTCTCTGAGCAAGGTTCTCAGCCCTGGCTTGCGAGTTGGCTGGTTGATCGGGCCTCAGTCTTTGCTGGCCAACGCCGTCATGTGCAAACAGTTCAGCGATGCGCACACCAGCACCTTTGCGCAGGCCACGGCGGCGCAATATCTCGGTGCTGGCCGCATGCCCGGCA
>JBNKNN010000004.1:0-51023 GCA_050293865.1 Hydrogenophaga sp. | reverse complement strand
GTGCTCGGCGCCTACTAAGCGCTGAAGAATAGATGGACGGATTTCGAGCAGACGAACTTGATCGCCGATTTCGACGGTTGCGCCGTTTCGCTCGATTCCCGGTTGGTGGCCCATGCGATGCCTAACGTTTGACATGAGAGGCGGCGCAAGGGCGCAGCCCTTGTGGCGTCCTCTCGATGGAAGGGTTAGGCAGCGCTCTCTGCGAACGGTCTTCTTCTACTTGGCATGCCACGCCACTGATTGATGCAGAGCAGCTCACTTGTTGGAAGGCACTAAAGCCCATAACCATTTCGGGCTTTCTGTACAAGTTCGATGGACTGCGGCTCGACTGATATGGCGTGTACTTCTGTTGTGCCATCTTTGCGCGGGAAGAGCGCGCTAACCCAGACCTGACCATTTTCATAAACATCGAATACTTCGACTACTTGCCCAAGCATTGCTGATACTTCGGAGTGCTCGGCGCCTACTAAGCGCTGAAGAATAGATGGACGGATTTCGAGCAGACGAACTTGATCGCCGATTTCGACGGTTGCGCCGTTTCGCTCGATTCCCGGTTGGTGGCCCATGCGATGCCTAACGCCAAACTCAGCCAACCGGAAACCGCGTAGCGGTTTTTGGGTCGGCTGGAGTGTCTGGTTGGGCATCATATACCTCCGCTTCCTCCCCGAACTCCATCTCGACTGCTGTTCTAACGAGAGCCGGATAGGCAAACCAATATTGCCTTCGCTCTGCGTCACGAATGAACTCCTCGCCATATTCCTCCGCGAACATTTTCCGTTCCCATGGGTATAAAGGGTCACGGTCTATGCGCAGTAACCCCCGCCTGTGATGTGTCATCAAGGCTTGAAATCTCCCACGTGTGGTGATTCCAAACTTGGCTAGCTCTGGCACTAGCTCATCGAATGATGCTGTACCGTAGTCATTTCGCTTTGGAAAAATCTTACGCATTAGCCGATGGATTAGCTCGCCTGATAAAGGTTGATCATAGACTCTGCACCGAGCGGGAATGTTTTTCATGACGCCCAACGTTTGAGCTGAGGGGCTGACGCCGGGAAGGCGCTTGGCCCGCGCGACGGATGATGACACTGGCCGTTGCGCGGGCCAAGTGCCTTGCCGGTCGCAGTCCACTCGAGCGAAGGGTTAGGCCTATGCGCCAGGCCGCCGAAGATGCAGGTGCTACTTGACGCGAACAAAGTACTCACGGATGTTCATCTGAGGAAAGGGCGCACCACCAAGGTATACCCACATGGTGTCTTCGTCTTCGAAGTTATACACGGTGATGTGCTTCCGTCCTGTGACTGGCTCGGTACTCACAACTGCCACTTGGTCGCGAGAGGAGCCGATGACCTTGTATGCATGGGACTCGCGGAAGCCAACCAGTTGTGACTTGACTCCGTCGACGGTTTCGCTTTGCCAATCTGGCATCTCGCTCTTGAGTCTTATGGCGGTGAAGGTGAGCGTCATTCGGCCCATCATCTGCTCCAAGAACAAGTAGGTCTTGTCTTCGAGCCTCGCACGCTCCTTGGCGAACAGCATCGTGAGTTCGCGGTCTGATTGCCACTTGCCGAGGATGACAGGATCCGCCAATGCCGGCAGGGCGGACCACAGGAGGACGAGAGTTGCGACGATAGTTCTCATGGGCCTAACGTTGGAGGCCAGCGGCAGCCGTAGGCTGTCGCGACTGGGCCGACGAGTTAAATGGCTCAGTACGCAGGAAGAAGGATGACTGCACCAAAACACACCACCATTTCCAAAAGAGCTTGCAGGACTGCGCGCCAATACCGCCTGTATGCAAACCAAAACAGAGAACCGAAGGCCACAACAAAACCGAAAAACAAGACCTGAGCAGAAAAATGATAAACAACAAAATTGAAGGTAGCAGAGACGAGCCCTTTTTCGTCAAGAGACTTAGGGCGGTCGAAGAAGTATGCCGACCAGGGCAAGAAAATCAGACCGAAGCACACCAGTGCCGTGCTGACACGGAAACGAAATCGCGGTAGTGCTTGATCTTGCGAGGTTGCCATTTAACTAGATATATACGGCAGCCAAGTGCCGGATAACATGGACGCTGCTGGATAACATGGTCATCGTTTCCTCCCTAAAACGGCGACAAATCAAAGACTTAGCCACTCACAAGGTGGATATCCGACGGTATAAATAAAACGTGAAAGTCGGCAGTCTTCGCGCGCAGATGACATATTGCCCTACTCTACATGGCTGCGCCCAAATACGAGGCCGTACCGCGTCCCTGACGCGAAAAGCGCGGCGCAATTGCAACGGACAGGTCGAATGCCTCGCGGGTATCTCTCGAAATGAGTGTCCACCAAACCTCTACATTTGGCGCTGCCCCCTGAGGGCAGCGGCGCGGCATGCCGCGCTCGCAACCTCTTCAAACACTACCCGTGCGTTCGAAGGGGGTTTGCTGTGGCCACATCACATTGCTCTGCAATATGAGTGTCCACCAAAACCAGAAGCCTAGCGTTGTCGAAGACAACGGTGCGGCAAGCCGCACCTACAAGTCAGTCACTGTCGTCACTCGACAGTGACTGACTTGGCCAGGTTTCTGGGTTTGTCCACATCCGTCCCCTTGGCCAGCGCCGTGTGATACGCCAGCAATTGCAGCGGCACCACGTGCAGGATAGGAGACAACGCGCCATAGTGTTCAGGCATGCGGATGACGTTCATGCCTTCGCTGCGCTGGATGCGGGTGTCTGCGTCGGCCAGCACGTATAGCACGCCGCCGCGGGCGCGGACTTCTTGCATGTTGCTCTTGAGCTTTTCCAGCAGGGTGTCGTTGGGTGCGACGGTGATGACCGGCATGGCGCTCGTCACCAATGCCAGGGGGCCGTGTTTGAGTTCGCCGGCGGGGTAGGCCTCAGCGTGGATGTAGCTGATCTCCTTGAGCTTGAGCGCGCCTTCGAGTGCGATGGGGTAGTGCAGGCCACGGCCGAGGAAGAGCGCGTTTTCTTTGCGTGCAAAGTCTTCGGCCCAGCTGATGACCTGCGGCTCCAGCGCCAGCACGGCTTGCAAGGCCACGGGCAGGTGGCGCATGGCTTTCAAGTGCTCGGCTTCCTGCTCTTCGGTGATCTTGCCTTTGGTTTGCGCCAATGCCAGGGTCAGCAGGAACAGGCCAGCCAACTGGGTGGTGAAGGCTTTGGTGGACGCCACGCCAATTTCCACGCCGGCACGGGTCACGTAGGCCAGCTTGCATTCGCGCACCATGGCGGACGTGGCCACGTTGCAGATGGTGAGTGTTTGCGTCATGCCCAGCTTTTTGGCGTGGCGCAGGGCGGCAAGGGTGTCGGCGGTTTCGCCGCTTTGGCTGATGGTCACCACCAGGGTTTTGGGGTCGGGCACGCTGCTGCGGTAGCGGTATTCGCTGGCCACTTCCACCTGGGTGGGAATGCCGGCAATGCCTTCCAGCCAGTACTTGGCGGCGCAGCCGCTGTAGTAGCTGGTGCCGCAGGCGAGGATGAGCACCTTGTCGATGTCCTTGAACACGCTATAGGCGCCGTCACCGAACAGGTCGGGGGTGATGCCTTCCACACCTTCGAGCGTGTCGCCAATGGCGCGCGGCTGCTCGAAGATTTCCTTTTGCATGTAGTGGCGATACGGCCCCAACTCGGCAGCGCCGCTGTGCGCTTGCACCGTGCGCACCGGGCGCTCTTCCGCTGACAGGGGCTGGCCGTCAGCGCTGGTCACCCAGTAGCGTCCAAGCTGCAGGTCCACCAGGTCGCCCTCTTCCAGGTAGACGATCTGGTCGGTCACGCCGGCCAGGGCCATGGCGTCGCTGGCCAGGTAGTGGGCCGCGCCTTCGTCGGCCACGCCGAGCACCAGGGGCGAGCCCGCACGGGCACCGACCACGCGGTGCGGCTCGTCGCGGTGAAACACCGCCAGGGCGAACGCGCCATGCAGTTTGGCCACAGCCTGCTGCAGGGCGCCGAACAGGTCGCCGTCGTAGAGCGAGTCAATCAGGTGGGCGATGACTTCTGTGTCGGTCTGGCTGTCGAACACATAGCCTTGGGCCTGCAGGGCTTCGCGCAGTTCGTCGTGGTTCTCGATGATGCCGTTGTGCACCAGGGCCACCCGGCCCTGCCCTTGGGCCTGGCCCTGGGCGTCGCTGGTGCCGGGGCCGTGGCTGAAGTGAGGGTGTGCGTTGTGCACCTCAGGCGCGCCGTGGGTGGCCCAGCGGGTATGGGCAATCGCGGTGCCGCTGGCCACGGCATCTTTCTCCACCTGCTGCACCAGTTCGGCCACGCGAGAGACGCTGCGGGCGCGACGCAGGCCCTGGCCGTCGTGGATGGCGACGCCGCAGGAGTCATAGCCTCGGTATTCCAGGCGCTGAAGGCCTTGCACCAGAACAGGAACGACGTTTTGTTCGGCCACGCCGGCCACGATGCCACACATAGATAGGTTCTCTCCGGGGAAGGAAGAATGAAGGAAGTGAGGAAGGAAGGAATGCAAAAACTTGGCTTGGGTGGATGCTAGGCCCGACCAAACGAAATTAATCGTCTATTTATATGTATATTTAGGAAAATATCTCACCCAAACCGACGAATGAAATAAACCATCAAACAAAACACAAATATGACCGATTCATCCATCGACAACATCGACCTGCGCCTGTTGGAGCTGCTGCAGGACGATGCCAGCCGCAGCAATCTGGAGCTGGCGGAGCTGGCGCACGTCTCGCCCGCCACCAGCCAGCGCCGGGTGCGGCGGCTGCAGTCATTGGGTCTGATCGAAAAGCAGGTGGCCATCCTGAACCCCGAACGCATGGCAGCGGCCATCGGGCACGGGCTGACCGCGGTGGTGGAGGTCAGCCTGGCCAGCCAGAACGAGGAAGCCATGCAGGCGTTTGAAGCGGCTGTCTTGCCGGAAGCCGCCGTGCAGCAGCTTTATCGCCTGAGCCCCGGGCCAGACTACATGGCCATCGTGCGGGTGCCGGACATGCCCGCTTACCTGCATCTGGCCAAGCGCCTGTTCACGGCTCAAGGCAATGTTCGCAACGTCAAGGCTTACTTCAGTATTCAACGCCTGAAGTTCACCACCGAGCTACCACTGCCTTCCAGGCATGACTAGACCGCCGTTCATCACCCGGAACCGCGCGCATACCCTTGTCGTGGACACATACATCTGGAACAACCCTTTACAGCAAGAGGCTGTTCACGAATAATAGGCCCCTTGGATTTTTAGAACTATTGTTTCAGGAGGTTGAATGGATCCAATGTGGATTGCATTGATCGCCGTTGTGATTGCAGGAGGTGCCGGCTACTGGTTCTACCAGCGAAATGCCGGTTCGAACTCATCCGGACGTGACGATCGCTATACGCCAGAGCGTGTCCTGACGAGCGAGCAGGCTCAAATGCTTGACTACCTCAATGACACCTTCCCGGATCAGGTGGTTTTGCCCAACCTGACGCTGAGCGACATGTTGTCGGTTCGCCGTGCCTCCGATCGCAAACGCGCTCAGGAACGGCTGAACAAGCAAAGGGTCGATTTTGTTGTCTGCGATGACGAAGGCAGGCCCGTGTTTGCGTTTGACGTTGAGCAGTACCACCTGAGCAACGCCAAAGAGCGCGCTCACCAGGCCAAGATCAAGAACCGCATCCTCAAAACCGCAGGTGTGCGTTTTGTGTTCTTGAAGAACGGCATTCACCGCATGCCTTCACCGGCAGATTTTCGTGCCCAACTGAATCTGGCAGCCCTGCCACAGCCCAAGCCGAGCGAAGAGGAATCCCGCGACAGCGTGCGCCAGAAGCTGGAGTCGCAATTCTCCGAGTTCGACCAGTTGCACAGCAATTCGCGCTTCCGGGAGTCGGAAGTCATGGGCTTGAGCGGTTTGATGGATCTCGATCGGGATCAGGATCGCAGAGGCTCAGACACCCGCCCCCTGGAGTCCGTGATGCGCCGCTAGGCCTGAAGGCACCAAGAGCTTTGACAAAAATACGCCGGCATCAGCCGGCGTATTTTTTTGTCGCCCGTGGCCCGGGTTTGCGCAGGGCTTTGCGCCGGACCGAGCGTGAGCGAGGCTTCTTCAGCTCGAAGGCTTGGGCTTTTTTTGCGGGCGCTTCCAATTGGCAATGCTCATTTGCTTGGCCCGGGTCACGGTGAGCGCTCCAGCAGCGGCGCTGCAGGTGACCACAGAGCCAGCCCCTACCGTTCCGCCCTGCCCAATGGTCAGGGGTGCCACCAGAACCGAATTCGAGCCAACATGCACGTCTGCCTCGATGATGGTGCGGTGCTTGTTGGCGCCGTCATAGTTGGCAGTGATGGCGCCTGCGCCGTAGTTCACCCGCTCACCCACGGTGGCGTCCCCCAGGTATGCCAGATGGTTGGCCTTGGCTCCATCGGCCAACGAAGAGTTCTTGATCTCGACGAAGTTGCCAACGTGGACCTCATTGCCCAGGCGAGCGCCGGGGCGCAACCGCGCAAACGGCCCGATCGCAGCCCCCTGCCCCACACTCGCACCTTCCTGGCCGCCGTCAATGTGGGTGAACGGCGCAATGGCCGTGTGGTCGCCGATGCTCACGTTGGCGATCACGCAGTTTGCGCCAATGCGAACGCCGTTGCCCAATTCAACGCTGCCTTCAAAGACGCAGTTGACGTCGATCTCGACATCTTGCCCGCAATGCAGATGGCCACGCACATCAAGGCGTGCGGGGTCTGCCAGGCGGACACCGCCCGACATCAGGGTATTGGCCAGACGCGACTGATAGGCGCGCTCCAGTGCGGCAAGTTGCGCTGGGCTGTTCACCCCCGCCACCTGCACCCCATCGGTGATCAGATGGCCCTGCACCTGTTCGCCAGCCTCCACAGCCATGCGAACCACATCGGTCAGGTAGTACTCGCCCTGCGCATTGTCATTGCCCAGTTGGCTCAGCCAATGGCGGAGCTTGGCAGTGGGCACCGCCATCACGCCGCTGTATACCTCGCGCAGGGCGAGCTGAGCGGGTGAGGCGTCCTTGTGCTCGACGATGGCCTTGACCGAACCGTCAGAGGATCGCTCCACTCGGCCATAACCTGCCGGATCATCCAGTTCCAGGGTCAAAAGGGCCATGTTCGTGCCGCCGCACCGGTCTATCAGGGACTGCAGCGTGGCGACCTCTGCGAGTGGCACATCGCCAGAGAGCACCAGCGTGATGCCGCCGTCCTGCAGCACGGGCATGGCTTGCTGAACCGCGTGGCCAGTACCGAGCTGGGGCTCCTGGCGAACAAACTGCAAGCGGCTCAGGCCATCGGGTTGCACAAGCCCGGCTTCCACCGTGGCCGCTTCGTGCCCGGTGATGACAACCACGGAACGGGCCGACAAGCCGGCTGCCGTGTCGATGACGTGCTGCGCCAACGCGCGGCCGCCAATGCGGTGCAACACCTTGGGGCGCATGCTTTTCATCCGCGTGCCTTTGCCCGCTGCCATCACCACAACATCAACCGGGGAACCCATTCAAATACCTCCAAGGGTGCTTCACAATGAGCACATGCATTCAACATTCATGCACCGTGCCGTGCCCTTCATTATCTCCGGCTGGCGTCATGCCCGCCTCGGGCTGGTGTTGTTGGCGCTGGCCGCAGTGCTGGCTGCCTGCAGCGCCGTTGGCCTGGCCTATCGGCAAAGCACCACCGCCATCTACTGGTGGCTGGACGCCCAGTTGGACCTGAACGACGCGCAGAGCACGCAGGTGCGAAGAGAACTCGACGCACTGTATGTGTGGCACCGCCAGACCGAGCTGCCCGACTATCTGAGCACATTGCGGCGCTGGCAATCCATGGCATCGCAAGACCTGACGGCCAACCAGATCTGCAAGGAGTTCGAGCAGGTACGAGAGGCCATGGAGACGTTTGGCACCCAAGCGAGTCCGGCGCTTGCCCGGCTGGCGCTGACTCTGGAGCCAGATCAGATCGCGCACCTGGCGAAACACCAGGCAAGAGACAATGAGGAGCACCTTGAAGAAGTGGTGCAGGCTTCCAGAGAAGACCGGATGGAACGCAGGCTGGAGAAGCTGACGGAACGGTACGAGCGGCTGTACGGCCCACTCAACGCGGCGCAACTGGAAGCGATCAAGAGCAGCGTGGAAAGCTCTTCATACGACCCGGAGCGCTCCTTCGAGCAGAGAAAGCTTCGCCAGGAACAGTTTCGCGCGGTACTGCGCCGGGCCGTGGCGCAGGAAGAGGCGAATGCACCGGCACGCGAGGCCTCCGTTACGGCAGAGATTCAGCAATGGTTTGACCATTTGTCGCGCTCACCCACTCCGGGTTATCAGGAATACGCGGCGAATCTGACGAGGGAAGGCTGCGCTCAGTTCGCGCGGGTCCACCAGTCAGCCACGGCGGAGCAAAGAGCCCATGCCATGCAGTTGCTGCAATCTTATGAAGTGGCGCTCGGCGCCTACGTGGTGCAGGATTGAACCCGCACACCGATTCAGCGAGCGTGCCTTGCATGCGACAGGCGGCCAGACACCGGGCAAATCAGGGCTTTGATTTTCGCCTGACTTGCTAAACTGGTGCTTGTGACTGTCACCTCAGGAGAGGCTTCGCCCATGAAATCCGTGTTTATGAAGACCTGGCGCTGGCTCGCTGCAGCCTGCGCATTGCTGCTGCTGGCAGCCTGCGAACCGATCCCGGTCATTTCTTACTCGCCGACCACCGTTTATGCGGGTGAGCCGGTGTCTTTTGACGGCACCGAGACGATTCTCTCCACCTACCCCAAAGACAACGCTGCCGAAACCTACCGCTGGAGCTTTGGCGACGGCGGCTCGGCCCGAGGGTCCACCGTGACGCACACCTATGCCTCCCCAGGCACGTACAAGGTCACACTGACCGTGATCGACACGGCGGGCCGCGAAGGCACCGCGACCGAAAACATCACCGTCTCCGTTGGCTCTTCCTCGTCGACCGGCTCGACTGGCGCCAGTACCGAAAGCGCCAGCGACACCAGCACAGACTCTGAGACGGACATGGAAAGCGACATGGGGACCGATGAGCAGGGCGACACGGTTCTTCCCAAGTAGTCAACACCCCAGCAGACACAAAAAGCCCCGCCAGAGCGGGGCTTTTTCTTGCCTGGGTGAGAGGTCACGCCGAATGGGCCGTGCCGGGCCGGGGGCATCAGCCTTGCAGCGCGTCCCACATCTCCTTGTCGCGCTCCGCGGTCCAGATGCGCGGGTGCTTGATGCCGGAGGCTTCGTCAAACGCACGGGTCACGTCGAAGGGCAGGCAGTGCTCGTAGATGAACACATGGCCGAAAACCGGGTCCATGCTTTTGCGAGCGTGCGCCATGGCGGCCTTGAGGTCCATGTTGCCAGCCACGGCATCCTTGCCGGCCTGGAACAGCGTGGTCACCCAGCGCTGGGTGTAATCCAGCGCCTTGTTCACGTTGTCATTGCCTTTCATGGCCTCGCCACGACCGGGGACAATGGCTTCGGGCTTGAGTGCGCGCAGGGCTTCCAAGGTGGCAGGCCATTCTTCCAGCTGAGCGTCGCCGGTGTAGACGCCCGCCTCGTATTCGACCAGATCGCCGCTGTACAGCACATTCTCGCTCTCTACCCACGCGATGGTGTCGCCCTTGGTGTGGCCAGGGCCCGGATGCCAGATCTCGACCTTCACTCCGCCCAGGTCGATTTCCAGCGACCCCTGCCGACCGGGTGTGCCATCGCCCACCACCATGGTCGGCCAGGTCAGGCCGGGCACGGATTCAGCACCCCGGAACAGGCGCGGGAAGCGCTCCATCTCGCTCTTCATGTCTTGCGCGCCGCGCTCTTCGATGAGCTCATAAGTGCCCCGGCTGGCGATGACTTCGGTGGCGCCTTCAGCCACATAGGCGCTGGCACCTAGCACCCGCACAGCGTGGTAATGCGTCAGCAGCACGTACTTGATGGGTTTGTCGGAGACCGTTCGGATCTTGGCGATCAGGTCTTGCGCCATCGCTGGTGTGGCGGTGGTGTCGCTCACCAGAATGTATTTTTCGCCAATGATGACGCCCGAGTTCGGATCACCCTCGGCCGTGTATGCCCAGCAGTGTTCGCTCAGTTGTTCGAAAGTGATGTTCTTGTCGTCCAGGTCTGCCTGGGACGCAAAGGCTTTGCTCATGCAGGTCTCCGTTTCATGTGGGATATGCGTTGGAAATGCCTCGCCAGCGTCACCAGCAAGACCAATGTCTGAATTTTACCTAAACGTAATTCATTTCCTAATAAGGAATTCAAATACCCTTGCAAGCCGCAGTGGACGCAGGCCGGGCAATGGACTATTGTGCGGGCATGACAGCACGAACTGGCCCCAGAACCGACCCTTTTGTCGAGCACGCTTGCGAGTTGCTCAGCTGCGTAGGCCCCTGTGTGGCCAAGCGGATGTTTGGCGGATGGGGCATTTCGGTAGATGGCATGAACATCGCCGTGATTTCGCGCGAAACCCTCTACCTCAAAGGCAGCGGGGATACGGAGGCGCAGTGGCTGGCCGCTGGCTGTCGGAACTTCGAGTACGAGGCCAAGGGCGAGGTGAAGAAGGTGTGCTACTTCACTGCGCCAGACGAGGCCATGGAATCACCCGCGCTGATGCTGCCCTGGGCCCGGTTGGCACTGGAAGCAGCGGTGGCGGCGCGTGCCAGGCCCGCTGCCCGCAAGCGAAAGCCCACCCCCAAAACCGCAAAGCCGGCCAAAAAACCGACCACGAAGCTGGTGACGAAGACGGTCGCAAAAAAGGCGCCTGGCATGCAGGCGCCTCAAAAAGCGGAGAAAGGCAAGGAGAAGGGAGCGGAGAAAAAGAAAGCGACACGGCAGCGCACTGCCTGAAGCCAAAGGCCCTCCCCGCTCAAGGCTGGTTGGTTTCGTATGGGCGTGGGCCATGCCCGGTGTCAGGCCACAACCAGTCGATCATGCCCGCCACGCCAGCGACAAGACTCATCAAGGCCATACCCGCGTCACCGAGCGCACCCACAAAGTCGCGCGCCGGGGTCACGACTTCGCGCTGAAGGCGGGAGCCGGAAGGCGCGACGCGCCGCGCCGGCTGGTTTTCCCAGTCGAAAACCATGGCCTCGCTGCCCCGACCGGGCTGCACCATGGCTTCAACCACCACACTGGCCCCGGCGGGGATGTCGAGCACATCGCCAGCCGACAGAAACTGGTCGGACGGCAAGGGCTGACCCAGCTTGCGGCCGGAAGCGGTGACCCAGGCCACTCCGCGGCGAATACGGAGCTGACCCATGAAGGTCGGGCGCAGATGGAGGGTGTGGCCCGGCATGACGCGCCAACCGGTCGGCGTGACGGACTTTGATGCTGAAACCGCATCAATCTGATGCTGATCGCGCATGAAATGTGACAACATGATCAACTCCTTTCGTCTTTGTGTAGGCGTATCATCGATCCAGGCTGCTACACCGTCCAATGAAAACGGCGAGCACATTTGATTCAATTACTGCATCAATTGAGTTTCCGGCCATGAACCTGCCCAACTACCACCCCAGAACCCGCCCTATCGGCGCAGGCCACCTGCGCGCCTTCGAAGCCGTGGCACGGCATCTGAACTTCCGTGCCGCAGCGGAGGAACTGGCGCTGACGCAGAGTGCCGTGAGCAGACAGATCCAGTCCCTCGAAGACGAAGTGGGTACACCGCTTTTCTTGCGGCACACGCGTGCTGTAGAGCTGACATCGGCGGGCGTGATGCTGCTGCGCGCAGTGAGTTTGTCGCTGGAGCGAGTGGACGCTGCCGTCTCCCAGATTCGGCAAAGCGCTGGCCGGCGCAGCGTTGCCATCACCACCTGGGCGTCCTTCGCTTCCATGTGGCTGATACCGCGGCTGGAGATGTTTCAGCGCGAGCATCCGGATATCGATCTGCGAATTGACGCGACCGATTCCGCTGTGGACCTGGCCACCGCCGATGTGGATGTGGCGCTGCGATACACCACACCGGAGAATTCACCACGAGGCGCGATTCGACTGTTTGGCGAGCAACTGACCCCCGTGGCCAGTCCGTGGCTGCTGCGCGAGACCCCCATCGAGAAAGTGGAAGACTTGGCCAAAGTCACGATCATCGAAGCAGGCGACGCCTACAGGACTCGTGTGCTGGAATGGCTGTCGTGGCAACGCTGGATAGACGAGTTCGGGGAAAAGGCGCCCGCTCAGGCAACTGGCAGCAACAGCCGCCGCCCGCGCGGCCAAAGCAAGCTCACGCCCAAACGATGGGTGTACCTGAACTACGCCCATCAGATCGTGCAGGCTGCGCTCACCGGACAAGGCATTGCATTGGCCCGCCTGCCGCTGGTGGCCGAAAGCCTTGCCAATGGCGATCTGGTCGAGCCGCTACCCCACACTCGCGTGGATTCGCCTTTGGCCTACTGGATGATTCCAACCCAACGAAGCCTGCAGCGCCCGGAAGTCAAGGCGTTCTGCGAATGGATGCAGGTGCAGGCGGGGTTGACTCGCGAAGCGATCGGCGACGTACCAGACCCGGACACCGTCGACCACATCGACTGAGGCAAGGCCTTATCCATGAAGGGATTGAATGCTCTGAGCGGCAACCGCCGAGGCATTGTGGCCATGCTCTCCGCGATGTTGTGGTTTTCGTTGATGGATGCGGTGCTCAAGGAACTGACCGACAGCTACCCTTTCATCCAGATTGCCGCACTGCGTGGCATGGTGGCCTTGCCGTTGATCATCGTGTGGATCACCTGGCGCGGGCAGTGGCAGCAGATGCGGCACATCCGATGGCCGTTGCAGTTGTTGCGTGGCGCCATTGGCGTACCCATGCTGTACCTGTTCACTTTCGCGCTGCAGACCTTGCCACTGTCGACCGCGTACACCTTGTTTTTCGTGGCGCCTTTGCTGGTGACAGCAAGCTCGGTGGTCATCCTCAAAGAAACGGTGCCCAAGACGCACTGGTGGATCATTGGTGTGGGCTTTGTGGGTGTTCTTGTGGCATTGCGCCCCGGCCCGGCAGCGCTTGCCGATAGCACTGCCCTGCTGGCCGGACTGGCCGTGTTGGGAACGGCCACCTGCTACTCGATCTCAGCCGTCACGGCCCGCCTCCTTGGGAGAACCGACAGCAGTGAAAGCATGGTTCTGGTCACGCTGGGATGCATCGCCGTGCTCGGAGGCGCCCTTGCCTACCCGTCCTGGGTGCCACTACGGGCAGATCACGCCCTTTTGCTCACGGCGCTGGCCATCACAGGATTCTTCGGCCAACTGAGCATCACCGAAGCGTTTCGCCACGGCCGCGCCTCTGCGGTGGCACCCTTCGAGTACTCTGCGCTGGCCTGGGGTGTTGGGCTGGACTGGTTGATCTGGCAGGCCATCCCCGATGGCTATACCTGGGTGGGCGCGGCCATTATCGTGGCCAGCGGCATCTACCTGATCCGGCATGAGCAGCGCATTGCCCGCGCGCATGCCAACGCGGATCACCCCTGACCCGCAAAACACCAGGCGCCCTCGGCACCCCCACAGTTGTCAGCGGTGCTCCGGCCACATCACGCCCGTGTCGGCCAGGATGGCGTCGAGTGGAACGTCGTGAATTTCGGGTTGAAGGTCTGGCACATAGCCAAAGTCGTAGGCCAACCCCACGGTGAAGGGCTTGGGTTTCCAACTGGCCAGCGTGCGGTCGTAAAAGCCTCCGCCGTATCCCAGGCGATAGCCCCCCGGGCCAAAGCCCACGCAAGGCACGAAGATGAGTGTGGGCTCGACGATCTCGGTGTCCTTGGGCTTGGGAATGCCGAATGCGTCTTCCTCCATCGGGCAGCCGGGATACCAACTGTAGAAGGTCAGCGTCTTGTCGACCTTATTGACCACAGGCAGGCCGATTCTGCGGTTGCGGGCAGCGCTTTGCGCATCTTCTTCAAGACCGGCCTCCTGCCAGCGGAACAAAGCAGGCAAAGGATCGAACTCACCCTTGATGGGCCAATAGGCACCAATGACTGCGTCCGGACGATTGATCAACCAGACCCGCATCACACGCTGCAACAAATCGTTTCGCCACGCCCGGTCAGCCAAGCCCTGCCGCTTTTCGATCAAGCGCTTGCGCCACTCAGCCTTCGGGCCATCTCCCTTCGAGGATTGAGTCGATGATGGCATGTCGGCGTGACCCTTGTCTTTGTTGTTCATAATCAGCGCATGAAAAAGGTGAGCATCAAACTGGCAACCATTATGGCCGCGTTCCTTGTGGGGGGCGCAGCCAATGCCAGGGAATCTGTGCAGGACGCCCTCACAACGATGCGCAAGGCCTATTACCAGCAGGACGTGGCCAGCATTGAACAGCGCCTGCCGCTGGTCCGCCAGCATCCCTTGGCGCCGCTGGCGGACTACTGGGCTGCGAAACTGCGCTTGCGGGATGCAACGCAAGCGCAAGTGCGCGAAGTGCTGGACCGGCACCCCGGCACCTACTGGCAAGACCGTTTGCGCAACGACTGGCTGCTGGAACTGGGCAAACGCCAGGATTGGAAGAACTTTCTGTCGGAACTGCCCGAGTTCCGCATGAACGACGACCCACAGGTGCGCTGCTACAAGCTCATGCTGGAGCACCAGCGTGGTGATGTCGACGGCGGCGCTGCCGCGGAAGAAGTGGCAGATCTGTGGCAAGCGCAGGGCAACAAGGACGATGGCTGTGCCATGGCTGCCAGCTACTTCCTGCAGAAGAACATGCTCGCCCCCGAGGATGTGTGGGTGCGCGCCCGTCTGGCCATGGAAGCCCGTCAGTACGAGGCTGTTGCCCAGGCGGTGGGCTTGCTGCACCCGGGCCTGATCCCTGACATCGAAGCGATTGGCGAAGACCCCGGAAAGTACCTGGAAGGCAAACTCGCTGCGCTGCGCCCCGAGACCCGGGAAATGGTGACTCTGGCATTGATCCGTCTAGGCGCGCGGGACAACGACGCCGCGATCGAGGAATTGGGCAAGCTGCGATGGCGCACCCAGCTGACGAAGCCGCAAATGAGCTGGGCATGGGCCGTGGCCGCCAAGTGGGCCGCCAAGCGCGGCAAGGCCCAGGCACTGGAATGGTTTGGCAAAGCGTCTCCCGAACATATGTCGACCGATCACCTCGAATGGAAGGTTCGATCAGCGCTACGCAACCGCGACTGGCATGCGGTGCAGACCACCATCAATGCCTTGCCCGCCAAGGATCAGGAGTCTCCCGTCTGGGTGTATTGGCGAGCTCGCGCGATACAGGCCCTGGCGCAGCCCAACGCAAACACTGCCGCTGCCGTCGCCAACCAACTCTATGCGTCCATCGCCGCCAGCGAAGGCTTCTATGAGCAGTTGGCCACGGAGGCCTTGGGACTGCCCATCACGATACCCCCAGCGCCCGCGCCATTGACGAAACTGGAGCGCTCCACGGCGGAACGTCACCCAGGACTTCAGCGTGCTCTGACCGCCATCGACATGGGGTTTAGGCACGAAGGCGTGCGCGAATGGCACTACAGCGTCCGCCTGGCCACACCCGGCGGCATGAACGATCGTGAAC
Source organism: Hydrogenophaga sp. (assembly GCA_050293865.1). Classification (GTDB taxonomy): domain Bacteria; phylum Pseudomonadota; class Gammaproteobacteria; order Burkholderiales; family Burkholderiaceae_C; genus Hydrogenophaga. Next base: position 35,585 of record JBNKNN010000004.1, on the reverse strand, counting down.
TGCTAGCGGCAGCCGATCTTGCCTGCCGGCATGAAGTGTGGGACCGGTGCATCAACACCAGTCGCTACACCGAGCTGGAGCAGGATTTCTCTCAACGGTTTCCTCTGCCAGAGAGGGCGGCCGTGGTCAAACGTGCCAACGAGATCGACTTGCCACCTGCGTATGTGTATGGCCTCATCAGGCAGGAGAGCCGATTTGTCACGGCTGCGCGGTCCCATGTGGGCGCCTCAGGTCTGATGCAAGTGATGCCCGCCACCGCGCGCTGGACAGCGCGCAAGATCGAGCTGGAGAATTTTCGGCAGAGCGATCTCAACGATTTTTCGACCAACCTGATCATTGGCACGGCCTACCTCAAGCTCGTACTCGACGACTTCGAAGGGTCCATGCCACTGGCCGCGGCCGGCTACAACGCTGGCCCCAACCGGCCGCGAGTCTGGCGCAATGGCGAACTGCTCGATGGCGACATCTGGGTCGAGAACATTCCATTTGATGAGACCCGCAACTATGTGCGGCATGTGCTGGCCAATACCACGACATACGCTGCCATTCTCACAGGCAAGCCGCAGTCGCTGAGGGCCCGGCTGGGCAAGGTAGGCCCGCGCAGCGAACTGGCGCCGGATGCCGACACAGACCTGCCCTGATGTCAAAAAATTGGCCACCGGACCCATAGCAAGTCAGGTGGCCAAAAGAGACACTTGGGTCCCAGATGAATAGGTGTCGTGACAGCGTCTGAAGTCTGAAAGTTCTGCGGACGTCGACGGTCAGTCGGTCATGGGCTGTCTCAGAAGGTCATGCCCCATTGAATGCCCAGAGAAGTCTGGCGCATTTTCACGGACTCCTGGATGGCGGAGCCGGAGCCCATCAGGCCGTTGAACATGGACGGACCTTTGACCGTGACGCTGGGCGCATACATGAAGTGCCAGCTCAGCTCAGAAGACTTGTTCATCTTGTAAGTGCCACCGATGGTGTAGTGGTCCTTGATGACGCCAGGCGCCAGGATGTTGGGCGTGATGTTGTTGCCAGTGACAGGGTTGTCGCCGTGGTTGTAGCCCACCCGCAGAGTGGTGCTTTCGTTCATCTGCCACTGCGCACCCAGCTTGAATACATTGACATCTTTCCAGCCAAAGCCTCCGCCATTGGGAGCACCCATGTTGAAGCCAGCCGGGTTGGCAATGGCCGGGACCTTGCTGTAGTTGATGCGGTTGTAGTCCAGCGCCAATTGCAAGCTCGGGGTGGCCTGGAAGGCCAAGCCCACTCCCATGTTCTCCGGGATATCGAACTTTCCTCGGCCAGCGAAAAGGCCTGCATAGTCTTTGAAGCGGCTCATGCTGACTTTGGGCGAATAGGACGCGCCCACCGACAATTGGTCAGTGAGTTTGCCCATGTAGCCCAGGCGGACGCCGAAGCCGGAACTGCTGTCATGACCGTTGTTGGTGAGGTTCTGAGGGTCCGTCGACGCGCCGGGCGTCATCTGGAACATCTGCAGACCGGATGCAGAGAACATCTGGTACACGAACAATGGACTCACGCCGACGGAATGCTCAGGCGTGATCTTGTAGGCGACCGTGGGTGCCACGATCAACTGCATCAGATCAACGCCAAGCCCACCCATGCCGCACATGGCGTTGCTCCCTGCCATGCCACCAAAGGCCGTGCAGTCGGTGGTGCCGCCGGGATACGAGGTGTTCATGCCGCCATTGCCGTAGACGGTCACGCCCACTGCCAGTTGATCCGATACGTTGGTGTTGAAACCCATCTCCGGCACGTAGAAAAGGTCTTTTCCGCTCTTGACTGTGCCCAGGTCCATGCCGCCATAGCTGCGATTCATCTCGCGCTTGGGGCTGAAGAACTCGAGGCCGATTTCCGCTCGATTGCCGGCAAATGCCGCCTGAGCCGGGTTATTGGCTCCGGCAAACGTATCCTGGGCCAGGGCGATACTGGCGCCACCCATGCCCTTGGCCTTGATGCCATAGCCGTGGGGGAAGTAGCCATTGGTGGCGTGGGCCGCGCCCAAAGGAGCGATCACAGCGGCCGCCACGGCGGCCAGCTTCAATGCGGACACGCCGCGTGGGGTGGTTTGCGAAGGCATCGCTTGTCTCCTCGTTGTGGTATTTGAAACCCCGGAGATCGATACCTCCTGGGGGTATGCGATGCGCAGGATCAGAACTCACCCTTGGAGGCGCGTTCCATCATTTGCCAGATGGTCTCTCGCACTGCCCATGCCTCTTCCTTGAGAGGCGATGGCAACTTGCGCCCCATCTTGACCATCATGTCCATGTTCAAGGTGTACATCCACAGGCTTCCGTCATCATGCTCAACGACGCTGACCCGGCAGGGCAGGTAGGCTGCCATATGCGGACTGAAGTCGACCATCTTGCGTGCGGTGGCCGGGCTGCAGTAGGAATACACCGTGAGGAATTTCTCCTTCTTGCCGGAGCGCGCTTCGAGCTCCTTGGACAACGGCAAGACGCCGACTTCGCGCATGTTCCGCTCCACGGCCACCTGCCGGAGGATGTCTTCCACGTCCTGGGCCGTCAGCCCTGGCTTGACCTTGCGTTCCCATGTCGTGGCAACAGCAATGTCGCCATCACCTTCCACCCAGCGATCCCACATCTTGGACGCTTCTGCACCAGCGCCATCTTCAAGTTTCCCGATGGTGCTGACGGTGCCACAGCCAGTGGCCAGGACTGCAGCCACGGCAATGGCCACCAGCATGGAAAGACGTTTGAACAATTGCATGCAGAACTCCTCTTGCGTTGTCGAAGCGGCGCTCGATCCATGTCACTGACTGCCCGAGAAGTCTTCCTGAGCTGCCCCTGACGGAACGCCTGAAAATGCCGACCCCCATGGTTCGGCCTAGGCTGCAACGTTATCGGAGGGCTGCTGCTGCGTCATTGGTGACTACCCTAGGGGGTAGGGTAATAAGAAATAGGCAATCGCGCTTGCAGACCACTCCTTGATGGCACCCCTCACTCGCCCTACCGGACGGCGGGGCATTTTTTTGGCACACTGGGACTTCAGCCGGCTGGAAAGCCTCCGCCCTACTGCCACTTGCCCCCCTTATTCCGAGATCATGAGCACAATCCAAAAGCCCAAAGCCCCTGTCAAAGCCGCAGCAAAATCAGCTGGCCAGGCTCCTGCCAGAAAAACCAGCGCCAAACGCAGCGCAGCCAAGACGACGACAAAGCCCGTTTCAGACCGGGGCATTGACACGGTTTCCGAGGTTCACTCCGAAACCCAACGTGACGTGGTCAACCGTCTCAAGCGAATCGAGGGTCAGATCCGTGGTCTCATCGTCATGGTGGAGTCTGGACGGGCTTGCGAGGACGTGGCGCAACAGATGTCGGCGGCGCGCAAAGCCATGGACAAGACCTTCTACAGGATGATGGCCTGTACCGTGATGGAAGCAGTGGCCTGCACCGACTCTGAAGGGGACGCGAGAAGGGAAGTGGAGCGCTCTACCCGCATTCTGGAGAAGTACGCCTGACAGGCGCAGCATTCACCATGCCGACCGGCCGGAAATGCCCCCATCGGCGTCGCACCCATCGGCACCATCGCACAATGAGAACATGAGTTCCTTGCAGCGATCCGTTTTGGTCATGGGTGGTACCGGTTTCGTCGGTCGGCACGTGTGCGAGAAGCTGTGCCGGGCGGGCTGGCATGTCACGGTTCCGACACGCAAAGCGCAACAGGCTCGTCATATCCAGCATCTCCCGGGCCTGACAGTACGGGAAGCCGATGTCCACAATGCTGCAACGCTTGAGCGTCTGGTGCGAGGCCATGATGCAGTCGTCCAGCTCATCGCCATTCTGCACGGGACGGAAGCCGCATTTGAACGCGTTCATGTCGCGCTTCCCCGGCAACTGGCTCAAGCCTGCGAAAACAGCGGGGTGAAGCGCGTCGTTCACATCAGCGCCCTTGGGGTCTCTCCTGAAGGGCCGGCCATGTACCAGCGCACCAAGGCCAAAGGGGAGGCGGTTCTGCGCGAAGCTGGCCTGGACCTGACCGTGCTGCGCCCCAGCGTCATCTTCGGCGCCGAAGACCGCTTTCTCAATCTGTTTGCACAAATGCAGAAGTGGTTGCCCTTTGTCCCTTTGGCGGGCGCTCACGCTCGCTTTCAGCCGGTATGGGTAGAGGATGTGGCGAGTGCGACCGTGTACGCATTGCAGCAGCCGCGCACGGTCGGTAGAACCTATGAATGTGCGGGACCGGAAGAGATGAGTCTGGCTGAGATCGTTCGCTTTGCCGGCAAGGCGAGTGGACATCCTCGCCCGGTCTTTGGCATTCCGGCCTGGGCCGGACGGGCGCAGGCTTGGGTGATGGAGCACCTGCCTGGCGGCCCGCTCATGAGTCGGGACAACCTTGACGCCATGAAGGTGCCCAACGTTGCCTCCGCTGGGCTACCAGGGCTACAGGACATGGGCATCGTGCCGCATTCGCTCAAGGCCATAGGTCCGCAGTATCTGTCGGGCCACCGCGATCAGGCACTGGAACGACGCCAGCGCCTCTAGGGCCCCTGTGCATAACCCGCGCCATGTGCGGCAGACAGCCGTTCTGGCCCAAACCCGAAGCGGGCCGTGGCTTTGCGGTCGAAGCGTTGTTGCGGCTGGCTCATCAATGACGCCTGCCATCGGCAACAATGCCTTCGCGCCAAGGCAGTAGCATCGTTGCATGCTGTAGAGAAGGCAATGACGGAAGCGCTCCGCTGCCAGACTACCCGGATCAACAACGCCAATTTTGGGAGACTTCCATGGCACTGACGCTGTACATCGGCAACAAGAACTACTCCACCTGGTCCATGCGTCCCTGGGTGCTGCTCACCCAAGCCGGCATCGAGTTCAGCGAGGTCATGCTGCGATTCGACTCCTTCCAGCCAGGGTCGGCATTCAAACAGTCCGTGGAGAAGGTATCTGCACTGGGCAAGGTGCCGGTGCTGGCAGACGGGGATCTGGTGATCTGGGACACGCTGGCCATAGCGGAATACGTGGCAGAGCAGTTCCCGGAGAAGAACCTCTGGCCAAAAGACAGGGCCGCGCGCGCTCGCGCCCGAAGCCTTTGCGCTGAAATGCACAGCGGCTTCAGTGCCCTGCGCAACCACTGCCCCATGAACATCGAGGCCAGCCTGCCTGAGATTGGTCGCATCGTCTGGCGTGACCAGGCAGGCGTTCGGGCCGACGTGGCGCGCATCCACACCGTCTGGGGTGACGCGCTCAAGGCCCATGGCGGCCCGATGCTCTTTGGCGAATTCTCGGTCGCAGACGCCTACTTCGCTCCAGTCGTCTCGCGCCTGATCACCTATGACCTCCCGGTAGAGCCAGAGGTGCGGGCCTACATGGACCGCGTGATGGCCCTGCCAAGCGTGCAAGCCTGGGTCAAGGACGCACTCGAAGAATGTGACTTCGTGGCTGAAGACGAGCCATATCGCGCCGACAGGAGCTGAGCAACACGCCAACCATGTGGCGGCAGCGCACCTGTCGCTGCGTCTACACTGGAGGCATGCAAACCTATCTGGTGGGGGGCGCTGTTCGAGACGCCCTCCTTACCCGCCTCTCGACCGCCCCCGCCCATCCTTCACACGTCGACCGCGACTGGGTGGTGGTTGGCGCCACGCCTGAAGACATGGCCGCCCAGGGGTATTTGCCTGTGGGCAAGGACTTTCCGGTCTTCCTGCACCCGGAGACCAAGGACGAATACGCTCTGGCGCGCACCGAACGCAAGACGGCGCCCGGGTATCACGGCTTTGCCTTCCACGCCGACCCGAGCGTCACGCTGGAGGATGATCTCGCACGCCGGGACCTGACCATCAATGCGATGGCCGTTCCCGCTGACAGGGCGGAAGACTTTCTCCCCGAGCACATCGTTGATCCCTATGGGGGCCTGCAAGACTTGGCAAACAGGCAACTGCGCCACGTGACTTCGGCTTTCGCGGAGGATCCGGTTCGGATCTTGCGTCTGGCAAGGTTCGCCGCGCGGTTTGCCAATTTCGACGTGGCGCCCGAGACGATGACGCTGATGCGCCAGATGGTGAGTGGTGGCGAAGTGGATCACCTTGTGGCTGAACGCGTCTGGCAGGAGCTCTCGCGAGGCCTGATGGAGCAAAAGCCCAGCCGCATGTTCGAGGTGCTGCGAGCGTGTGGGGCACTTGAACGCCTGCTCCCAGAAGTCGACAGGTTATGGGGCGTTCCACAGCGCCCCGAATACCACCCGGAAGTCGACACCGGTGTGCACGTGATGATGGTGCTGGACATGGCCGCCGGATTGGGGGCACCTTTGCCGGTTCGGTTTGCCTGCCTTTGCCATGACCTGGGCAAAGGAACCACCCCCGCCGAAATATTGCCAAAGCACGTTGGCCATGAAATGCGCAGCGTCGATCTGTTGCATGCAGTTTGCGACCGCTGGCGTGTGCCCCGCGAGAGCCGGGAACTGGCCGAAGTGGTAGCACGGGAACACGGCAATGTTCACCGAAGTGCAGACATGGACACCACAGCGTTGCTCAGGCTGCTGGAGCGATGCGACGCGATCAGGCGTCCACAGCGATTCGATGGGGTGCTTCTTGCCTGCGAATGTGATGCCCGCGGACGTTTGGGACACGAGGATCGACCCTATCCGCAAACGGCTCGCCTCCTGGCAGTGCTTCAGGCTGCGACGTCTGTCGATACGGCGGCAGTGGCAGCCCAGGCAGCCCGAAAAGGCTTGGCAGGCCCGCAAATTGCTAACCTGATCCATGAGGCCAGATCGAAGGCAGTGCGCGACGCGCTATAGCTGCCTGACGGTACTGGTGTCTCCCGCAGGGAAAACCGAACATTGCTAAGGTAGGACACGTGAACCCAGACACGGCACCCGCGCTGAGCAGGCGATCAGCGCTATTCCTCGATTTCGACGGCACCTTGGCCGAGATTGCACCGCGCCCTGACGAGGTGCAGGTCCATCCCGAGCTCCTGACGGTGCTGCAGCGCCTGCATGACGCACTGGACGGGGCGCTCGCCATCATCACTGGCCGTGTTCACACGGAAATTGAGCGCTTTCTCTATCCTGTTTCTTTGGCAGGCGCGTACGAGCATGGCGCGGCACGGCGACATGTCAACGGTGCCATCGACCGCATGCCAGAGCCCAACCTGGAGGCTGCGCGCACCGCCGCACAGACCATGGCCGACAAAGATCCCCGCCTGGTCGTGGAGCAAAAGGCCTCGGGCGTTTCGCTGCACTACCGCCAGGCACCCGAGCTGCAATCGGTCTGCACCCAGGCCATGAGAGAAGCAGTGGCGCAAGACAGCCAGCTTCAGTTGCTCCATGGCAAAGCTGTGCTCGAAGTGAAATCGGTCCATGTGGGCAAGGGCAAAGCCATCGAAGCGTTCATGGCAGAACCACCATTCGCGGGAAGGCAGCCCGTTTTTGCAGGCGATGACGTGACAGACGAATCAGGCTTTGAGGTGGTGCAAAACGTGGGCGGCACCGCCATCAAGGTGGGCCTCGGGGCCACAGCGGCACTGCACCGAGTACCTTCGCCCGAGGCCTTGCGGCAGTGGCTTCAGCGCCAAGCAGACCAACTCGAACTGGAGGATCAAGCGTGAGCATTCAACCCGATCACAACACCCACGGCCAAGACAAGCCACTGGGTGACAGTTTCGCGCCACCGATGGAGGCCTCGCTGAATCTGGGCATGGTGGGCAATTGCAGCATCAGCGCACTGATCGACCCCACGGCGCGCATCGTTTGGAGCTGTCTGCCCCGCTTTGACGGCGATCCAGTGTTTCATTCTCTGCTCAACGCTGACGACGCGGATGCCTCGTGGGCCATCGAGCTGGAGAACATGGCTGGCAGCCGGCAGTACTACGAGCCGAACACCGCGATCCTCAAGACGGAGCTGTGGGACCACGACGGCCAGCGAATTCTGGTGACCGACTTTGCTCCCCGCTTCCATTCGCGAGGCCGCTTCTTTCGCCCCACCACACTGGTGCGACGTGTCACGCCCCTGAGCGGCGCCCCACGCATCCGGGTGCACATCAAGCCGCGTTTCGAGTGGGGCAAGGTCAAGCCTGAGGTGACCTCGGGCAGCAATCACATTCGCTTCGTGGGCGACGGCCTGACGCTGCGCCTGCAAACAGATGCCTCCCTGACACACGTCCTTACCGGGCACCCCTTCATGCTGACCCGGCCTTTGAATTTTCTGCTGGGGCCTGACGAGACCCTGCAAGGCGGCATTGACGAAACAGCTCGCCTGTTCGAACAGGAAACCTGCAACTACTGGCGCCGCTGGACGCAGCGCCTGGCGCTTCCGCTCGAATGGCAGGATGCCGTCATTCGCGCAGCCATCACGCTGAAGATGTCTGTGTTTGAGGACACCGGCGCCATCGTAGCCGCCATGACCACCAGCATTCCCGAAGCGCCCAACACAGAACGCAACTGGGACTACCGCTATTGCTGGCTGCGCGACGCCTTCTTCGTGGTGCGCGCTCTCAACTCCCTGGCCGAGGTTGGCACCATGGAGGACTACCTGGACTTTCTCTCCAACGCGGTGGAAGGCAGCCATGGAGGTCATGTCCAGCCCTTGTTCGGTGTCGGACTGGAAAGGGACTTGGCGGAGCGCCTGTGCGAAAACCTGCCTGGCTATCGAAGCATGGGCCCGGTGCGGGTCGGCAATCAGGCACACGAACATTTCCAGCACGACGTCTACGGCAATATTGTTCTGGCTGCCGCCCAGGCCTTCCACGACAAACGCCTGATGCATCCATCGGGCTCGGCTGAGTTCGAGCGACTGGAAGCGGTGGGAATGCAGGCCATCAAAGTCTTCGACAAACCCGACGCTGGTATGTGGGAGCTGCGTACCCGCGCCCGCATTCATACTTCTTCAGCCTTGATGTGCTGGGCTGCATGTGACCGTCTGGCCAAAATCGCCCATACCCTGGGCAAGCCCGAACGCATGACGTTCTGGCATGAGAAGGCCAAGGGCATGCGCGAGCGCATTCTTCGCGAATCCTGGAGTGAAGAGCGTCAGTCGTTTGCGGAAAGTTTCGGAGGCAACGAACTCGACGCCAGCGTTCTGCTGATGGCCGAAGTTGGCTTCATCGACCCGATGGACCCCCGTTTCGTGGCCACCGTGGAAGCCTTGGAAAAGGCCTTGTGCGATGGTCCGTTCATGCGCCGGTACGAAGCAGCCGACGACTTCGGCAAGCCGGAGGTAGCGTTCAACATTTGCACCTTCTGGCGCATCGACGCACTGGCGCGCATCGGCCGAGTAGAGGAGGCGCGAGCGATTTTCGAGACCATGTTACAGGCTCGAAACCCTTTGGGTTTGCTCTCGGAAGACACCCATGCCGAGACTGGGGAGATGTGGGGCAACTACCCGCAGACATACTCAATGGTCGGCATCATCAACGCAGCGGTTCGCTTGTCGGCCCAATGGGACACCGTCATCTGACGGCCCATTCCATCCGGCGCGAATCTGAAGATCAACAAGAATGAAAGTCTCCGCATGAGTCGACTCGTTGTCGTTTCCAATCGAATTGCCGACCCCCGAAAATCTGCCGCAGGCGGCCTGGCCGTCGCAGTCGGGCAAGCACTGGAGACGACTGGAGGCATGTGGTTTGGCTGGAGTGGCAAGATACGGGAAGACGGCACGCCAGGAGAAGGCGACATGCACACCAGCCAGGCTGGCAACGTGCAACTGGCCACTGTCGACCTCTGTCGCGAAGACTACGACTCCTACTACCTCAACTACAGCAATGGCGTACTTTGGCCGGTTTTCCACTACCGGCTTGATCTGGCAGATTTCTCTACCAACGATCTCTCGGGCTACCGCCGCGTCAACAAGCTGTTTGCACACAAGCTCAAAGCGCTTCTCAAGCCCGATGACATTATCTGGGTCCACGACTACCACCTGATCCCCTTGGCTGCAGAGCTCAGAGCCATGGGGTGTCGGCAGCGCATGGGCTTTTTCCTGCACATTCCGCTGCCGCCGCCCTTGATCATGGCGGCCATTCCCCAGCACGACTGGCTGGTCCGGTCACTGTTTTCCTACGACCTGGTGGGGTTCCAGAGTCAAGCCGATGTCACGCACTTTCGCCACTACGCCGAAACCGAACTCAATGGCAGCTCGGGGCCTGGTGACATTGTCGAGGCCTCTGGCGCTCAGGTTCGGGCCAGGGCTTTCCCCATCGGTATCGATGTGGATGAGTTTCAAGGCCTGGCGAAGGGCAAAGATGCCTGCGACATGTACGCCCAGATGCAGAAGACCTACGGCGATCGAAAGCTGCTGGTTGGCGTTGAGCGGCTTGACTACTCAAAGGGTTTGCGACATCGCCTTTATGCATTCCGCCAACTGTTGGAGAGCTATCCGGAGAACCGCGGCGCAACCACACTGGTGCAGATTGCATCGCCCAGCCGCGAATCGGTCGAGGCCTACGACGTATTACGTCAGCGCCTGGAGTCGCTCACGGGCTCCATCAACGGCGACTATGGCGAACTGGACTGGAACCCCGTGCGCTACATACACCGATCTGTGGCCCGCAAACGATTGCCCGGCTTGTATCGATCCGGTGCGGTCGGTTTGGTCACGCCCTTGCGTGATGGGATGAACCTGGTCGCCAAAGAGTATGTGGTCGCGCAGAACGAGGAAGACCCGGGTGTACTGGTTCTGTCCCGTTTTGCAGGGGCCGCGGAGCAACTCGACGAGGCGTTGATGGTCAACCCGTATGACACGGCGCAAACGGCCGAAACCATTCAACGGGCGCTTCAAATGGCCTTGCCGGAGCGCAAGGAAAGACATGCGGCTTTGCTCAAGCGCATGAAGGACCAGGACGTTCATTGGTGGAGCCGCACCTACCTGAGCGAGCTCAAGGCCGGCCGCTGATCTTCCTGGCGAGAGTGCTGCCTCTTCGCTGACAGGGCTCGTAGCAGCCCCATTGGCACGCCCTGCGGCCCGGCAGGTCCGCCATCAGCCTACCAAACTGAAAGGAGATGTTTTGAACAAGGACGATTTCATGTCGAAGTTTGCCGCCTGGTGGGGCGAGTTCGACACCCTGGCCGTGCACGCCACCAGGATTGTGGGGATCATCGTCGTCTCCTGGATCTTGATCATGGTGCTCAACCGTGTGATCAAGAGTGTCCGCGAACGCATCGCCAGCCGTGTGGACGACAGGGAGTTTGGCAAGCGCGCCGAGACCTTGGGCCGGGTGTTTCGCTACATCGTCTCGGTGGTGATCAGTCTGATTGCTGTCATGCTCATCCTCGCCGAGGTAGGCATTTCAGTGGCTCCGATTCTGGGCGCCGCTGGCGTTGTCGGCCTGGCCGTTGGCTTCGGCGCGCAGAGCCTGGTCAAGGACTACTTCACCGGCTTCTTCCTGTTGCTGGAAAATCAGATTCGCCAAGGCGACGTGGTGCAACTGGGAGACCATTCCGGCCTGGTCGAAGGCATCACGCTCCGCTATGTGCAGTTGCGCGATTACGAGGGCAACGTGCATTTTGTGCCCAACGGCACGATCACCACGGTCGTGAACATGAGCCGCGGATTTTCCTACGCGGTCATGGACATCGGCGTAGGGTACCGCGAGGACATCGACAACTGCATAGCGGTCATGCGTCAAACCGCGAGCCAACTCAAGAATGACCCGGAATACTCGCCTCGCATCATGGACGAGCTCGACGTGGCCGGAGTGGACAGCTGGGGGGATTCGGCCATCGTGATCCGTTGTCGCTTCCGGTGCCAGCCACTGGAGCAGTGGGGCATCCGCCGCGAGTATCTGCGCCGCCTCAAATATGCCTTTGATGCTGAAGGCATCGAGATTCCGTTCCCCCACATGACGCTCTATGCGGGAGAGGACCGGGACGGCAAAGCGCCGTCATTCCACGTGGCACACGAAGGCTCGAAAAGCGCAAGCTAGGGCCGGCTTGCACCCTCATCCCCGGTAATACCCGGTACTGAGCGGGCAGATGATCGCGGATAATCTGTCGCCATGGCACACCTGCTCATCGTGGAAGACGACGAACTGCTGCGTGACGGTTTGAGCGCGCAACTGCTACAGGCTGGTCATTCGACAACAGTAGCTGAAGACGGCGAACGAGCGCAAGCCCTGCTCCAGACCATTGCCTTCGATGGCGTGGTCCTGGATCTGGGCTTGCCAAAGATAGACGGTCTGACCGTGCTCCGCGGGCTACGCACCCATCAGCCTGTGCTTCCCGTGCTCATCCTCACCGCGCGCGATGGCGTGGACGACCGCATCGAAGGCCTCAACGCCGGTGCGGACGACTATCTCACCAAGCCATTCAACATAGACGAGCTTTCGGCCCGGGTGCAGTCCATGTTGCGGCGGGCAAGTCTGCCGGCCCACGGACAGGCAGTCGAAGCATTGGAGGCTCCCGACTCGCAGCGCCCGGTCCTGCGCATGGATCCCCATGTGCCGCGCGCCTGGGTAGGCGAGAAGCTCTGCATTGATCTGACGCAACGCGAATGGACGCTGCTCAAACTGCTGAGTGACCACCAGGGTCGTGTGGTCAGCCGGGAAGACGTGATCGCAGCCTGGCAGGCCGAACCCGACGATGGCGGTGTACTGGCCTCGAATACTCTGGAGGTGTACGTGCATCGCCTGCGGCGCAAGCTTGCCGATACCTGCTACGGCATCCGAAATATCCGAGGCCTGGGGTACATGCTGGAATGCCGTGAGGCCTGACACCGCATGAGCCAGGAGGTGCGCCCTTCCCTGCGCCGACAATTGCTGCTGTGGTTGCTGCTGCCACAGTTGGTGCTATGGGCCGGCGGCGGCTTGCTCGCCTACCGCATGGCTTTGTCCTATGCGGAAAAGGCATTGACCAGTCCCTGACCCAATCGGTTCGCGCACTGGCCCGCCAGGTCAAACCCGTGGGCTCAGGCTTGTTGATCGATTTCCCCAAGGCCGCGCAGGATGTGCTGGAGCAAGACCCGAGCGACCGCTTGAATTACATGGTGTCCTCGCCTCCAGGCAAGTTTTTGCTGGGCAACCAGGTGCTGCCTCAGCCAGAAGCAACATTCAAGACTGACACGCCCTACCTTTACCAGACCGAGGTGGACGGAAAGACTCAGCGCGTCGTTGCCCTGGATGTCAACTATGGGGAGGCGGATTCGCCTCGCCTGCTTCGAGTGCAAGTGGGCAAAAGCCTGGCGGTACAGGAGCGCATCACACGCGAACTGGTGGCCGATATGCTGGCCCCTTTGCTGTTGCTCGGTGCTTTGCTGAGCATTCTGGTGTACGCCGGAATCCAAAGAGGTCTTGCACCGCTCAAGCATCTGACTCAGCAGTTGGAGCATCGCACGGTAGAGACCTTCACACCCACGGAAGAAAAGCAGGCGCCCAGCGAGGTCCATGCCCTGGTGAACGCCATCAACCAGTTGCTTGAAGAAGTGCAGCGCAGCGTGCATCAGGAAAAGCGCTTTATCAACGACGCAGCTCACCAGTTGCGCACGCCATTGGCCGGCCTCATCAGTCAGGTGGAACTGGCCCAGACAGCGGCCCGCGACGACGCCATCCTTTCGCAGAGGCTGAAGAAGGTCCATACCGGCGCGGAACGCAGTGCGCACCTGGTACACCAGCTGCTCACGCTGGCACGCAGCGAATCCCAGGTGAACCGGCAACGGGTGGATGTGGCGGCGCTCACACGGGACGTCGCACGAGAATGGACGCCACGCGTACTGGCACAACACATGGAACTTGGCTACGAGGGAGAAGAACGCGTTGCCATTGAATGCGACAAGTTGCAGCTTCGTGAAGCTTTGAGCAACCTGATCGACAATGCCACCCGCTACTGCCCTGCTGGCACTCAAATCACCCTGCGGGTCAAGCGAAGCGAAGATGCCGTGCTGCTCATCGTGGAGGACGACGGCCATGGCATGACCGATGAAGAATTGCAACAGGCCTTCCAACGCTTCTGGCGCGGCAGCCAGGTGGCTGGCGGATGCGGACTGGGTCTGTCGATTGTTCAGGAGATTGCCCGACGCCATGGCGGACAAGCCATCGCAGAACACAACGGTGATCGCGGACTTCGCATCACACTGGTTCTGTCTCTTCGTTCCGGCATGGTGGCCAACCCGCAGATCAGCACTCAGCCTTGCGGCCCGTCAATGAACGCCTGAGACGTGTGGCCAGGGCTAGGCAACGATCCGGTTGCCGCTCTGCGCGTCGAACCAAAGCGCGCGATCGAGGTGGACCTCGATACCGACGGTCTCACCTTCATGCACCGGAAGCTGCGGCGGCGTGCGCACTATGACTTGGCCCGCCACCGTCTTGACCACCACGTAGGTGTCAGCGCCAGTGGGCTCCACCAATCGCACTTCACCGTGCCAGTCACTGTCAGAGCTAAGGCGCAGGTGCTCGGGGCGCAGGCCCAGTTGCACTGGGCCATCGTGCGCTATGGGGCACGGGAGGCGAACCGTGCTGCCTTCCAGCAGGAACTGACCATCATCCACCACGTGCCCATTGAGCACGTTCATTGGCGGTGATCCAATGAAACCGGCCACATAGGTGTTCACCGGCTGGTTGTAGATTTCGTCTGGCGTGCCCAACTGCTGAATCACGCCACCTTTCATCACGGCAATGCGGCTGCCCAGTGTCATGGCCTCCACCTGGTCATGCGTGACGTAGACGCTGGTCACACCACTCTCCTGATGCAGGCGTTTGATTTCCGCACGCATCTCCACCCGCAGCTTGGCGTCCAGATTGGACAGCGGCTCATCAAACAGGAACAGCTTGGGCTTGCGTGCCAGCGCACGGCCCATGGCCACGCGTTGACGCTGGCCGCCAGAGAGCTGGCTGGGGCGACGGTCGAGCAAGTCTTCCATTTGCATCAGGCGCGCCACCTCCCGCACGCGGGCATCGCGTTCGGACCTGGGCACACCGCGCATCTCCAGCGCAAAACCAATGTTGTCCGCCACCGTCATGGTGGGGTAGAGCGCGTAGCTCTGGAAGACCATGGCAATGTCGCGATCCTTGGGCGGTACACCCAAGACGTCCTTTCCAGCGATGCGCAGTTCGCCTTCGGTAGGCGTTTCCAGCCCGGCAATGATGTTGAGCAAGGTCGACTTGCCGCAGCCCGATGGCCCCACCAGGATGAGAAACTCGCCGGGATCGACTGCAATGTCGATGCGCTTGAGAACTTCGACGGTTTTGTCGCCTTTGCCAAAGCGTTTGTTGATACCGGTGATTTCGAGTGAGCTGGCCATGATGGGTCTGGTCTTTGCGAGGCTTTGCTGGACTTGGCTGGTCTTTTGGCGCGATGTGGGTGTGGAGCCGGCTCTAGCCTTTGACGGCACCGGCAGTCAGCCCACGAAGAAAGAATCGACCGGCAAGCACATAGACGGCCAACGTCGGCAGCGCGGCGATCAGTGCTGCGGCCATGTCGACGTTGTAGGCCTTGACGCTGCTGGAGGTGTTGGCCAGGTTGTTCAATCCGACCGTCACCGGCTTGCTATCGCCACCGCTGAAAGCCACGCCGAAGAGAAAGTCATTCCAGATGTTGGTGAACTGCCAGATGAGCGTGACCATGATGATGGGGGTGCTCATCGGGAAGATGATGCGCCAGAAAATGCG
Source organism: Hydrogenophaga sp. (assembly GCA_050293865.1). GTDB lineage: Bacteria > Pseudomonadota > Gammaproteobacteria > Burkholderiales > Burkholderiaceae_C > Hydrogenophaga. Next base: position 20,031 of record JBNKNN010000004.1, on the reverse strand, counting down.
CCAGAAACCTGCCCCGTCAATGCGAGCCGCACTGATCAATTCACGCGGCACGCCAGCATAGAAGTTCCGGAAGAACAAGGTTGTTCCAGCCATCCCTGCCAGCAGGTGCACAAATATCAGCCCGGCAATTGAAGACGACAGCCCGAGCATGCCCAGCACCTGGCTCATCGGCAGCAAGACCACCTGAAAGGGCATGAACACGCCAAACAGCAACATGCCAAACAGCAGTTCGCTGCCGCGAAACTTCCACAAACTGAGCACATAGCCGTTGATCGCACCCCATAAGGTGGACAGCAACACAGCCGGTACCGCCATGGTGACCGAGTTCATGAAAAAGGGCTTGAGACCATTGCAATCCACACCGGTGCAGGCGCTGCTCCAGGCTGAGGTCCAGGCATCGAATCGCAGTGCACCCGGCAAAGACAACAGATTGCCCGCCCGTATCTCCTCGGCATCCTTGAAGGAGGTCACCAGCATCACATACAGCGGAGCCAGGAACAACACCGCCGCCACAGCCAGGAACACATAGATGAGCGCCCGCGCAGGGGTGAACTTAGTGTTCATGTGGTTTGCTCCTGAGCTCTGAATACAGGTAAGGCACCACAATCGCCGCCACAGTCATCAGCATGACAGTGGCACTCGCCGCACCCAGACCCAACTGGCCACGCGTGAAGGAAACCGAGTACATGAAGGTGGCCGGCAGATCACTGCTGTAGCCGGGGCCACCTGCGGTCAGTGCGGTCACCAGATCGAAGCTCTTGATGGCCAGATGCGAAAGCACCAGCATGGTAGAGAAGAACACTGGCCGCAGCGAAGGCAGCAGAATGCGCCAGTAGATGCGCGGCAAGGACGCGCCGTCGATCTGCGCGGCCTTGATGATGCTGTCGTCAATGCCACGCAGGCCCGCCAGAAACAGCGCCATGGCAAAGCCGGCTGACTGCCAGATGCCAGCGATCACCACGCAATAGATGGCGTAATCGGTGCTGACCAACCAGTCGAAAGTGAAGCTCTGCCAGCCCAGGTCGTGCATGAGCTTCTCCAGTCCGAGACTGGGGTTGAGCATCCACTTCCAAGCCGTACCGGTGACCACAAAGGACAGCGCCATGGGGTACAGGTAAATGGTGCGCAGCGCGCCTTCCATCCGGACCTTCTGATCGAGCAGGACGGCGAGCAACAGACCCAGCGCCATGGCGCCACCCACATACAAGGTGCCAAATATGCCCAGGTTGCGCAGCGCCACCCACCACCGATCCATCTCGAACAGGCGCGCGTACTGTTCCAGCCCTACGAACTCGTAGTTGGGCAGCATGCGCGATGCGCTCACCGAGAGCACGCCATTCCATATCATCAGGCCGTAGATGAAGGCAAAGCCCAACAACAGGCCAGGGGCCACCACCAGTTTGGGCAGCCACTGTTCAAGAGAACGAGAGTTACGCATGGGTGCGTGCCAGATGAAGAGCGTCAGGTGAGCCGGATCTGCCCCCTGACGCACGCCAGGGGGCGGGGGAATCCCCCCGGCCGCTCAGCCAGGCTGGATCAGCGGGTGGCAGCTGCTTTGGCCAGACGGGCCTGAGCATCGGCCACTGTCATCTTGTCGTCGTTCCAGAACTGGGTCACGACGTCCTGCATGGCGCCTTGCGCGGCAGGCGTCACAGCCATGCCGTGAGCAATGGAAGGCACCAGACCACCGCTCTTGGCTGTGGCCACAAAGTCCTTGGCGGAAAGCTTGGCGCAATCGTCGAATTTGGACATGTCGTGACCCAGGCGAACCGGAATGGACCCCTTGTTCTGGTTGAACACTTCCTGGAACTCGTCACTCAGGATGGCCGATGCCAACGCCTGCTGGGCCTTCTGGGCTTCGGCGTCCTTGAGCTTGAACAGAATGAACGAGTCGACGTTGAAGGTGAAAGCATTGCCGGTTCCAGGCGCGGCAGCGCACAGGAAGCCACTGCCAGGCTTCTTGCCTGCAGCGGTGAACTCGCCCTTGGCCCAGTCACCCATGAACTGGAAGCCTGCCTTGCCCTGAATCACCATGGCCGTTGTCAGGTTCCAATCGCGGCCAGGGGATGCGGCATCGGTGTAGCCCTTGAGCTTGCGGAAGGTCTCGAGCACTTTGGTGGTGGTGGGGCTTTTCAGCGCGGCTGCATCTAGCTTCACCAGCGCTTTGTCGTAGTACTGCGCGCCACCCACGCCGAGCGCCACGCTTTCAAACACGGTGAAGTCCTGCCAGTTCTGACCCCCATGCGCCAACGCCACGGCGCCGGACTTCTTGATCTTGTCGGCGGCGACGAAGAACTCGTCCCAGGTCTTGGGCATGCCTTCCACGCCAGCCTTTTTGAGCACATCAGGGTTGGCCCACATCCAGTTGACCCGGTGCACGTTGACCGGCGCAGCCACGTAGCTGCCCTTGTACTTCATCACGTCGGCCACGACGCCTGGCAGGAGCGTGTCCCACTTTTCGGCATTCGCCACGGCATCCATCTTGGCCAGCATGCCCTCTTGCGCCCATTCCTGAATGGCTGGGCCCTTGACCTGGGCTGCCGCTGGCGGGTTGCCAGAGATCGCTCGGCTCTTGAGCACGGTCATGGCGTTCTCTCCGCCGCCTCCGGCCACGGCAAAGTCTTTCCACTGGTGGCCCTTGCTCTCCAGCATGCTTTTGAGTGCCGCAGCCGATTTGGCTTCACCGCCAGAGGTCCAATAGTGCAGGACTTCCACCTCGCCAGCCATCGCTGAATTGATCGCGCAAGCGGCCACTGCCGCACTCACCAAGTGCTTGAGCTTCATGTCTGTGTCTCCGTTTGTTGTGGGCCAACCCCTTTCAGCTTGCGACCAAAAAGGGCAAGACGCAAGCCGATGTGGTACTGGCTTGCACCAAAAAATTAATTATTCATTAATTAATTTAACACACACATCCGGAGAAACACTGATTTGGTGCATGGCCCTGCAGTTCACCAGGTACTGACGGCCTTCAGGGCGGGACTCAATGGTCGAGCGAACGCGCAGCGCCCAGCAGGGCAGGCGAATCCTTGGCCGTGATGACCCACACCGGAATCTGGCTGAGGAAGGACGCGAAACGGCCTTTGGCCTCGAATCTTTGACGGAAAGGGCTGCGGTCGAACCAGTCGCCCAAGCGAGGGACAATGCCGCCGCCCACATAGACGCCGCCTTGCGCACCCAGCGTGAGCGCCAGGTTGGCTGAGACCGAGCCGAGCATGGCGCAAAACATATCCAGCGCCTCCCGAGCCTGAGACAGCTCCGCCGCCAAAGCCAGCCGGGTCACGGCTGCCGCATTGGCGGGGATTTGCTCAGGTACCACGCCATCGGCCACACACAGCACCCGGCAAGCATCGACCAGCCCCTGGCCGCTGAGCAAGCGCTCGGCAGAAGCGTGGCCGTACTGGCGAGCGAGGCCGTCGGCCACCAGACGCTCCCGCAACGTCTCTGCTGGCAGCGTCACATGACCGCCCTCGCCGGCAAGCGCTGCCCATCCTCCGTGGCCGTTCGGAACCAAACCCGATACGCCCAAGCCAGTGCCGGCGCCCACCAGGGCCACGGCGGCGTCAGCGCGGGCGGCGCCGCCCCCCACTTGACGCAACTCGTGCGGTTGCAGATCAGGCAAGGCCAGGGCCAGGGCGGTGAAATCGTTGATCACCCGCAGCATCTGAAGCCCCAGCGCCTTCTTCATCGCCTTCTGCGAAAACACCCAGTCCCGGTTGGTCATCTTCACCTCGTCGCCTGTCACCGGGTTGGCAATGGCAATGGCTGCGGCCCTGGGAAGTTCCGCCTGCGACACATCTTTGAGGTAAGTCTCGATTGCTGCTTGCAGAGAGTTGAAATCATCGCCGGGCAGGACACGGATGTCCTCCAACTGCGCGCCCGGCGCCGCTTGCCGGGCGAACCGCGCGTTGGTGCCTCCCACATCGGCCAGCAGCCGGGGAAACAGCGCATGCTGCGCAGAAGGAGAAGCCGAGGCCGAGGCGGACGAGGAAGGAGCAGAAGAAGCGTTCATGCAAGCGCGGCGAGTGGAGGACATTGAAGGCAAGGATTCACACCAGACAACGCATGCAAAACGCGCGCCCGGCGCAGCTTCGCCCCATTATGGCGCCGCCTCGGGAAAGAAACCGCTCCCTCAGCGTTGCGCCGCAGCGGCGCGCGCCCACCGCACGATGTCCGCAGCACCCATGGCACCCGGCTGGCGCGCCACTTCCTTGCCCCCCACGAACAGGGCCAGCGTAGGGATGCTGCGAATCTGCAGGCGAGCGCCCAGATTTTGCTCTTCTTCGGTGTTGACCTTGGCCAGACGAAAAGCCGGCTCAAGCTCACGCGCGGCGGCTTCGAACTGAGGTGCCATCATGCGGCACGGGCCACACCAGGGAGCCCAGAAGTCGACTAGCACGGGCACTTGCGAGCGTTGCAGCTGCTTGTCGAACGCCGACTCCGACAACGGCACCGGATGGCCGGTAAACAGCGGCTTGTGACATTGGCCGCAATCGGGGTCGGCGCCCAGGCGTTCCGATGGCACGCGATTGGTGGCCTGGCAATGGGGGCAGACAATGTGCAAAGAGGAAATCGCAGACATGGCAGTTACGTCCTGATTGTTGGCATCAGGGCAAAAGTAGCTTCAACAACGACCAAATGGTGCCACTGCGCGACGTTTCAATAGCTACACCAGGGAGTATTGCAGATACCGCTGAAGATGCCGCTCTTCCAACCCCGTCGTCAGACGAACTTTCCGATCAATCCGGCGATCAGGCTCAGCAAAATCGACGACGCCAGTGGGATGAACCATTCGCGCCCAAAGACTTTGAACCGGAAATCACCCGGCAACTTTCCCAGCCCGATCTTGTGCATATAGGGCCAGAGCCAGTTGAACACCACGAGCGCGAGAAAGAGAACGACGAGCCAGCGAATCATGGGGCCATTGTCCTCGCGTTCAGAGCCGGTGCGTGCGGTCGCCCGCCACAAAGCCCATGGGCATCCAACCGGCCGTGCTGGCCGCTGGCGCCAGTGCCAGCACCTTGAACAACTCCCCCATCTCGTGCTCCATCACCAGCTTTTGCATCTGGGCCTGCTCTTTGACATCAAAACCAGCCGCCACGTCGACAATGCCGCAGTTGATGAGAAAACGCCCCTGCGAGGTATAGCCCATCACCCCCAGTCCAGCGTCCTGCGCGGCCAGCGCGGCGCTGGTGAAGTTGACGTGCGCCGTGATGTCTTTCAGCCCCAGATCGACCAGCGGGTCGTGGTCCACACGATGGCTCTGGTGGCACACCAGCGTACCCATGTGGCGCTCGGGGTGGTAGTACTCGGCCTCCGGAAAGCCATAGTCGATCAAAAAGCCTGCCCCACGCTTCCAGCGATCAGCCAGGGTGCGCACAAAGGCATCGCCCTGGACATGTATTTCGGTCACGTAGTCTTGAACACCGCCGATCTCCAGCGGAGGCCGCAGGTCAGTGGGGCGATCAGCCCAGCACAGTTGCCCGTCAGCGTCATTCACCGCCACACCGCGTTCGTGCCATTGGCCATTGAGTCGGGCCAGCAGTTGCACCGGCATGGCATCGAGCACCTCGTTGCCCAGCACAATGCCATCAAATTGCTCGGGCAAAGCGTCCGCCCAATGCACCACCCGGGCATGAGCCGCCAGCGTCCGGGACTGGCGCTCCTTGAGACTGCCGGAGAGGTCGACGATGGTGTAACGCGCAGGCGTTTTGCCAGCCGCTGCCAGTGCATCCAGCACCTGCAAGGCCAATGCGCCGGTGCCGGCACCGAACTCCCAGATCTCGCTCACGCCCGTGGCCTCCATGGCCTGCAACACCTGCTGCGCCAGGGTGTGGCCGAACACCGGCGTCAGCTCAGGGGCGGTGACGAAATCGCTGCCCTGCCCCGCATCACCTTGAGGCAAATGGCCGAATTTGGGTGTGCTGTTGCTGTAGTAGCCCAGGCCGGGCTCGTACAGCGCCATGGCCATGAAACGGTCAAAAGGCAAAAAGCCGTCTGAATCGGCGACGGCCGTTTTCACGCGCGCGAGCAGTTCGCTCGGTACACTTGAGGAAACGGCAGCCGAATCAGAAGGCAGTGGAGAAGACGGTGTGTTCTGCGCAGTCACCCGCCCATTGTCGCTCAGCTCCGTCAGCCAGCCTCCCTCTCGCCCTTCACGAGCTCTGCATGACCAACGTTCAGCGTTTTCCCTCCACCAACCGCACGGCCCTCGTTACCGGCGCTGGCAAACGCCTGGGGCGCGAAATCGCACTGACCCTTGCGCGGTACGGCTGGAACGTCGCAGTGCACCACCGACTCTCGGCCATGGAAGCGCGCCAGACTGCTCAGGACTGTGAGGCTGAAGGCAAGGGCAATGTCTCGGCCCACGCCGTCTACGCAGACCTGGCAGACGAAACCAGCGTGCGCGAATTGCTTCCTGCGGTGGTGAAGCATTTCGGACAAGTCGACGCGGTGGTCAACAGTGCGTCCCTGTTCGAGCACGACAGTGCCCGAAGCTTCGACACGTCTTCGATGGACATGCACTTGCACACAAACACGGCCGCACCCGTGCTGCTGGCGCAAGCCTTGCACGACCACCTCAAGCGAGCCCCCGATGCACGAGGCGGCGTCGTGGTGAACCTGCTGGACCAGAAGTTGTGGAACCTCAACCCGGACTTCTTTAGCTACACCTTGTCCAAGGCCGCCCTGGAAGCCGCCACCAACATGCTGGCCATGGCGCTGGCCCCCCGCATCCGCGTGGTAGGCGTGGCGCCCGGCCTGACGCTCACCAGCCACATGCTCAGCGAGGACAAGTTCGCCGAACTGCACAAGCAGTCGCCATTGGGCCGCTCGTCCACGCCCGAAGACGTGGCCGAGACGGTGGCGTTTGCGTTGCGCAACCCTTCGATCACTGGCACCACGCTGATGGTGGATGGTGGCCAGCACCTCATGCGCTTTGAGCGCGACTTTTCGCTGATGTGACCTTCTTTCTTCTTCTAAGATCCGCTCTCCTCCACCACCATGAACACCGTCGCCACCGCCTCCTACGCCGGCACACAGATCCTCACCCTCACCGGCCTGCGCTTTGACGCCAATCTGGGCATCCTCGATCACGAAAAGATCAGGCCACAGCCCATTCAGGTGGATGCAGAGCTGAATCAAGGGACCCAACCTCTGATGCCGCACGACGATGACATCAGCCATGTGCTGGATTACCGCAAGGTTAGGCAGATCATCATCGACGAGTGCACGGCCGAACACGTGAACCTGCTGGAAAGCCTGATCGGCAAACTGGCACAGCGCCTGATGCTGTTGCCGGGTGTGATCGGCGTAAGGGTGAAGATCGCCAAGCTCGAAATTTTCGAGGATTGCGAGGTGGCCATTCGCATGGAAAGCGGTCAGTGGTGAGACCGCTGCCGCTTGGCGAAAATCCCGACAATCGGCGACAATAGGGGTTTGGCGCCGCCTGGAGGCACAGGCCGGATCTGGCCATCGGGGGCCTGCCCCGAGCGACCCTGTTCGCTGCCACACGGCGCCCCACAACTGATTTCCTGCCTGTTCTGCCTTGCTCCCGGGAGGCTGCAGCAGCATTGCGCTCTATTGCGCGAACGATTGCCACCATGGACATGTCCGTCAACCCCTCTTCCGCCGCCGCTGAAGACTCATCTCCCAGCCACTCGCAAGAGAACGCCTGGAGCGCCAGCGTAGGCGCCAAGCCCAACAGCGCTGCCAAAGCCCAGCGGGAGGCACACAAGCTGGAGAAGCGCCTGTGCCGCGAAGTGGGCCGTGCCATCGTGGACTACAACATGATCGAGGAAGGCGACCGCATCATGGTCTGCCTCTCGGGCGGCAAGGACAGCTACGGCATGCTCGACATTCTGCTCAAGCTGCAGGCCCGTGCGCCGGTGAACTTCGAGCTGATTGCGGTCAACCTGGACCAGAAACAGCCTGGCTTCCCGGCCGACGTATTGCCCAATTACCTCGACCTTCTCGGCGTGAAGTACCACATCGAGAACCAGGACACCTACTCCATCGTCAAAAAGGTGATTCCTGAAGGCAAGACCATGTGCAGCCTGTGCAGCCGGTTGCGCCGCGGCATCCTCTACCGCGTGGCCAACGAACTGGGGGCCACCAAGATCGCTCTGGGCCACCACCGCGACGACATTTTGCAGACCTTGATGCTCAACATGTTCTTCGGCGGCAAGCTCAAGGGCATGCCGCCAAAGCTCGTGAGCGACAACGGTGAGCATGTGGTGATCCGCCCGCTGGCCTACGTGGCCGAGAAAGACCTCATCGCCTGGGCCGAGCACCGCCAGTTCCCCATCATTCCCTGTTCACTCTGCGGCAGCCAGGAAAATCTGCAGCGCGTGCAAGTGGGCAATATGCTGCGGGAATGGGAAAAGAAGTTTCCTGGCCGTCTGGACAACATGTTCAGCGCCCTGCAAAACGTGGTGCCCAGTCACCTGATGGACACAGGCCTGTTCCCGTTCACCACCGTCAAAGCCACTGGGGTGGCTGATGACGAAGGCGACAAGGCCTTCGATGAAGAGCCTCTGTCCACCGCCAACCTCGCCGCGAAGTCGCTACCGGCTGGTGCCGCGGATGACGGAGACGAAGACTCCACGGGGAACCCGGCCAGCTCGCGTACGGTCATACCCATCACATCCCGTTGAGCTGATCCTTGGCGGCTCGGGGGCCCTGATCAGACACCTTGGGAGAACGCACCCATGCCAGCCTCAACAAAAACGCTCCGGCCCGCCGGGCGCCTGGCCAAAACAGCCGCTCTCTGCCTGGCAAGTCTGTGGCTCGCCGGCTGCGCCAGCACTTTCCGGGTCGACAGTGAAGTGCAAAGCTTTGCACGCTGGCCACAACCTGCCAGCGCCGATCCCGCCGCTCAGGCGCCTGTGGTTCCATCGCCACCGCAAACCTACCAGTTTGATCGCTTGCCATCGCAACAGCAGATCACCGGCGCTTGGCCCTCTCCCTCGCAGGCCACCCTGGAAGCAGCTGCGGCCAACAGCCTGTTGCGCCAGGGATGGACCCAGGCCACCGGAATCGAAAGCAACAACGCTCCTCCAAGGTGGCAGGTGCAAGTCAGCGGAGGCACCGTGGTTCTGGCCCACGCCCCCTGGGAAGACCCCTGGGACCCATGGGGGACGCGCGTGGGCATCGGCATCGGTGGGCGCGGCGGCCATTTTTGGACGTCTTTCGGGCTGCACGGTGGCTATTCGCCCTACTACGTTCGCAAAGTGTCTGTGCTGGTCCGGGATCGCGAAACCGGCAAGGTGGTTTACGAAACCCACGCCTCACATGACGGGCGCTGGAACGACAGCCCGCGTTTGTGGCAAGCCATCGTGGACGCCGCACTGGACGGATTCCCGGTCCCTCCGCAAGGCCCGAGGTCGATCAACATCGACCTGCCCCGCTAGTCATCCTCTGCATAGCCTGCACCGTGCCCGCCGTGGGCTAGTGGAGGGCGTCCCCAACAGTGGTACCCTTCCCGCCCATGGCATCCATCACTTTTCAAACCGTTTTTTCAAAGGGCTTCGCCCCATGGATTCAGTGACGCGACTGCTGGTGGTGCGCCATGGCGAAACTGCCTGGAACGCCACTGCCCGTATCCAGGGCCACACCGACATTGACCTCAACGAAACAGGCCGCTGGCAAGCCGAGCGCTTGGCCGAAGCCCTGGCCGATGAAGACATTGCCGCGTTCTACGCCAGCGACCTGTCGCGCGCAAGGGAAACCGCACAGGCCGTCGCCAATCGCCATGGCGGCGAAGTGCTAACCATGTCTGCGCTGCGTGAGCGCTGCTTTGGCGACTTCGAAGGCCGCTCCTGGCAGCAATTGCGTGAAGACCACCCGGAAGATTCAGAGTTGTGGCGAACGCGAGAGCCCCACTACGCCCCACCCGGCGGCGAGTCGTTGCTGCAGGTGCGCGACCGGGTGGTTCAGGCCTTGAACGACATCGCCTCCCGACACCCTGGCGAGCAAGTGCTGGTGGTGGCTCACGGCGGCGTGCTGGACCATTTCTATCGCGCAGCCACCCGGGTCGACCTGCAGGCGCCCAGGAGCTGGCAATTGGCCAACGCCGCCATCAACCGCCTGCTGTGGTCACCGGAAGGCCTCACCCTGGTCGGCTGGGGGGACACGTTTCACCTCGACACCGGGTCCATGGACGAAAACACGGTCTGAAGGCGGCACTGCAGGCCCGCCACCTTCTAACCTCCAACCACTCAGGGAAGATGCCGGTTGCTTCGAGGACGACCTGACCGAGAATGGGCCATGCTCACGCCCGGCCAGATCATCGTCCTTGCCACCCCGGTCTTTCTGGGGCTGATGGCATTGGAGTTCGCCTGGGGATGGCACAAGAAGCGCAACACCTACCACCTGGCGGACGCCATCTCCAGCGTGGGGCTGGGCATGTTCAGCCAGCTCACCGGCGCCTTTCTCACGCCCATCTTCACGGTCGCGATCTATGTGTTCATCCAGTCGCACCTGAACCTTCTGCCGCAGTCCGAGACCTTCTGGCTCTCACCGGCGGGATGGTTCATCGCGCTGCTGTTTTATGACTTCTGCTACTACTGGCTGCACCGCAAAGGCCACGAAATGGCGGTGCTCTGGGCCGCCCACGTGGTGCACCACCAAAGCCAGGACTACAACCTCTCCACGGCCCTTCGCCAACCGGTCACCTACCCGCTGCTGGCCTGGGTCTTTTACGTACCCATGGCGGTGCTGGGCGTGCCACCCATCGTGTTCGCTGTGGTGGGCATGATCGACCTGCTCTACCAATTCTGGATTCACACCGAACATGTGCCCAAGCTGGGCTGGTTTGACCGCGTGTTTGCCTCCCCCTCCAACCACCGCGTGCACCACGCCGTGAACGACCGCTATGTCGACAAGAACTATGGCGGCATTCTGATTTTGTGGGACCGGCTTTTTGGCACCTTCGAAGACGAGGACCTGAGCGAGCCGTGTGTGTACGGCACGCGCTCGCCGCTCAACAGCTGGGACCCTATATGGGCCAATGCCGAGGTTTACGCCGCTCTGGCACAAGACAGCTGGCATGCTCGCTCATGGGCCGACAAACTCAAGACCTGGCTCAAACCTCCTGGTTGGCGCCCCGCGGACGTCGCAGAGCGCTTTCCCAAACCGGGGTTCGACATCGAAAGCGTGCAGCGCTACTCGCCAGCCATCTCCCGGCCTGTGCAGTGGCTGTCGTGCGTGGGTTTCACCGCCATATTGGTGGGGGTGCTGGTCTTCCTGTGGAACGCGCACCTGTGGAGCCTACCGGTGCAACTTGCAGGCCTGGTCTTTCTATCTGCTGCTCTGTGGGTGATTGGCGCGGTGATGCAAGGCAGGCTGGTCAACCCAACAGGGGCCGGCACTACCGCTGGCTAGTCTCGTTCTCTCTCTTTGGGCGCCAGTACACCCAGCTCGCGCAGCAGGTCTACCGCCTGGGTCTGCTCGGCCAGGGTCTGCTCCAGGCGCCACCGAATATCGGCGCGATCCGCTCCTGGCTGCCGCATCCGATGCTCCAGTCGCATGGCTTGTGCCCTCAAAGCGGCCAGGTCTCTCAGAGCCTTCACTGCCTGCGGCGGAGCGCCGCCAGATTCACGCAGCTCACCGTCAATCTGAGCCGCTACGCGTTCCATGGCCGGAATGTGCGTTGTCTGAATGGCCTTGTCGAACGCCTCTGATGACAAGGCGTTGGCTGAATACGCCTGGCTGTCAGATGCCAACGCATCGTTGGCCTTCAGAAAAGCTGGCAGGGTATCGCGCAGAACATAAAGCGATGCAAAAAACTCTCGGTGGTTGACCGCTTTCTCCGTCCTGGCCGTGGCCAGCAAGCCGCCAGTGAGGGCACCGACCACCAAAACAGAAGCCAACCAGCCGAACTTGCGCTGACCGGGGGTGGCCCGCCACTGCACCCGCTCCACCAGCAGCCAACCCATCGCAGCACCCGAGAGCAAACCACCCACGTGCGCCGCATTGTCAATACCAGGGCTCATTCCAATGGCCAGGTTGAGCATCACGAACATGGCCAGCGAAGTCAGCATGGGCTTGACGAAAGATGAGGGCAACTGCCGCCGGTGCTGCCAGATACCAGCGAGCAATGCCCCTACAACGCCAAACACAGCACCCGATGCACCCACAGATACACCGGTCACGGCAGAGAAATGCAGACTGAGCGCACTGCCCGACAAGGCAGCGCCCCAGTAGATCAACAAGAACTGGCCATTCCCGTACCACTGCACCATCAGCCGACCGATCTGCCATAGGATGAACATATTGAAAGCCAGGTGAATCAGGCCTCCATGGAGCGTGGCGGCCGTGATCAGACGCCAGTATTCACCGTCGTGCAATACCGCCCAGTTCGAATTGGCCCCCCAGGCAAACAAGTCACCCGGCTCTGGCTGGATGGCGTCCACGCCCGAGAAGACATTGAGCAGCCACACGCCAATGTTCAGCGCCAAGAGCGCGTATAAGGTCCACGGGCTGGACGCCCCTTCGCTGATCTGTTCTCTCAATGCTTGCACCTCTGCCACTGCTTGCTGCCGCCTGACCATGGTGCGCATTGCATGCCGGCCGCCATAGCGCACAAACGCGGCCTCTGCCAATTGCACCGCTTTCTCCCGGTCTTGCTCGGGCAGCACGTTGAGCCTCAGGGACTTTGGCAATCGCTTGCCCTTGATCTTCACCAGAAGATGCAACTGCCCTCCCCGGCCTTCCTGCACATCGTCAATGGCCCCCCAGGGAACCACTCTACCGGACAAGGCCTCCCCGCCCAGGCCCAGTTCGTCCACCGTGATCCATGGACTACTGCTCAGCATGGGCCGAATCAGCCAGTATGCACCGAAGGCCGCGAACAAGCCCACGGGCCACAAACCCGCTCGAACGGGGGGCCAGCGAAAGCCGGCCCAGGCGCACCAAACGGCGAAGCCCAGCAGGATCACCACCACCACCACAGTGGGCCAGCGCAAGGACGCATGAAATTGCCAGCCTCCAGGCGGCATGTCGGGATCGGACGGGCTCACTGCTTCAATCTATCCCATTCGTGCTGTCGACTGCCCTGTGGCTCAGAACAGTCCGCCCTCCGTGCTGGGTGGTGCAACCCCCAGATGGCGGTAGGCGGCCAAGGTGGCTGTGCGCCCGCGCGGCGTGCGCTGCAGATATCCCTGCTGTATCAGGTAGGGCTCGATCACGTCTTCAATCGTGTCCCGTTCTTCACCGATGCTGGCAGCGATGTTGTCCAGGCCCACCGGACCACCATCAAAGCGATGGATCACCGCCTCCAACAACTTGCGGTCCATCAGGTCGAAGCCTTCCGGGTCCACGTCCAGCATCGTCAGCGCCTTGTTCGCCATGTCTTTGGAGATATGCCCTGTGCCTTTCACATCGGCATAGTCACGCACGCGGCGCAGCAGCCGGTTGGCGATACGCGGTGTGCCGCGTGAACGGCGGGCAATCTCGAACGCACCGTCGGTATCAATGGGAGCCTCCAACAAGCCGGCGCTGCGGGTCACGATGCGGGCCAGATCCTCAGCGGTGTAGAACTCCAGCCGCGCCACGATGCCAAAGCGGTCGCGCAGTGGGTTGGTCAGCATACCCGCCCGGGTGGTCGCGCCCACCAGGGTGAAGGGCTGCAGATCGAGCTTGATGCTGCGTGCAGCCGGCCCCTCCCCGATCATGATGTCGATCTGGTAGTCCTCCAGCGCCGGGTAGAGGATTTCCTCTACCACGGGAGACAGCCGGTGAATCTCGTCGATGAAAAGAACGTCGTTCGGCTCCAGATTGGTCAGCAGTGCGGCCAGATCTTTTGGCTTTTCCAGCACTGGACCGCTGGTCTGGCGCAGATTTACCCCCAGCTCCTGGGCAATGATGTGCGAGAGCGTGGTTTTGCCCAGGCCCGGCGGCCCGAACAGCAGTACATGGTCCAACGCTTCTGCACGCTTTTTGGCCGCGCCGATGAAGATCTCCAACTGCTCGCGCACCTTGTGTTGCCCCACATACTCGTCCAGCAGCTTCGGGCGCAGCGCGCGCTCCAACGCCTCCTCCTTGGGCGAGGTGGGGGCTGCCGACACCACGCGGGGTGCAGGCTCGAATTCGTCGGTTTGAATGCTCACGATCGGAAGGGAATGGAGGGTTAGGAGGCCGTTGAGGTGGCTATTGCCCAACTATACAGGTGCCCCCACCGACGCAGGCGGGGCACCGCGCTCAAGTAAGGCGGTCAGCGCGCCGATAAAACAGACCAAAAGGGCTCATCTGCCCGTGCTCCCTTTGGTTTCATTCGGCCCATGGCAGGCGAACACCATGAAAACACAACCCTCACACATGCTGCCCACTTCGCCCCGGCGAGCCACGGCACACGCAGCCTCCCTGGCCACCACTGACCAATGGAAGCACCTTACGCGCTGGCTACTGATCACCGGCCTGGGTCTTGGACTGAGCTTCCTGACCCTGACACATGCGCTGGCCGCATCGGATGGCCATGCCGACACCCACGGGAACGCACACAGCACGCCAGCCTCCACAGCAGCCAGGCATTCCGACAATCATGCCAAGGATTCGCATGCCGAACCTGTGCAGACCAAGTCGGACCATGGAGCCGATCGTCAGCCCGAACTCCCCGCCAATCACCCTCGTTCGGTGGCAGAGCGACTTCGCGACATTGTGGAAAAGCACGGTGGCGGCGAGGGCAGCATGACCCTGCTAGTGGGCAACGAGACTCTTGAAGAACGGCAGGCAGCCATGGCAGCCGCCAAACCACATGCGGTTCAAAGCGATGGGCATGGTGGTGGGCACATCGAAGTCATCTCACCTCGCAAGAAGCCAAGCAAACACGCTCAGCACGGCAACGCCAAGTCCCATGGCAAAGTCAGCGGACACAGCGCCGTGGCCCACTGGGACTACACCGGCGAGACAGGCCCGGCCAACTGGGGCAGCATGAAGCCAGAATTCAGCACCTGCGACTCAGGCCTGCGTCAGTCACCCATTCACATCCAGTCCATGGACGCCATGCCCGGCCCGGCAGAGCCCATCGAGTTCCACTACATGCCCAGTGGCGGCAGCGTGGTGAACAATGGCCACACCATTCAGGTTGATCCCATGGGCCACAACTACATCAAGGTCCGCGGCAGCGTGTACAAACTGGTGCAGTTTCACTTTCACCACCCGGCAGAGGAGAAGGTGAACTACAAGGGCTTCGCCATGGTGGCACACCTGGTGCACAAGAACGAAGCAGGGCAGCTCGCAGTGGTGGCGATCCTGATGGACGTTGGACACGAGAACACGCTGGTGCGCAAAGTCTGGACCCACATGCCGCTGGATGTGAACGACCGCGTCGGCCTGCCCGACGAAACGGTGGATTTGTTCGAGCTGCTGCCATCCGACCAGCGCTACTTCCAGTTCATGGGCTCCCTCACCACGCCCCCCTGCACCGAAGGCGTGCTCTGGCTGGTGATCAAGCAGCCCGTGACGGTGGGCCCGCAACAGCTCAAGGCTTTTGCCCGCCTATTTCCCATGAACGCCCGCCCCACACAAGAGATCAACGGGCGGCTGGTGCGGGAAGGGATGTGAGGGGCGATCTCTCGCAATCCCCCTCCTGATCATTGTTCCAAACGTTATAAACCCTCTTTGACGAAGGTAGAAAGTCCTCCGTCCAAGTGGTCGTGGGCCTTCAGGGTTCGGAGCGTCTGTGATGCGGCGCTCACGGCGCAGGTCATGCAGAGATTCCTTGAGCAGAGAGCCCTCAAGACACTATCAGCCCTCCGGAGGACTCTAGGTGGGCACTACTCGACAAAATCGACACAACCACAGCGTAGCTGCCGCCATCTTCATCCGCAAATACAGCATCGAATCGACTCAAGGAAAGCCCATCTTGGCGCACGTCACACTGGCTCCAATCAATGGCATCGTTACGCAAATGATGGGCGTGAACGGTTTGAGTCAAACACCACACGCACATGCGTGGACCGGGGTCGAGTGTCGCACCGATACTGAACGCACGCACGGGTCAAACGCGCAACCACTTCTGCTTGAAATGCATCCGCCCCCACAGCACCAGCAAAGCTGGCAATAGCACCAGCTCCAGAATCTGACCAGCGATCAGGCCAGTGGCGGTGAGCAAACCAAAATGGACTGATGGGACGAAGCTGGATGTGGTCAACAGCATGAACTGCGCCACCAGCAGCACCGAGGTGGCCAGCACGGCCTTGCCCGCCACGTCGATGCTGCGGGCGATCGAGAACACCACGCCCAGGCCTTTCTCCCGGCGCAACTGGTACTGGTGAAACAGATGAATGGTGTCGTCCACCGTAATGCCCAGCACCACGCCGGCGATGAGCACCGTGGCCATATCCAGGTGAATGCCGGCGCCGCCCATGAGCATGAACACAAAGAGCAGCGGGGCCAGGTTGGGCAACATGCTGATCACTGCAGCCGGAAAGGTGCGCCACAGCAGCAGCATGATCAGAAAGATCTGTATAAAAGCACCCGTGAAGCTGCGCACCTGGCCCTGCACGAGCATGTCTTCCTGGTCCGCAAACATGCGCCCGAAGCCTGCCATCTGCCAGGTCAAACCAGGCGTTTGCGCCAGATCGATGCGGGCCTGGATCTTGTTCATGACGGCCTCGATGGCATTCGCGCCGTGCACGTTCATGTTGAGCTGAATCCTCAGACGTTGGTAGTCCGCATCAACCAGCTCATCCAGGTCATCGCCATCGTAGATGAGCAGCAACTGCGCCAGCATGCGGTCGTTGTCGGGCAGCGCACGAAAGGCTGGATCTTCTTCGTTGAAGGCCCAGTTCATCTCCTCGATCAGGTCGACGACGGAGAAGGTCCGATCCACTTCGGGCATGCGTTCGATATCGCGTTGCACCGCTTGCACCACACGCAGCATTTCGGTGCGCTTGAAGGTATCTCGCTCAGCTCCGTCCACCACGACTTCCATGGCGGTAACGCCCACAAACGAGCGCTCCACCTCGCGCGTGGCCACTGACAAGCGGTGCTCCGGCGCAAAGAACTTGAGCAGATCAGTCTCGGCCTCCACCTTGAAGATCAGCGTGGACCCAGCCAGGATGAGCACGCCCAACACGCCGACCACCCAGCCCGCACGGCGCATGCTGAACCTTGCCATGGCGAAGGACAAGCGCTTGGTCCAGGCAAAGCCGCCGCTGTCGCCACCCCAGGGGCCATGGTCAAACTTCACCAGCAGCGGTGGCACCAGGTAGAAGACCACAAAATAGATCACCAGCACACCGATGGCGCAGACCACACCAAAGAACTGCACGGGCGGAATGGGCACCAGTGTCAGGCTGAGCATGCCGGCCGCCGTGGTGAGCACGTTGAACAAGGCTGGGGTATTGACCATTTGCATGGCGAACACCACCCGTTTGGGCCGGTGAAAACCGGCGTCGCGCATGCGCTTGAGCGCCGCGTAGAGATGCAGCAGGTTGGCAGCGGTGTAGGCCGATATCAGCGTTGGCACCATGGCGGTCACCAAGGTAAACGGACGTCCCAGCAACGCAACCAAGCCCACGCAAAACACCACGGTGGTTCCCATGGCAGCGCCGGCAATGACGACCGGAATGGGTTTGCCCACTACCCAATAAAGCAAAAGCAAGCCGATGCCCGTGACGATGGGTGTGAAGATGGTGGAGTCGCCCACCATCGACTCTAGCTGCTCCGCGTCCAGCGGCACCGTACCAGCCACACCGACAAGCTGCGCCGTCATGCCATGCTTCTGTACTGACGCCCGAAAGGCGTCCACCACTTCGCGCCGCTCCCGACTTTCCGACAGGTCGCGCGTGCGCACCACAATGGACAAGGCCTTGCCGTCCTTGGACGCCAGCCAACCGGGCACAAACCTGTCTGCCAGCACCCTGTCCCGAATCTTCTCCGGTGTCTGGCGCTTGTCCAGTTTCTTGACGTTGACCAGTGGTTCGACAACAAAGCCGTCAAAGCTGCTGGCGATGTGATCCACCCGAGTGATCGCCATGGTCCGGTCAACGTTGGGGTGATCCTCCATGTCTTGCGCAATGCCTTCGATGGCCTTGAGCTTGGTCGAGGTATAGAGATCGCCCCCCTTGAATACCCCCATCAGAAACTCGTCCCCCGGAAAATCCTTGCGCAAAGATTGCTCCAGAACGTTGGCTGGAGAGTCAACCGGGAAGTAGTTGTCGGGGGCGTTATCCAGCTTGAGGCGGAACGCGATCAGTGCGCCACCGATCACTTGAATCAGCAGAAAGATCAGCACCGCCTTTCGCCAGCGCATGATGGGCGGCTGCGCCACTCGCATGAAACGCGGGTGGCGCACGACACGCAGAAAGAAATCGTGAATCTGATCAATCACAGAAGAGAAAAAAGCAGGGCTGGCCGTCGTTGCATGTCACCGGTGTAACGAGATCAGAAGCGGGCGCGCCACCCGATGGTGAGCATATCGTTGTCACGGTAGAAGCCACCCATGGTGTCATCGTCGCCACCGAAAATGTGCGCGCCCAGGTAGATCTCGTGCTGGTCAATGCCTTTGTAGGTCAGCTGCGGGTTCAGGTAGCTGTCCTTGTCCTTGAGGCCTTGAGCAAACCGGACATTGACCTGCCACTGACCGTCGGCAAACGGATGCTCCACTTCGCCGGTCAGCGCGTACTGCGATGTACGGTCCACCACTTCGTGGTCGGTCGCCGTTTTGTGCATGGCCAGTTGCAATGTCACCCGCGTCTCGGCATCGCCCGGAAAGAACTCGCTGCCCACAACGAGGTCGTAGCCAGGGTCAGTACGGTACTGGAAGGTTTGCGCAGTGGTCAGGGGCACGTCACTCGACCAGGCAGCTTCCATGCGCCAGGTGGCACCCCATTTCTGCGCCTCCAGCTCGGCGCCCACCACCGTGCTCCAAGGATGTGTTTCGCGCAACACCACGCCAGCCAGTGTGGCAGCAATGCGGTAGTACGGCAGCGACTGGCGCGAGCGCTGAACACTGAAACCGTAGTCGAAGCCGTCGCTCTCGGCAGTGAAACGCACCCCGCCGCCGCCGACCTTTTCGTCCTCAGGGCCTTCCACCCGTGCCCCTACCATCGCAGGCAAACTGCCAACGCCCAGCAGACGGCCACGCACGGTGTCAACGGGACTCCAGATGCTTTGCGTGTCGGGCAAAACTGCTTCATCGAACACCGGAACCAATACAGCATCAAGCTTCATTCCGTCACCAAAATACTCCCCGCGAATGGCCGGCACCGCTCGCCTGCGCTGCGGCAAACGATCCAATGGCCCTCGGGTGAGATCCGCGCGGCTCAGGCGGTCGATGGGAGAGACTTCATCCACTCTTCCCCACAGTACCTTCTGCGTTCCCACAGTCACTTGTGCGGTCTCGCTTCCGGCCCAGCGCAGATAGTTCTCTGCGTAGTCGACCGAAACTTCGTCAAAGTCGCGCGCCCCTGTCTGCCCTTGCGCATCGAGCTGCGCGCCGAGCTTGAAGGACCAGTCGCCATCCCCTCCTTCCGCAGACGCCGCCAGACGAGCATCCAGCACTGCCCTGGCATCTGGGTGGTCTAGCAGTCTGGCAGCTTCTACCCGAATCAGGTCCACCGTCGTCTCCATGCCTTGCGCCTGCACCGTGCCTGCCGCTGCCCATCCAGCCATGAGCCAGGCTGCGGCCGTGATGGTCTTCAGACCAAACGCGCAGGGATAGGTACACGGATTCAACTTGGCAGTGGACAGATGCATGACGAATCTCCTTGGAGGGTTTTGTTTGTGTTTTGCGGGAATGGCATCGGAGGTCGAGCCAGATGGAGAACGCCTCATGGCCGGTACTCCCGGTCTCGTCGTTCCTGAGCCAGAGCTCGTGAACTGAACAGGCTCTCGGGCAGGCCCTGGTCGTAAACCATCTTTTCCACCCTCAATCGCGTCTGACTTTCGTCCGTGAGGTCAGTCATCGTGCTGTCCAATACCGACCAGAAGCCCTGTACCTTCTCGACGTGGCCAACGCTCAAGCGTTTGGTGGGCTTCTCTGCTCCGTCCTCGTACAAGTCCACCCGCAAGGCCAGCAGCCGTTGCGGG
>JBNKNN010000003.1:0-2280 GCA_050293865.1 Hydrogenophaga sp. | reverse complement strand
GCCATCGGGTGGCGCGGCATCCGTCAGCGAAAAATTCACCTCGAAACGCTGATCCGGCGCGCGGTGCAAGACGTGCGGTCCAGTGGCCAGCCGGTTCGCATTCTCGATATTGCGGCTGGGCATGGCCGTTATGTGCTCGATGCCATCGCCTCCTGTGGTGTGGAGCCGGAGCAAGTCTTGTTGCGTGACTACTCCGACATCAATGTGGAAGATGGCCGCCGCTTGATCGGGCAAAAGAACATGTCCCACTTTGCCCGGTTTGAGAAAGGGGATGCCTTCGACACTGGTTCTGTGGCCAATGCCCTTCCTGGCGTGACGGTCGGCATTGTCTCCGGCCTGTATGAGCTGTTCCCGGACAACGGCATGGTGCGGGCTTCTCTGGCCGGCATGGCCAAGGCGCTGGAAAGTGGTGGCTATCTGCTTTACACAGGACAGCCGTGGCACCCCCAACTCGAAATGATTGCCAGGGCGCTGACCAGTCATCGCCAGGGGCAGGCGTGGGTGATGCGTCGGCGGACGCAGGCCGAGATGGACCAACTGGTGCGCGATGCGGGTTTCGAGAAGATGGCGCAACTGGTCGACGAATGGGGCATCTTTACCGTGTCTCTGGCCAGACGCGTTTCTGTGTGATGAGCGAGTCCGAAGCGACCGCGCTGCCTGTTGGCGGGCTCAGAGTCAAGCATGGTCTCGCATGGCTGCTTCTGCTGGCACCGCTTTTCTTTCTCAGCTACGGGTGGACCAATCAACTGGCGGCGAACAAAGGCGTCACCGCCAACGTGGTGTTCGGGTGGGAGACGGCTATTCCGTTCTGGCCATGGACTATTGTTCCGTACTGGTCGATTGACCTGTTCTACGGCCTGTCCTTTCTCACCTGCCGAACGCCGCGTGAAGTCAATCATCATGGCTTGCGCTTGCTTACGGCACAGCTGATCTCCATCACTTGCTTTGTACTGTTTCCGCTGCGCTTCACGTTCGAGAAGCCACAGACTGATGGCATCTTTGGTGCACTGTTCGAATCGTTGGCGGCCTTCGACCTGCCTTACAACCAGGCGCCATCGCTGCACATCAGCCTCTTGATCGTCATCTGGTGGGCGCTGGTCAAACGGTCCAGCCCCGCCTGGCGCTGGGCATGGCACGCCTGGGCATTGCTGGTGGCAGTGTCCGTGCTTACGACCTGGCAGCACCATTTCTTCGATCTGCCAACGGGCGCCGCCGTTGGCCTGATGTGTCTCTGGCTGTGGCCTGATGGTGCTGGGACGCCGCTGCTCGGCGATGGCGCCGGCGTGGGCAATGGGCAGGCATTGCAGCGTGTGCGCCGTCTTGTGCTCGCGGCGGCTTATGCCGCAGGGAGTCTTCTGTCCCTGTGGCTGGCATGGCTTGGGGGGTGGGCCTGGGCAATGCTCCTGGGCTGGCTGGCCATCGCATTGGCGCTGGTGGCGACAAGCTACGCCTGGTCAGGGGTGGCGGGTTTTCAGAAGCGAGGAGGGCGGCAGAGCCTCGCCGTCCGCTGGTTGCTGGCGCCATACCGCCTAGGTGCCTGGATCAACAGCCGGGCATGGACCCGGCGAAACCCTGAGCCTAGTGCGATCACGCCGCGTGTCTGGATGGGGCGCATCCCCTCTGCCGCGGAGTCCAGTCGCCTGGGCCTTGATGCGGTGCTCGACCTGACGGCAGAGTTCAACACGCCGCCCGTCGCCGGGCAAGTGCTGTCCTTGCCCATGTTGGATCTGGTTCTCCCGCCCCTCAATGTGCTCGACGATGCGGTGGAGGCGCTGGAGCGGGCCGTGCAATCGGATGCCCGCAAAGTACTGGTCTGTTGTGCTCTCGGTTACGGACGAAGCGCGCTCGTGGTGGCTGCATGGTTGCTCAAGAGCGGCCGAGCCGGGTCGGTAGACGAGGCGGCTGAGTGCATCCGGTCGGCACGCCCGTCAGTGGTACTTGGCCCAGCGCAGCGCGAGTACCTGCTGGACTGGTCTGCTCACCTGCGGGCCATTTGAACGAGGGCATGGGCCTGGACGCAGCCACGACAGGAGGGCTCGCCCCCAAGGCGGCAGCCGCAGCGCGAAGACTGCTGTGGAGTGCGATGCTGGCGTTCGCCGTCTGGATCGCTGTGGCCTGGCTGCTGCTCTCACCAGAAGCCGGCTCGCTGGCGTCTTTGCCAATCGGGTGGAAAGCTCGGGCGGGTTCGCTGGTCTGGGCGCGATGGGTGGGCGGCTTTGCCCTGCTGCTGGCATGCGCGCACTTGTACTGGACAGTGCGCGTGTGGTTTGACTGGTGGGT
>JBNKNN010000002.1:0-17231 GCA_050293865.1 Hydrogenophaga sp. | reverse complement strand
GCCGCTTTTCACCGCCAGAGAGCGGGCCGATCTTGGCATCCCATGGGGGCAGCCGCAGCGCATCGGCAGCAATCTCCAGCAGGTGGTCGGTGTTCTCGCCACCAGCAGTGGCAATGATGGCCTCCAGCTCGGCTTGTTCGGTCGCCAGCGCATCGAAGTCGGCGTCCGGCTCGGCATAGGCGGCGTACACCTCTTCCAGCCGCTTTTTGGCTTCGAGAGCACCACCAATGCCTTGCTCCACCGCTTCCCGAACCGTTTGATCCGGGTCCATCTGGGGCTCCTGCGGCAGATAACCGATCTTGATGCCCGGCATCGGGATGGCTTCTCCCTCGATTTCCTTGTCGATGCCGGCCATGATCTTGAGCAAGGTTGACTTGCCCGAGCCATTCAATCCGAGCACGCCAATCTTGGCTCCCGGAAAAAAGGACAAAGAGATGTCTTTGAGAATCTGACGTTTGGGCGGCACGATCTTGCCGACCCGGTTCATCGTGTAAACGTATTGAGCCATGGGTGTGGGGGGGGGGGAACTACAAGAAAAAGTCTAGGGAAATGGGAGAAAGCATGGACTGAACCCCTCAGGCCCAGGAGCACGGGGCCTTCCCGCGGGTTCGGGCCTATTGGCCGTCGCGCCTTTCGACACTGAACAGGTAGCGAACCTTCGGGCTTCACTCCCTCGATCCAGCAACCTCTCGAACGACCCAACCGCTTTTTTGGACGGCTCAAGCCTGAGGACTTGTTCCGTCAACCTTACCATTATCGTCTGGCTTGACTTCAGGATGCACTTTCAGCAAATCCAGCATGGCTGGCGGCAAAAGCGACTGCTGTAGCCAATCAGGCACCTCCAGTGGTTCCAGCCACCTGGCCTGGCGTGCCACCATGAGCAATGCCCGCAACCAGCGGTGCAGTCCGCTTCGGCTGAGCCGAAGGCTTCGATGCCCGGCGGCGCCGACCATGAAGGTCAACACGCATTGGCCGTCGGGAGTCATGGTGGTGCGAATCCGCTCGCACAAAAGGTACTGCGCCTGATCTGTCTCGGCGCGGGTCTCTTTGCCCATTTTGAGGGTCTGGTGTGACGGGACTGGCGCATCCGGTCGGTCCTGCGGTGGGGATGGAGCCTCATTGAAAGCCAGCTCATGCTCGATGCGTGCGCGAGTGGGTGCGTCGCTACCCGCCTGGGCGCCAGGCGTACTCTGCTCGAGCTGTTGGGTCATTGCCCCCAGCAGATACACCGCCATACGCCGTGTCAGCCAAAGCCGCTCGGATGGCTGGCGCAAGGTCATCCAGACCCTGTCCTGGACGGCGTGGTAACCAAAAGTGGTGGTCAGCATCGTTTCTCCTGAAGGCATTTTCGCACCCGTTTGGCGCCACCTCATGAAAAAAGCGCCAACAGGGTCAGGAAATCCGTGCGACAATAGTACCTGGACGTTTCTTCAGTCAGGAACGATCCCCGATCGCGGCGCCGCCGCCCAGCTCCGAAGGCCATTCGCCGGGCGAGCACGAAGCGCGGCTCTCGACAATCCCATCAGCCTGGACTGGCCGGTTGACGCAAACGACAAGAACGAGCGTGCAACCGTTGAGGCCGATGCCCCTGTGCCACTGAAGATGGCACCTCACTTCGACATGAACTTTGAAGAACTGAACCTGGCTCCAGCCATCGTGCAGGCCGTGCGCGAGCAGGGCTACGAAACCCCTACACCCATCCAGTCTGAAGCCATTCCCGCCGTATTGGCCGGAAAGGATCTTTTGGCCGGTGCACAGACTGGCACCGGAAAAACCGCCGCCTTCACGCTGCCCATGCTGCAGCGGCTGAGCGACGGCGAGACCGCCACCAGCGACGCCTTGGGCGGCAAAGGCATCCGTGCTCTGGTCCTGACGCCCACCCGGGAACTGGCCGCACAGGTCGAAGAATCGGTGCGGGTCTACGGCAAGCACCTCAAGCTCAATTCCGCCGTCATCTTTGGTGGCGTGGGCATGAACCCCCAAATCAGAACCGTCAAGAAGGGCGTGGACATCCTGGTTGCCACGCCTGGTCGCCTGCTGGACCTGCAGCAACAAGGCTTCATGGACCTCTCCAAGGTCGAGATTCTGGTGCTGGACGAAGCCGATCGCATGCTCGACATGGGCTTCATCCACGACGTCAAGAAGGTTCTGGCTCTTCTCCCCAAGAAGAAACAAAGCCTCCTTTTCTCGGCCACGTTCAGCGACGAGATCCGTGATCTGGCCAACGGTCTGCTGCACGAACCGCAGCACATCCAGGTCACCCCCCGAAATACCACCGTACAGCGCATCAGCCAGGTGATTCACCCGGTCGGTCGCACCAAGAAGAAGGCCCTGCTGGCGCACATCATCAACCAGCACGACTGGAGTCAGGTTCTGGTCTTTACCCGGACCAAGTTCGGCGCCAACAATGTGGCCGACTTTCTTACCAAGCATGGCATCAAGGCAATGGCCTTGCATGGCAACAAGAGCCAAGGAGCCCGCACGCAGGCTCTCGGCGGATTCAAGACTGGCGAGATCCGCGCATTGGTGGCCACAGATATTGCAGCCCGCGGCATCGACATCGATGACCTGCCGCATGTTGTCAATTACGACATCCCCAACGTTTGCGAAGACTACGTTCACCGCATCGGCCGCACCGGTCGCGCTGGCCGCGAAGGCCAAGCCGTCAACCTCGTCAGCCTGGATGAAGAAGGCTTCATGATGGAGATCGAGCGCTTCACCAAGCAGGAAATCCCCGTCCAGATCTTCCAGGAATTCATGCCTGAGCCGGGCGAGAAGGCCGAACCCATTGCCATGGGCCGCCAGACCATCTGGGGTGGAGCGGGCAAGGCACCGAGCCGCGACGTGATGGCGGCGGCCGCCAAAGCCGCTCGCCAGGAGATGATGCAGCGCATCCGAGAGCGCAAGGCCGGAGAAGGTACGGCGAAAAAGCAGCGGAGCAACAAACCCAAAGCAGCCAACGCGGACAACGCGGAAGGCATCGGCGCTGGCGAAGATGGCACGGAACCCGTCATGGTCGATGGCCAGCCGCATCCATCGCAGCAACGAGCGCGCGGCGACGGAAACAACAACGGCGGTAATGGTCGCCGTCGTCGGCGCAATGGCCGCAACGGCCAGCGAGGTGGGCGGACCGACCAGCAAGGCGGACAAAACGGCCAACAGGCGCAAGGACAAGGCCACAGTCAAGGACGAGGCCAAGGTCGCCAACAGCACGGCGAACCTGGCGAAGAACGCCGCGAGCGCCAGCCAGGGCCAAACGCACACCTGGGCAGCTTGCGCATCCGCGAGCCACGCCCACGCTCCGCCTCTGCCGGCGGCCAGCCAGATCCGCTGCGGACCAGCATTGATGCCATGCGCACTGGCAAGCGCGGCAATGGCAAGAACAACAGCAAGGGAAGCAAGCGCCAAGGTGGTGGCGGTGCTGATCCACTGCGCACCAGCTACGGTCGCATCGACTGAGTCGCTCGAACCAGTCAGGGTGCCAGCACTCGGCCTGCCAAGGTCGGTGCTGGCATTTTTTTTGGGCGGCCACACAGTGAAGAGCCCATCCCTACAATGGACGCATGCCAACGTCCATCCAGCCACGCTACGCCACCTTGATGGTGGCCACTTGCAACGTATTGAACCTGGCCCTCCCCGGCCGTGGCTTTTACAAAGGGCAAGAGCCCTACTCCGAACAGGAATTCGACCGCAAGGTCGCGTGGCTGGGCGAGCGCTTCGGCGCACTCAATGCCGACATACTGGCCGTGCAGGAAGTCTGGGATGAAGCTGCCCTGCAACAGGCCATTGCCAGCAGCGGCCTGCGCTACGGCCTTGTCTCAGCCCCTGGCGCCGAGAACGATTCGGGCCGTGCTGGCGCCCAAGGCACGCCTCGGGTCGGCCTGATCACCCGCCTGAAAGTCGAGTCACTGCAATCGTTGGGTGGCTTCCCGGCCCAAGCTGTCATTGATGTTCCCGGTTTGGGACCCTACTCGGACTTCCAGCGCCCGCCTTTGCTCGCCACCTTGCGCCTCAAGCATGGGCAGACTGTCTGCGTGCTGACCACACACCTCAAGTCCAAACGCCCCAAGTTCCTGCAGGATGAGGATGGCAAGGCGCTGGAAGATCCGGGCGATCCGGCGGTACAGGCAGTGGCCTCAATGCGCTCGCTGTTGATGCGCGCCAGCGAAGCTTTGGCGCTGAGATTGAAAATAGTGGAACTTCTCCACCGGAGTCGGCTTCCGCTGATACTGCTGGGCGACCTCAACGACAGTCCGCGCAGCTCAACCACGCAACTCATTGCTGCCACATCTCAGGTTGCATATGACCGCGGCGCACGTGATCATGCGCTGTTCAATGCCTGGGATGCCCAGGGTGAGTTTGGATTGAGGCGCGACGTGGCCTACTCCCACATTCACCAGGGCATGCCTGAAGTCCTGGACCAGGTTTTTGTGAGCGAAGAGTTTCTTCCAGACAGTCGCGCGTCGATTGGTGATGTCCGGCGCGTCGAAGTGTTCAACGACCACTTGCACGAGGGGAAAAGCCGCTCACGCAGTGACCACGGCTTTGTTCGTGCGTTGCTGCGACTTCGTTTGCCCGAGGTCGAGCCCGAGGCAACGGCGCCTTAAGTGCCTCTTTGACCGCGAACGAAGGCTGTGACCAGATCTTGATCACCCACCTGCCGACTGCAATGCCCGTGCAAAGATGCATTGAACGCCACTCCTTCGGGCAAAGTGTCGTTGGAGTAGAAATGCTCGCCGGGCCCGAACTGGCGCACGGAGCCATCTTGCAATCCGATCTCCATGCAGCCTTGCAATACGAACAGCCACTGAGGCGTCTTCGTGCAGTGAAACGTGCTGCGAAATCCGACTGGACTCCGCCGCAATTGCAAGCCTGAAGCCGCAAGAACAGGGGACAGGCGCGCAGCCTCGTTGCCCTCGTTCAGTGAAATGACGCGCTCACGAAAACGGGCAAAGCCGTCGACATCGGTAAAGAGCTCTACTTGCAGAAATTCGGCCATGAGGAAGTTCGAAGATGGTGATGGCCGACACCATACCGCATCTGCCCCGAAAGCAAGGAGGCAAAAAAAAGTCCGAAGCCGTGAATGCGAAAAGGCTTCGGACCTGGAGGGAACCGGCGCCGGGGAGCCCCAGGGACCGGAGGAGACACTCAGGGAGACACACTCAATATGTCAAAGCGTGGAGATCAGTTGGCCACGTAGTCGCCATTGGCTTGCAAAGCGCCACTGCGACGGGCTTCTAGCACTTCGGCGCGAATCTCTTCCCGCGACTTGGCGCTGACTGCCGCAGGCACGTCCGCCGGCGTACCGCTGAACTCACCACTGGCCGGAATGGCCACGATGTCGGCCTTCACTTCGGCGCGGGTCTTCTGGTCAGAAGAAGCTGCAGCAACCGTTCCTCCGCTGAATTCGCCACTGGCAGGCAGTCGCTTGACTTGCGCCATCACTTCCCCGCGGGTGGCGTGGGTGGCAGGAGCAGCCACAGCTTCTGCAGAGCTGAATTCGCCGCTGGCAGGATTGAAGTCGGCTGCCATGGCCTGGCCTGCGGCCAGACCAGCAAAGAGAGCAATCGCAAGAGAGGAGCGTTGAATGGTATTCATGGTCTTTCCTTTCGGGGAAGTGGTTAGGTCAAGAAAAAATGAAGCGCTGTGATTCAGTGACTCCAGTGTTCCACCGAGCCGCGCTTCAATGTTTGCAGCGGCGTATCGCTGATTGACGGCGTGTTTCAGCTTTGCTTCGTTTTGTTTCGACGAGGAAAACCTGGCTTCGTTTACAAGTTGTTTCGTGAAACGCAAACCCGCTTAACCCCGATTGGTTCAACTCCGCGACTAAGGGTTGTCGACATTCCCTGTGAGCCTCTTCCTGGGGCATCGCCTGAGCCCTCATCCAACGTGGAGAAACTTATGAGCCAGAACACCAACGCTTTGACGACTTCGCGCCGCGCCCTGCTCGGCCTCGCCGCAGCAGCCGCCCTGACCACAGCCTTGCCCTCTTTCGCTCAGGGCCACCTGATGGATGTCAGCATCACAGACCGCCACACCGGCCGTGAACTGCCGGTCTACCGATACAAAGGCGAGTACTGGATTGCCGGTCGTCCTGGCGCCCGGTACTCCATCAGCCTGCGCAACGAAACGGGACGGCGCCTGATGTCGGTCGTATCTGTGGACGGCGTCAACGTCATCACCGGTGAATCAGCGGCCTTCGATCAGAACGGATACGTGCTCGCCGGCGGTCAGTCGTACGAAGTCACCGGATGGCGCAAGAGCGACCACGAAGTGGCAACCTTTCACTTCACCAAAGCGCGCAAGTCCTACGCATCGCGCACGGGCCGGCCGTTCGATGTCGGCGTGATTGGCGTTGCCGTGTTTCGCGAGCGCCCACCGATGAGGCACTACCACGACCGACACCGCAGCCCTTGGGACGACGACTGGTTCGAACCTCGCTCGGGAGAACTCCATGGTGGCATGAAGCGTGACAGCACCGTTCCGAAAGCCGAGTCTGCACCCCGTTCAAAGTCGCACCGACTGGACGGTGCGGACCAGCGCACCTCCCGCTTGGGCACCGGTCACGGCCGCCGCGAATACGACCGCATTGGACACACCACGTTCGAGCGTCTGCACACATCCCCCGATGAAGTCATCAGCATTCGCTATGACAGCTACGCCAACCTGGTGGCGCGCGGCGTGATTCCCCGTCACCATCGGGACGGCCATCGCCATCCACGCGCCTTTCCGGACGCACCTCGCCATGGCTACGTCCCCGATCCGTACTGAGCCTATGACTGCCCACGCCGAGCCCTGACAACGGCCATAATGAGGCCATGTCAGGGCCTGCGGACATCGAATTGCTCAACGCCTACGTTTCGGGAGACACCGCAGCGTTCGAACAGCTCTACGACCGCCACGCGGTGGTACTTTGGCGCTTCGTGCTGCGCAGCGTGCAAGAACCCGGTCTGGCCGAAGAGCTCGCTCAAGACGTGTGGATCGTTGTGCTGGAAAAAGCTGCGAGCTTTGAGGCTCGCTCCTCGTTTCGCACCTGGTTGTTCAGCATTGCCCACCACCGCATCGTTGACCACTGGCGACGCCACCGCCCACATGTGAGTCTCAGCGCCGAAGATGAAGAAGGCCTCAACTGGGCAGAACGCCTGATGGCCGAGTCGGGCTTCGGGCCAGTTCAGCAGCTACAAAGCCGCGAACAAGGCCAGGCTTTGCTTGACGCGCTGGCGGCCCTGCCGATGGAACAACGGGAAACCTTCGTGCTCCAAGCCGAAGGCGGCCTGAGCATCGCGGAAATTGCGGAGATTACGCGGGTTCCACACGAAACCGCCAAAAGCCGGCTGCGTTATGCACGTTCTCAGTTGCGCAAAACCTTGGAGGCAACCCAATGAGCGGCTCAAGGGAAAACGACGCCATGACCGATCCGGATCGCGATCCTCTCATTCAGCGCTATCACGAGGCCAATGCCTTGGACCCGCAAGCAGCACCACCTGCGGCGCTGCGGGCGAAGGTGGTAGCGCATGCCGAGACGATCGCCGCGCAGAGAGCACGCCAGGGACAGGAAGCGGCCAATCAAGCCTGGTGGCGCTGGTCAGCCGCCGCCAGCGTGCTGGTACTGGTCGCGGCAGGCTGGTTGGGAATGCGACAGTGGAGTGCCCCATCGCCTGACAACGACACCATGATGGCCTCCGTCGATCAGGCCGCCAAGCGCGAACTTGGGGAAGCACGAGTCGACCAAGCTCCCCTGCTCGGCAGCAATGCCCCTGCAAAGATGGAGACGGAGGCCATTGCCCCGCGCCTGAGCGAAGAGCGACCGGAGGTGGCGGTGCAAGCTGAACCGAAACTCAACCAGCAGAACCGTGTCGCCGCGGCCAGACAGGATGCAGACACAGGCGCCGCCGGTTTGGCATTGGAAGAGGAAATGGCCGTAGACAACCCGCCGGTGACCGTGGCAGCAGCGCCTGAGCCCACCACTTCCATCGCACGAGCCAAGGAAGCGGCTGCGGAGGCCGACCAAGCCATGGCGAGCCCAGCAATGCCGTCAGCCGAGGCGGCTCGAGAACCCAATGCCGACACAGCTGCAGGGGGACGCCCGTCCTCACCAGCGGCGGCTGCCCCCCCGACAGGACGAGCCGCCCGCATGCAACCACCGATTCTGCTTGGCTGGCGGGAGCACCTGGACAATGGCGGGGCGCCGGACGAGCGCGATGCGAAAGGTCTGACGTGGCTGATGCGGGCCGCGCAAGCAGGAGACCAGGTGGCCGTGCAGGCCTTGCTCAAGGCCGGTGCACGTCGCGAACTGCAAACAGCGAATGGTCAGACTGCTGCCGACCTGGCCCGAGAAGCCGGACACCAGGCGCTGGCCAGGCAGCTTCTACCTTGACGCTGTGTTCAGCACCTCGGGATTGAGTGCCGTCAGCGCCTTGCCTTCAGAGAAGAAGGCGATGAGGTTGTCGGCTGCCAGCATCACCATCGCCAGACGGGTGGGTTCAGATGCGCTCGCGATATGGGGCGTCAGTACCACGTTGCTGAGCTTCAACAACTGGGGATTGACTTCCGGCTCCCCCTCAAAGACGTCCAGTCCAGCCGCAGCCAAGCGCCTTGCACGCAAAGCGTCGACCAACGCATCTTCATCCACTATGCCGCCCCGAGCAATGTTGACCAAGGTGGCACTCGGCTTCATCTTGGCCAATGCACTGGCATCAATCAGATGGTGTACCTCAGGACTGTACGGCAACACCAGCACCAGATGATCCGCCTGCGTCAGCAGTTCGTCCTGCGTGACATAGGCAGCATTGCAGCTGTCCTCAGTGGCTTGGTCGAGACGACTTCGGTTGTGATAGATCACCCGCATGCCAAAGCCATGCGCTCCGCGCCGGGCTATGGCTTGTCCAATCCTGCCCATTCCGAGAATGCCAAGTGTGCTGCCGTGCACATCCGCACCCGTGAAGAGCGACAGAGACCACTGGTTCCATTGACCGGCACGCAGGAAATGCTCGCTCTCTGTGATTCGGCGCGCGGTGGCCATGAGCAAGGCAAAACCAAAATCTGCCGTGGTTTCAGTGAGAACACCGGGCGCGTTCGTGCCCAACACGCCAGCGGCCGTCATGGCCGGCAAGTCAAAGTTGTTGAAGCCAACCGAGAGATTGGCCACCATCTTCAGCCGAGGGCAGGCCCTGAGCAACTCAGCGTCGATTCGCTCGCTGCCCGTGGTGAGTACGGCATCCTTGCCCTGCAAGCGTTCAACCAGTTGCTCTGCTGTCCAGACCACGCCTTCAGGCGTGGTCTCCACATCAAACACCGTCTGCAGTTTTTCAACCGCCGCCGGGTAGACGTTCCGGGCAATCAGCAGCCTGGGCTTTTGCATGATCACACGCTTCAAGCGAACCAGACCCAGGTCATGAACGCAAACAGCGGCATCAGGATGCCGAACGACCACACCATGTAGCCAAAGAAGCTGGGCATGGGCACGCCACGGTCTTCGGCAATCGCCTTGACCATGAGGTTGGGCGCATTACCAATGTAGGTATTTGCGCCCATGAACACGGCTCCCGCCGAGATGGCGACCAGCGTAGGCGCGTACGTCGTCATCAGCGCTGCAGCATCACCCCCGGCTGTATTGAAGAACACCAGGTAGGTTGGCGCGTTGTCGAGGAACGAGCTGAGCAAACCTGTGGCCCAGAAATACATGGCAGTGTTGTGGGTTCCATCCGGGTTGGTCACCGCACTCACCACGGCAGCAAAAGGACCGCTGGTTCCGGCTTTGAGCATGGCAATCACCGGAATGATCGTCAGGAAAATTCCTGCGAAGAGCTTGGCCACTTCCAGCATGGGCTCCCAGTTGAACTGATTGCTCTCGTGGACGCTGTCCGGCGTAATCTTCAGAGAGATGATGGCCACAAGGATCAGGCCGACGTCTCGCACCAGCCCAGGCAGGCCGACTGGCGTACCGGCGATGTCAAAGACTACGTCTGACTTCCACAAACCACTCATGAGAACCAGTGCAACCACCACGCCCAGCAACAAAAAGTTGATGGCGCCATCGAAGCCAAAGCGCACGGTGTCCGGGGTGGGGTCCACCGGTTCGATTTCCTCGCGGTGATGGTAATGCCACCAATCGATCACGTAGAACAACGCCAGGAGCACGCCCACAATGAACAGCGTCTCGGGGAAGATGTGCTGCATTGTCCAGAAAAAGTCGACTCCCTTGAGGAAGCCAAGGAACAACGGAGGGTCCCCCAGCGGCGTCAGAGAGCCGCCGGCATTGGAGACGATGAAGATGAAGAACACGACCACATGCACACGATGTTTGCGATTGTCATTGGCCCGGATCAGCGGCCGGATCAGTAGCATCGACGCTCCAGTGGTCCCCATGAAGCTCGCCAGTACGGCACCGATGGCCAGGATGCCAGTGTTCAGCAATGGGCTGCCATGAAGATTGCCACGCAAAAAGATGCCGCCAGCCACTGTGAACAAGGCGGTCAGCAACAAGATAAACGGGATGTATTCCGCCATCAGCGCGTGCACAAGGCCTGCCCCCGCTGCGCCCGGCCCATAGACGACCGTGAAAGGCACCATGAAAGCCAGTGCCCAGGCTGCGGCGACCTTGCCATAGTGGTGGTGCCAGAAGCCTGGAGCGAGCAGCGGCATCAAGGCGATGGACAGCAAAATGCCGGCAAACGGCACGCCCCACAGGACCGACAGCTGACTGCCGTCGAGATCTGCCGCTTGAGCCAAACCTGGCAACACGGCCACCATGACCATCAAGGCCCATTGCCATCGGGAACGTGTAATCAACATGTCTTTCCTCTTGCACTAGTCACTAGTTCTTCATCCGGGTCGGAGCCCGAATGGCATTGTCGGTCTTGACGGAGACGCCGCCCCTGAACTTGAGGGGCGCTTCCCCCGTGCTTCAAACGCCCAGCAGCTCCACTTCGAACAGCAACGTGGCGTTGGGCGGAATCACGCCACCAGCACCTCGGGCCCCATAGCCCAGATCAGGGGGCAACACCAGTCGACGGGTGCCTCCCACGGCCATGCCTTGTACGCCCTCATCCCAGCCCTGAATCACATGGCCCGCCCCCAGAGGGAAGGCAAATGGCTGGCCTCGGTCCTTGCTGGAGTCGAACTTGCCGCCTTGGACACCATCATTGAACAACCAACCTGTGTAGTGCACCTGCACATGCTGACCAGCCTGGGCCAACTCGCCTTCACCGACGACAACGTCTTCATATTGCAGGCCGCTCGCAGTGGTAATCATGAAAGTCTCCTCAATTCAATCTGTGAGTTAAAAATGCAAATAGCCGAAGCCCGGATTATTCCAGCCTCGGCTGAGGAAGGGCTGACACGGGCCACGCCCGATCAATCGCCCAGCCAATGGGTGAACGTCTCCACGCTTTCACGTGGAGTGCGATACGTGTTCACCAGGTCATCATCGTCGGCGTAGCCCAAGGCCATGCCGCACACGAGCATTTCGCTCTCCGCCGCACCAATGTGTGGGAGGATGATTCGGGCATAGTGGTTCCACGCCGCCTGCGGACATGTATGCAGACCATGGGCACGCGCCAGGATCATGATGTTCTGCAAGAACATTCCGTAGTCGAGCAAGGAACCACGGCCCATGACCTTGTCCACGGTGAACATCAGCCCTACTGGGGCGTCAAAAAAACGAAAGTTGCGCTGGTGCTGGGCGTGCATTCGGTCTTTGTCGCCCTTGCCTATTCCCAGCAGACCGTACAAGCCCCAGCCATTCTCGCGCCGGCGATCGATGTAGGGACTGACCCACTCGGTGGGATAGTAATCGTAGGCCTCCTGATACGCAGCGGCCTCCGACGGATCCGCGCGGACGGAATCATGGGCAGCGCACACCTTGTCCATCAGCGAATCCCGAGCCTTGCCCTGCAGAACGTAGACTTTCCAGGGCTGGGTGTTTGTTCCAGATGGCGCTCGAGAAGCCACGGAGAGAATGCGCTCCAGTGCCGCACGTGGCACCGGCGTCTGCAGGAAAGCACGAGTGGACATGCGACTGTCAATCGCTGCTTCCACACTTCTCAGGTCGATACTGGCGGCCTCGTTGGCTTCTTGGGTCATGTGAGTGTCTCCAGTGCAGCTCTGAGCGGTTCGGGCAGTGAGACCGGACGCCGGGTTTCCCGGTCCACGTACACGTGCACGAAATGGCCACAAGCCGCCGTATTGTTTTCTTCTTTGGCAAAGAGTCCGACTTCATAGCGAACGCTCGAAGACCCCATGTGGGCCACGCGCAACCCTGCATGAACCGCCTGCGGGAAAGCCAGTGGCGCGAAATAGTTGCACTGGGTCTCCACCACCAGTCCGATGACTTTACCTTCGTGAATGTCAAGGACGCCCTGATCGATCAGCCATCCATTGACCGCCGTGTCGAACCACGAGTAGTACACGACATTGTTGACATGACCATAGAGGTCGTTGTCGCTCCAGCGAGTGCCGATATCTCGAAATGCCCGAAAATGGCTGCGGGGCTTGGCCGCCGGTCTGGGGCCGGATTGGGGTTGTTGGGACATCACGTCATTCTGCCAGCCCTGACAGGGGTCGTCCTATCCGCAGTGATCGCCCCCGCAGTTGCGGCGGGTATGGGTGCAACCCGTTGGTTGCTGGGCGTTGGGGCAGCAGCGACCGCCCGGGCAGCACGCCCCCTGCCTGTCAACGATTCGCCTCCCTTGCCCGCCATTGCTGCCAGCGTGCGTGGTATTCCAGCGCCACCTTGTAAGTATTCATCTGGACCTGGACGGTGGTCTCGATGTCGTGACCATACCCCCCTGCCATGGTCATGGCCAGAGGCAGCCGCCGCTGCCATGCCCAGTCGAGTACGCGCCGATCCCGAGCCTCC
Organism: Hydrogenophaga sp.; assembly: GCA_050293865.1. Classification (GTDB taxonomy): domain Bacteria; phylum Pseudomonadota; class Gammaproteobacteria; order Burkholderiales; family Burkholderiaceae_C; genus Hydrogenophaga. The sequence goes on along the minus strand of JBNKNN010000002.1, from coordinate 4,372 downwards.
ATCCCGTCATCGCTCAGCTTGAGCCGACCCAGCCGATCTCCCCGGTGGGGGTCCGCTCCGGCCAGGTAGATCACAAAGCCAGGATCAAAGCGTTCGTCCAGGGTCTGCAAGGCCTGTTCCAGGGCCTGCAGGTATTCCTGGTCCTCGCAGCCATCGCGCAAACCGACGTCGAGATCACTCGGCTCCTTGCGAAATGGGAAATTCTTCTCCCCATGCATTGACAAAGTGAAGACCGAGCCGTCTTTGGCAAATATGTGGGCGGTGCCATTTCCCTGATGCACATCCAGGTCGATGATGGCCACGCGCAAGGGGTGCCGGCTGTGCCGCGAATGCTCGGCCTGCATCAGGCGCGCAGCCACTGCTGCGTCGTTGAACACGCAAAAACCTCCCCCCTTGTGAGCGTATGCGTGGTGTGTGCCTCCGGCAATGTTCGCTGCAACACCCTCGCCACCCAAAGCTTCCCGACTCGCCTGAATCGTCGCGCCGACAGATCGGCGGGCTCGCTCGCCCATGGCTTCGCTCCACGGGAACCCGATCTCTCGCTGGGCAGCAGCCGGCAGCGTTCCATTCATGATGGCGCCGACATAGCCCGGGCTGTGGACCAACGCCAGCTCTCCATCCGTGGCAGCTTGTGCCTGCCCCATCTGGACCTGCGGCAGCTCTCGCGCCAGCCTTTCCCTGAGGCGGGCGTACTTCTGCATCGGAAAGCGGTGCCCGGTTGGCAGGGGAAGGACGAACTGGGTAGCGTAAAAGACTTTCACTTGGCAACTCGGTTCGAGAATCTGGACACCTTGCTATCTCTAGCGCAGCGCAACATTTGTATGCTTCTTGTCAAACCCATTCCCTCGCAGACCCCGCAATCATTGAGTTATAGGCATTCCACTCTAATATGCTGCATCGCAACAAAAAGCACTTGCAATGATCAATCGGAGCCCTATAATAAGAACCATGTTGCAGCGCAGCATGGTCCAACGGCCTCAAGGGAGGCACGGTAGATTCAGGACAAAGCAGCACCGCAGCAAACATCGAAAACCTCAGTCTATCCACCCTCTAGGAGTACAAATTATGATGACCGCTGACCAAATCGTCGCTGCCCAGAAAGCCAACATCGAGACCCTGTTCGGCTTGACCCAAAAAGCTTTCGACGGCGTCGAAAAACTGGTTGACCTGAACATCCAGGCTACCAAGGCTGCCATGAGCGAGTCCGCTGAGACCGCCCAAGCCATGATGAGCGTGAAAGACGCTCAAGAATTGCTGGCGCTGCAAGCGAGCCTGATGCAGCCTCTGGCAGAGAAGACCGTCGCATACAGCCGTCACCTGTACGACATCGCCACCGGTACCGGCGCCGCTTTCTCCAAAGCAGCAGAGTCCCAGGCCGCTGACGCTCAGAAGAAGATGATGGCCGTTGTCGACAACGCTGCCAAGAATGCACCTGCCGGTTCCGAGTCCGCTGTTGCTGTCATGAAGAGCTCGTTCTCTGCTGCCAACAACGCCATGGAGTCCGTGCAGAAAGCTGTCAAGCAAGCAACCGAAATGGCTGAAGCCAACTTCAACGCCATGACTGCCACTGCTGTGAGCGCTGCCAAGCCTGCTGCCCGCAAGCGTTAATTTTTCAAATGGGCTGTTTGGCCCCAGGTTCTTCGGCCTTTGACATCAGTCAAGGCTGACATACTGAATCTGGCGCAAGATACCGTCACACAGCGTGAGTGGCGGTGTCTGGAAGCAGACCGTTTCTCAGGTTGTCTCCTCGGGTCCCTTTCGAATTCCGATTCATCGGACCCTTCAAGCCCTCCCTCCATGGTGAGGGCTTTTTTTCGCCTGTGGGACAGTACTGGCTTGCGCACGTCAGCCACTTGACGCATGCTCTCCTGACAACTCAACCTTCTGACGTCGCACCGTCGCTGTGGAACGCCAGAATCATTTCAGGAGACTCTTCATGTCCGGATTCGTGTTCGAAACGGTTCCCCGCATCATCTGCGAGCAAGGCGGCATCAGCCGACTTGGGGAACTGGCGACAAATCTGGGCGCGAAGCGACTGTTCATCGTGACCGATGCTGGACTCGTCAAAGCGGGCTTGCTGGACAAAGCGCTTGAATCACTCAAGGCGGCCGGCCAGGATGCCATGGTCTATGCCGACGTGCTTGCAGATCCTCCGGAGGAGCGCGTGGAGGCGGCGGTGAACGCTGCGCTGGAAGCCAAAGCCGACGGCGTGGTCGGGTTGGGCGGCGGAAGCTCCATGGACACCGCCAAATTGGTGGCGCTTCTGGCCTGCACACCGCAAGACCTGCCCTCGGTTTACGGCATCGGCCTGGCCAAAGGGCCGCGCCTACCCTTGATTCAAGTACCGACCACAGCCGGTACCGGGTCCGAGGTCACGCCGATCGCTATCGTCACCACACCTACCAACGAAAAGAAAGGCGTAGTGTCCCCCCTGCTCTACCCGGACCTGGCACTTTTGGACAGTCATCTCACGCTGGGGTTACCTCCCGCCGTGACCGCAATGACAGGTGTCGACGCCATGGTCCACGCCATTGAGGCGTACACCTCAAAAATCAAGAAGAACGTGCTGTCGGATGCGTTGGCCATCAAGGCTTTGCAACTGCTTTACGCGAACTTACCGGCCGCCGTTGAAGACGGCAAAGATCCTGCGGTGCGAGAAGCGATGCTGAGCGGCTCCCTGTTTGCCGGCATGGCCTTTGCGAATGCGCCCGTGGCTGCCGTCCACGCTTTTGCCTATCCACTGGGGGGACATTACCACCTGCCCCACGGACTATCGAATTCTCTCGTCTTGGGCCCCGTGCTGGATTTCAATCTCAACGCTGCCCAAACCGAGTACGCCGAGTTGGGCCGAGCCATTTTGCCGGAGCACACTACCAGCAACGACAAAGTGGCGGCTCGCGCCTTTCTGGATGCCATCCGGGCAAGAGTCGCCGCCATGCCCTATGCACAGACCTTGCGGGAAGCAGGCATCCAACAAGATGATCTGCCCATGCTGGTCAGAGATGTGATGCAGATCGAACGATTGCTTGTGAACAACCCGCGTGAAGTGACTGAAGCCGACGCCCGAGCGATCTACCAAGCGGCCTATTGATGCCTCTCAGCGTCAGACTGGTCTGAGGGGGCGGAACCCCTCATTCCAATGGCACCATTTCGATCTGGACATTTATTGAGAATCATTCTTGTTTCTGTTAATATTTGATCATTGTCGATCGCCTTCGGGTGCTTGGCAGCCTCTTCAAGATTTCAGCAAGACTCAAAACACCCCGGACCTGAAAACATGACCTCGACTTTCAAGGCTCAGCACACACTCTCCTCCATCGCAATAGCTGCTGCAGCAACGTTCATTGCCTTGCCTGCGCAAGCAGAAGACAAGGTTCTCAACCTCTACTCGGCTCGCCACTACCAGACAGACGAGACGATGTACGCCGAGTTCACCAAGCAGACCGGCATCAAGATCAACCGTGTGGATGCGGACGATGCAGGCATCATCGCGCGACTTCGCGCTGAGGGCGCGGCTTCCCCCGCAGACGTGATCATGCTGGTGGATGCCGCTCGCCTGGCCGTGGCGAATGATCAAGGGCTGTTCCAGCCCATCCAGTCGGCCAAGCTGGACGATGCCATTCCCGCCAACCTGCGCGCGGACCGAAGCGCAGATGGGGTAACCTGGACCGGTTTCTCCACTCGTGCCCGCGTGATTGTGTACGACCCGCTTCGGGTCAAAGCTGAAGATGTGGCTACCTACGAGCAGTTGGCAGACCCCAAGCTCAAGGGCATGCTTTGCACGCGCTCAGGCTCGCACCCTTACAACATGTCCCTGTTCGCTACGGTGGTGGAGCGACTGGGTGACCAACAGGGCGAAGCCTGGCTCAAGGGCTTGGTGGACAATATGGCCCGCTCCCCGAAAGGCGGCGACACCGACCAGATCAAAGGCGTGGCATCAGGCGAGTGCGGTGTTGCGATCACCAACTCCTACTACGCCGCGCGCTTGGTGGCGTCCAAAAAACCGGAAGACCGCGCGGTGATGGAGAAGGTCCGAGTGGTATTCCCCAACCAGGGGACCTCCGGCACGCACGTGAACATCGCTGGCGCCGGAGTGGCCAAACATGCCAAGCATAAAGAAGCCGCTGTGGCCTTCATGGAATACCTGGCCAGCCCATTTGCGCAGCAGTACTTTGCGAATGGCAACAACGAGTTTCCTGCCGCCAAAGGCGTGAAGGTGGACAACCCGGCGCTCAAGGCCATTGGTGGAGACGATTTCAAGGCCGAAACTGTGCCGCTGGGCGCGGTGGCCAAGAACATGACCAAGGTACAGCAGATGCTGGATCGGGTGGGATACAAGTAAGGCTTCTTCCCTTTCTTCTTTTCCTTCCTT
>JBNKNN010000001.1:0-5374 GCA_050293865.1 Hydrogenophaga sp. | reverse complement strand
GCCGCTATGGTGGCGCCCTGTCGACGGTGAGGACCGACGATCTGGGTGCTGTGCCCCTCAAGGCCCTGATGGCGCGCAACGCCCATGTGGATTGGGAAGCGGTCACCGATGTGATCTTCGGGTGTGCCAACCAGGCTGGCGAGGACAACCGCAACGTCGCTCACATGAGCAGCCTGCTTGCCGGTTTGCCGGTGGGCGTGCCGGGCTCCACCGTCAACCGCCTCTGTGGCTCGGGCCTGGACGCGCTGGGCACCTCTGCAAGGGCCATCAAGGCTGGGGAGGCTCGCCTCATGATCGCAGGCGGCGTCGAGAGCATGAGCCGCGCACCCTTTGTCATGCCCAAGGCTGAAACTGCATTCAGCAGGACCAATGCCGTGTATGACACCACCATTGGCTGGCGTTTCATCAACAAGATGATGAAGGCCCAATATGGGGTGGATTCCATGCCCGAGACAGCGGAGAACGTGGCCACGGACTACAAAATCGAACGCGAAGCGCAGGACCGAATGGCCATGGCCAGTCAACTCAAGGCTGTGGCAGCCCAGAAGGCCGGTCATCTGGCTCGCGAAATCACGCCCGTGGCTGTGCCTCAGCGCAAGGGCGATCCCATTTTGGTCGATACAGACGAGCATCCCCGCGAAACCAGCCTTGAGAAGCTGGCGGCGCTCAAAGGGGTTGTGCGCCCTGATGGCAGTGTCACGGCGGGTAACGCCAGTGGTGTGAATGACGGCGCTTGCGCGCTGTTGCTGGCTGATGAAGCCACAGCCGGCCAATTTGGTCTGACACCGAAGGCGCGCGTCGTTGGCATGGCCACTGCGGGCGTGCCCCCGCGTGTCATGGGCATCGGCCCTGCGCCGGCTACCGAAAGGGTGTTGGCCCTGACCGGTCTGAGCCTTGACCAGATGGATGTCATCGAGCTCAACGAAGCCTTTGCGGCCCAAGGTCTGGCCGTCTTGCGCATGCTGGGCCTCAAGGACGATGACGAACGCGTGAACGCTTGGGGTGGCGCCATCGCGTTGGGGCACCCATTGGGCGCCAGCGGCGCCCGCCTGGCCACGACTGCTGTCAATCGTTTGCACGCCATGGGCGGCCGATACGCCCTGTGCACGATGTGCATTGGCGTCGGACAGGGCATCGCCGTGGTGTTGGAGAAAGTCTGAACGGCGGGCCCTGGTTGACGCCATCCGGCGCCCGGCCCAGGCCGGGCTTTTTTTCGTGATGAAATCTCAGCAGTGGACAACCTGATCACAGACCCTTGGTTCTACATCGTGGCCGTCCCGGCCGTGCTTTTGCTGGGGATCAGCAAAAGCGGATTTGGCGCGGGATTTGGTTCACTGGCGGTGCCAATGATGGCTCTTGCCATTGCTGTGCCTCAGGCGGCGGCCATTCTCATGCCAGTGCTGCTGGTGATGGACTTGTTAGGCATCACAGCCTACCGCAAGCACGTCAACTGGAAGCTATTGCGCTTCACACTGCCATTTGGCCTTGTGGGAACGGTGGTGGGCACAATTCTGTTCTCGGTCATGCCGGCCCCCCTTGTGGCAGGAGTTGTTGGCGCAGTGACCTTGCTGTTCCTGGCGCAGCGTCTGCTGTTTCCGCCAAAGGCTGACGCCAAGCCTGCCCCTCGCTGGGTGGGTGCGCTGCTGAGCGCTACTTCCGGGTTCACGAGTTTCATCTCTCATGCGGGTGGTCCGCCTATCAACGTCTATGTCATACCCATGAGAATGACGCCCATGGTGTTCAACGGGACGATGGCGTATTTTTTCTTCGTGATCAACCTGTCGAAATGGGGCCCCTACGCGTGGCTGGGGTTGCTCGATATGCGCAACCTGCTCACGTCTTTCGTTCTGCTGCCTTTGGCGCCGATAGGGGTCTGGGTTGGGGTGCGGGTGGCCAAACGCATTCAGCCCGCGCTTTTCTATCGCCTGATATACCTTGGCATGTTCTTCACTGGCGTCAAACTGCTATGGGATGCTGTGATTTGATGCCAGCGCAAACGGGTCTGGCCTGATGCGCCAAGGGGCGATAACATAGGTTCAGTTCATGACAAGAGAGGTCAGGAGAACACCATGCCAGTCGTCGTTGTGGCCAACCCCAAAGGGGGTGTAGGGAAGTCGACGCTGTCCACGAACGTGGCGGGTTACTTTGCCAGTCGAGGGCACCAGGTCATGTTGGGAGACGCGGACAGGCAGCAATCTTCGCACTTGTGGTTAAGCCTTCGCCCCCCGCAGGCGCGCGAGATCCAGCACTGGGCGCTTGACGAGGACAAGGTCGCGAGGCCGCCCAAGGGCGTCAGTCACGTAGTGCTGGATACCCCCGCAGGCTTGCACGGATCACAGTTCAAGGGCGTTCTCAAGGCGGCGAACAAGGTATTGGTGCCGCTGCAGCCCAGCATCTTCGATATCTATGCGACGCGCGCGTTCCTCGACGACTTGGCTGAATCCAAGCGCGCCGGAAAACTGGAAGTGGGCATCGTCGGGATGCGCGTTGATGGTCGCACCATCTCTGCGGACAAACTCAGGGAGTTCGTCGAAAGCCTCGATCTCCCGGTGCTTGGCTACTTGCGAAACACTCAGAACTACATTCATTTGGCGGCAAGAGGGTTGACCCTTTTTGACGTTTCGCCTGGGCGTGTGGCAACGGACCTGGAGCAGTGGCAACGCATCTGCCAATGGCTGGACAGCTGAGTCGCACAGACCAGGCATCTCTTCCGGATCGGCCAGTCATCCCATTCGCAAGATTGGCTGCTTGGCCAGGCTGCAGAGGTCGCTTGGTCGGCAGGCATCGTGTCTCCGGCTCGACATCGTGCTTCCAGAGCAAGCAGTAGAGTGGGATCCCATGAAAACCTTCCAGACTTTCTCAGAGCTGGCCGCATGCGTTGGCCAGGATGTCGCCGTCAGCGACTGGATCACGATCACGCAGGAGCAGGTGAACCAGTTCGCTGAAGCCACTGGTGATCATCAGTGGATTCATGTGGATGTGGAACGAGCCAAAAAGGGACCCTTCGGTGCGCCGATTGCCCACGGTTTTCTCACGCTCTCCATGATCCCGAGGTTTTTTGACAATGCCATCAAGGTGGAAGAGTCCGGCATGGGCGTCAACTACGGGTTGAACAAAGTTCGTTTTACGTCGCCCGTACCGGTGGGGAGCCGTTTGCGGGCACATCTCAAACTTCTGCAAGCAGAACCCATTGCCAACAATGGCGTCCAGATGAACTGGCAAGTAACGGTAGAGCGAGAGGGGGCAGAGAAACCGGCTTGTATAGCGGAATCGATCTCGCGCCGTTATCCTTAAGGCCTCTCGCGGCTGGCCGCCGTTTCCCGGCCGGGCTCAGCCGATACGGGTGAGGTGCCTGGGGGCAACCCAACCCTTGAATATCTCTATCAATCCATTGATGCGAGAGGCTGCCTCCGCCTGACTGTGCAGGTGAGACACCAGTTGGAATGCGTCGTTACGCAGCATCCACAACTCCTGAGCAGTTTGCGTCTTCTCGATGCGATGCCGCAACTTGAGCGCTTGCATGCCTTCGCAGTCAGCAATGCATGACTTCATCGCCTCTTGCATGGCTGTCAAATCACGCAGGCGCGGCTTTCTGAAGTGCCTCGTGCCGGGCAGCAATCCTGTTTTGATAACGCGTGAAATTCCTTGGATCATGGCAATAGATCGCGAGTGTACGCCTTTTGTCCCTGCCTTCCCCGTCGGCGTTTGCAATCCCTGTTGTTTGTGTACTGCTGAATACTATCGCGCTATTGGGCCAGTTGGATAGTCAAGGCTGTCATATTGATGTCAATGGTGCTGCGTTTCACGACTTGTCGCCCTCAAAGCTGGCCTGTCGCCACGCCTCATAGGCTACGACGGCCACCGCGTTGGACAGGTTCAAGCTGCGTTGCCCCTGTCGCATGGGCAGTCGCAGTTGTTGCCGTGGAGGGAAGGTCTCCCTGAGGTCGCTGGGCAGTCCGCTGGTTTCAGAACCGAAAACAAGCCAGTCGCCAGGTTCGAAGCGGGTCCCGTGCACACTGAACTGCCCTCGAGTGGTCATCGCGAACAGGCGGTCACTTCGAGGCATTTCTTTGGCCAGAAAGTTCGACCAGCTCGCGTGGCGCACCACGGATGCGAACTCGTGGTAGTCGAGCCCTGCTCGACGCAGTTGCTTGTCCTCCATGGAAAACCCAAGCGGCTCAATGAGGTGCAACTGGCATCCGGTGTCCGCACAAAGCCGGATGACGTTGCCGGTGTTGGGCGGGATTTCCGGATGAACGAGAACGATGTGGAACATGGCACAGAAATGAAGGGCGAACGAAGGGCGCCGCCAGGAATGCTTCAGAAACTGAAGTCCGGGCCAGCAACTGCCTGCTCAGGTTTTGCAGACGACCAAGGCGCTGACCTGTTCGACACCGACCTTCCTGAGTGTACGTGCAGCTGAATGCAGTGTCGTACCTGTCGTGGTGACATCATCGATCAATATGACATGCGTTAGAGAGCCTTGTCTCAGGCGTGTCAAGAGATCGGGGCCGGCCTCAAAGGCACCATCAAGATTGCCCAGGCGTTGCCTGCGGCTCAGCCGGTGTTGGGCCGCAGTGTCCCGGCGACGCTCCAATCCATGAATGAGTTCCGGGGTGCAGGTTTGGAGCTTTCTTGTCTTCGCTTCGGAATGCCATTGACGAGACAGGGCCTTTGCCAAGAGCCAGGCCTGGTTGTAGCCTCGCTCGGCCAGCCGCTGGCGTGATGCAGGAATAGCGATCAAGGCGTCAGCGCGCATCATCAGTTTTGCTGCGCCTGGCGCTTGAAGCAACATCGTGGAAAAGAAGTCTGCCCAGCCTGGTTCAGCCTGGAACTTGAATCTCGCCATGAGCTGTTGCCAAGGATAGGTGTAGTCCACCGCTGCAATGCAACGGTGCAGGGCGGGTTCGCCGAGCGCCGCTGCCTTCAGGCAAGCGCCACACAGTTCGACGCCTTTGGGTGTGTGGGCCGCGCATCGGCAGCATCGGTCGACTGCCGTGCACCAGCGTGCCATGCACTCCGGGCACACCGCCTTGGATGGCCAGGTGCCGCACACTTCGCATGTCACAGGCAGTTGCAATAGCCATTGGCTCCATCGAGATTGCATGAGCCCAATATACTGATTGGCTGGCTGCTTTTGCCGAGCCTTCCCCCACTTTGTGTCAATTGTTTGGGTGTCCCAATCTGTGTCAAGTTCTGCCGGTCATGACCTTCCGCCTTCCTTGGATGCCGTTGCCGCCAAACGCTGGCTGAGCATGCCGCGCGGTACCAGTCCTTGGTTGCATGACGAGGTGGGCAGGCGCATGGCGGATCGCTTGCAGTGGTTCAAGGCTTTGCCCAAATCATGGCTCCACTGGGAACCTCGGTTGGGAGG